>CAZVKZ010000189.1:0-3463 GCA_964627775.1 uncultured Candidatus Bathyarchaeia archaeon | reverse complement strand
GCAACAATAGACCTATTTCTTTGGGCCCACATTTTTCTCCAACATTCTGAGCCCTGTTTTCAATTCTGTCAAGGGAATTCTTACCGTAACGATCGGTTTTATGCCAACCCAAATAGCCCATCCATAAATGATCTGGTAGTAGCTAGAGAAACATGAGATGCGGATTCTCAAGTATTTCTTTGACTTTCCCAATAAATTGGGCCGCAGAAGCTCCGTCTACGATGCGGTGATCAAAAGTGAGACTCAGCGAAACAATTGGTCTTGGCTCGATTCTATCGTCTACTATGACTGGTTTTCTCGCGATTCTTCCGACTCCAAGGATTGCACATTGAGGTGGGTTTACTATCGGGGTGAAAGTATCAGCGCCAAATCTGCCAAGATTCGTGACGGTAAAGGTTCCACCGCTGACTTCGTCCAGAGTCAGTTTATTTTGCCTTGCCCTTTCAGTAAGATCTTTCCTCAAAAGAGCTATGTCAGAGAGGGATTTCTTATCTACCATACGGACTACTGGCACTATGAGGCCATTTTCTGTCGAAACAGCCACTCCAATGTTAATCTCTTCGAATATTTTGATCTGGTCATCTTCAAGAGTAGAATTGAACATTGGGTATACTCTCAGCGCAATTGCCACCGCCTTTATCAGAATGTCTGTGTAAGACAACCTCACTTTAGTAGTCTTTTCTATTTCGGGTCCAACGCGCTCTCGAAGTTTGGTGGTTTCCGCCATGTCAACCTCGGTGGTCACGGTTACCTGTGGAATAGTTTGGTGACTGTACGTCATTCGTTCAGCGATGGTCCTTCTAGTTCCCGTCAGAGGAACGATCTTCGCCCCTCCAGTAGGTGGGAAGCCGGGAGGGCCAGCAACCCGTTCAACAGCATCCAGGATATCTTTCTTCATTATCATGCCGCCTGAGCCTGTCCCTACTACCTTTGATATATCGACGTTATGTTGCTCAGCAAGCTTTCTAGCCAGAGGGGAGATCCTCACTTTTTCCCCCGCTACCCTTTTGACCTCAACTTTCCCTTGCGTCGACATCTGGGCAACTCTCTCCTCCTCTGTAGTGGAAACATCGACTGCGGACAGTTCTTCACCAGGCTTAGCTACAATTGCTATTGGCTGGAATATCGGAACGATGGAACCTGCCGCCCTTAGTATTCTGGCTAATATGCCGGATGTCGGTGACTCGACCTCCGTGGTAACTTTCTCCGTTTCTATCTCACACAGAGGGTCTCCTTTCTCTACGGCTTCTCCTTCTTTCTTCAGCCATTTGAGTATGGTCCCCTTCTCCATGACCCAGCCAAGTTTGGGCATTATGACTCTTGTTACCATTTAGAGACTGACCTTGGTCTGTATGAGTTTACCCAACGATTTCGCGTACAGCACCAATTATGTCATTCCTGCTAGGCACGATGTATTGTTCGAGTGGAGGGCTATGGGGATAAGGCGCATCCTTTAAAGTTACTCGTCGTATTGGGGCGTCTAAGTAACCCATGGCCTTCTCACTGACAATAGCCGCTATTTCGGCTCCAACACCGCATCTTCTCCACGATTCATGAGCGATTACCAAGCGTCCTGTCTTCTTGACAGAATCTACTATAGTTCGTTCATCAAGCGGTACGAGGGTCCTTGGGTCAACGACTTCCACATTGATTTCCTCTTCTTCGAGAGTCTTTGCGGCAGCAAGTGCCTCAAGAACCATTCGTGAAGTAGCAACTATCGTTACATCTTCCCCTTTCCTCTTGATATCTGCCTCGCCGAACGGCAAGGTATATTCTCCCTCAGGAACAGGGCCCTTAGTTCCCATGAGTTGTTTGGATTCCTTAAAGATTACAGGATTATCTTCTCTTATGGCTGTCTTCAGCAACCCCTTTGCGTCGTACGGAGTCGAGGGAACCACGAGCTTCAGCCCAGGGACGTGCATAAACCAAGCTTCAAGACTTGAACTATGGTGAGCTGCTCCTCCCGGTCCTCCGCCACCCGGAGATCTAATCACTAATGGCAATGCAGTCTGTCCACCGAACATGTATCTCATTCTAGCTGCTTGATCGACTATCTGCTCTGATGCTAACGTCAGAAGATCATCAAACATTAATTCAACAACAGGTCTCATCCCTGTTGCCGCGGCGCCAATCGCGCAGCCCAAGATACCCAACTCTGAGATCGGAGTATCTCTCACCCTCTCTTCACCAAAATCCTTCACAAGTCCGCTGGTGACCCAGATTCCGAGACGAATATCTTCACCCATTATAAAAACGGATTTGTCTCTGGCCATCTCCTCACGCAACGCTTCGCGAATCGCTTCCGAATATGCTATCTCTCTCAATCATTGTCACCTCATCTGTCATGCGAAAACATCTTGCAGCGCGCTCTCAGGCGTCGGAAAGGGGCTCTCTTTTGCAAATGCTGCGGCTTCCTCAACTTCACGAGCAACACTAGCCTCCACGGCTTCAGCCTCCTTTTCTGTTAGCACCTTCATCTCAATGAGTTTTCTTTTAAAGCATTGAATAGGGCATTTCTCAATCCATTTCTTAATCTCATCTCTTTTTCTGTAGGCCTCTGCTCCCCACATCTCCCCTTCGAAATGGCCTCTGAACCTATACGTCTTGCACTCTATCAGGGTCGGGCCAAACCCCTTTCTTGCCCTTTCAACCGCCTCCTTTACGGCATGATGAACGGCTAGAACATCCATACCATCCACAACCACGCCCGGAATACCGTACGCCCTAGCTCTCTCAGCAATGTTCTCGACGGATGTTGAGATCGATGCGGCTACCGTAATGGCATATAGGTTGTTCTCACAAACGAATATGACTGGGACTTTCCATAGAGCGGCCAAGTTGAGAGCTTCATGAAATGCGCCAGTATTGGAAGCTCCATCTCCAAAGAAACATACACAAACCTGATCAGTTCCCCTCATCTTGGCCGATAGTGCTGCACCTACGGCCTGTGGAATTCCAGCCCCAACTATTCCATTGGTGCCAAGTATCCCCAGAGCTGGTTCCGCTATGTGCATCGAGCCCCCTTTACCTTTGCAATAACCGCTCTCTTTTCCGCATATCTCGGCCAACATCTTGTCGAGCCGAGCGCCTTTCGCAATGCAGTGTCCATGTCCGCGATGCGTCCCCGTTATGTAATCTTCTTTTCTGAGGTTCGCACACGCACCAACTGCCACAGCCTCTTCCCCAATGTAAAGGTGGATGAAACCCTTCGCAAATGCTAGATCTCCCTTCTCATAGAGTTCTGCAACTTTCTCCTCAAAGCGCCGTATTTCTAGCATTTTTCTGTACATATCGATCAGCTTCTGATTTGTTAACTCCATAGCCGATACACTTTCCCCTAAGCCCGTGCTATATTTCACTAGGCGGATTTAAGCCCTACGTATGTTGTTAGGGCTCTGTCAAGTCAAGGATTTTGGTTGCTATGGTTTGGAGCGTTATGTATTCAGGCGTTGCGGTAGGATTG
>CAZVKZ010000188.1:0-3497 GCA_964627775.1 uncultured Candidatus Bathyarchaeia archaeon | reverse complement strand
CTTGCGGTTCAACCTTCGTTCCATAGCCCTGAGCTTCCGCGTGTCCTCAATCAACCTGAGCTCTGGAACCCCGTTCTCATGGCCTCTTCTCTCCAGCTCCTGCAGGCTCCGCGCCTCATCCTCATTCAGAGCCACTACAAGAGAACCTATCGTCCTGAAGGGAATCTCTAGCTCGAAAGCGGTCTTCTTCCAAAGGGCGTTTCCCCTGACGCACAGCTCAGCCTTCAAGGTTCCGGGCAGATCATCGTAGCCCGCATGAATAATTGCGGTATTGGCTTTGGTGGCGCCCCCGAAACCGAAGTCGACCTCTTTGTCGATCAGAGCTACACTTACCCTGAATCTTGCTAGTTGCCGAGCTATCGCCGTCCCAATAATGCCTCCTCCCACAACCACCACGTCTACCCTCATGTCCCCCGCGCCTCCGACCGATCGATCGATCTCACGCAAGAGTGAATGGTTGGTGGTCGCTTCTGGCTGGCGGTGGTCACCATATTATTGAGAGGCACGTTAGAGCGCCATCTCCCTTGCGAAACTCTGACATATCCAATTCTCTCACGAGAAACCCTTCTTTTTCTATAAGTTTCTTCGTCCTCGGATGTCCCTTTGCCATGAGGATTGTCTCATCTACGGCAAGGCAGTTTGCGGCGTATTCCTCTCCCATTGGAACTGCGATTTTCCTGAAGTCTCGCAGAACATCTGCTTGGGATTGTTCGTTTGACAGTATGACGTAGTCACGTCCAAGGTAGGTGCATGCAGATTTTAGGTGAACCGTGTTCTCGACCTTCACCGGAGTTACCTCTAGGTTGCTGTCTTGCAGAACCTCTCTAAGCTGCTCCACGGCGTATAGATTGGTTCGGGTTGATAGGCCTACCAAAACCGTGTGTTCAATCTTGAGGACATCTCCTCCATCAATGATAGCAGGCGGTCTAATATAGTGCGTCTCTTTCAGGTGTTCCAGCACCTTCGCGACTTCAACTACTTCCTTTGCGCGCGATCCTATGCTCATGTTGCAGACTACAGCCTTTTCCCCGAAAACGAGGGCTGTGTCCTCTACAAAGCAGCTATCAGGGAGGGCGTTGTCGCCCTTTATCCAGATGAGCTCGAGCCCCAGCCTACGTAGAGCCGCGCAGTATTCTGCATGTTGCGTCTTCGCGAGAGCAACATCTATTTCTTCAGCATTTGTCCTTATGCAACGATCATATGAATCGGGTACGGGTCGAACAACAGCGTACTTGACTTTATCTGCGCTCATGAGTTTCCCCTCGCACGCATCCCGGCGTGGTGGCGATCCATCGATCGAAACGTTTGACAAGATTCCCAACCTCAACGACTTTGCCATCATGCATATGCGTCCGCTGCCCCCGCTCGGTCGATCAAGCTATATAAAAACCGGCCTGTCGACTAGGCGAGTGCATCCAGAAAGAGATGGCTGTCATACCCGTAGATAAAGGACAGCACGAACCTGGACAGCGAAGATGGGTCACTGTATGCCCAATAAAGGATCAGAAGCGTCAGGATGACGAAAAGAGTGAAATTGTGGAAGACGCCTCGGTGTTGCCGGCTGACGGGCGGCTCAATTTTGTCAGGCAGTCGACTTCCGATCACGGCCAAGCCGATGAACACAGTAATCTCGAGAATATCGGTGAGGGAGATGCCGCCTGCGCGTATGGCTTCGACGGTTCGACTTACATCTCCTCGGAAGTAGAGTATTGTAAACCAGGCCGCCAAACCTGCCACGGTCCCCGCTAAGTCATGCACTAGCCGGCGTGGCATCGCCATCTCCTCAATCGATCGATCGATCAAAACCAACAGGCGGATACGACACCATTCTATTTTCCCTTAAGAGTTGACCTGCCCCTGTAGACTGCATAGAGGGAGAGCGTGATTGTTATCCAGAACAGCACGTCTGCCAGGAGCGCGCCGAGGTCCAAGAACCACTTGTCCACAGGACCAGCGATGCTTATGGTTTGATGCGTGAGCCAGAGAAGCGGGAAACCGTATTTCCAGTGAACGAAGTCAGGCCATGGAAAGTATTCGACCCTTAAGATGGAGAGCAGGGTCAATACCAGTCCTCCCATAATGCTGACTATGACCGGCTTCACCGCTCCTCTGATCCTCAGATTTGTCCACCAAGCCGCTAGCCGTAGAGATCGCTCTTAACCCTTTCTATCAAAGGCGGGAGGAACTCACTCAGAATCGATCGATCCCGTAAACAAGTCTATAAATATATGGATGGCTCGAGATGGAACAGGGTGATCTTGTTGAAGCTTCTACTTGATGAAATGTATGCGGGACTGCAAGAATACTTTCAAATTCTGGGCTGGGATGCGTTGACCGTTCAGGACGCAGGATTGAAAGGGGCAAAAGACAAGGAGATCGTTGAGTACGCGAAAAACAACAATTTGCTGCTTGTGACCCAGGATCAAAAACCAGCGGAACTGGCCGATGTCATAGGAGCCAAATGTGTTCAGATCTCCAACGCCATGATCGCGAAGATGGCAGACGCCGAGATAAAGCACAAATATCCGAACACAAGACTGAAATGATGTATAGTACCGAAATATCGATCGAATTGGGTTGGGATCCTTGCATGATATCCTTCGAGAGAGCGGTCAAACACGCTAGGATTTTGAACCCGTTGAAGGGTTTCGAAGAGGACGCCATAACATTTGAGTACAGAGAAGACCCCTTAACGGGTCGCAACACAACAGTCATAAGAGGAATGCTAAGCTATATTGACAAATTCCTCGTTTCGGACGAGAAATTGCTCAGTTCCTTGGCCGAGAAGACGAGAATGAACTGCCCCTTTTGCCCCGAAAGGGTGAAGGAGAAGACACCAATGTTTACGCAAGACTTCTGTGAAGAAGGAAGAATCTTCGTCGGGGACGCCATTGTTATTCCAAACTTGTTGGGTCACGCTGAACGAAGCGCTCTAGTAGTAATATCAAGACAACATCATTTGATGCTCAAGGACTTCGCCGCGAAACTGATCTTTGACGCCTTCAAAGGCGGCTTGGCGTATGTCAGACGACTGAGCGAGGTTGAACCATCAATACGCTTTCCAGTCTTCATCTTCAACTACTTGCCGCCAGCAGGCTCCTCGATTTTCCATCCCCACATGCAAGTACTAGCCAGAGACAGACCATTCTATTTGGTCAACCTGTTGCTAGAAAAAAGTGAAGTCTACTATCAAAGCAACAAGTCAGACTACTGGCAGAACCTGGTATGCAAAGAAAAATCGGGAAAACGATATCTCTTCGAGAAGAATGGCGTGGAGTGGCTTGTTCCATTTGCGCCATTGAGAGGCCTGAATGAAGCCCAAGCCATAGTCAAAGGCAAATCCAATCTGCTAGAACTGAATGACGGCGAGTGGCTTGGACTGGCTGAAGGCATCACAAGAATTCTTCAGTTCTACGGTGAACGAGGATCCACAAGATTCATCGCCATACTTCTGTCTGGCCCAATAAGTGAACATTTAGATGATTTCCACGTAAACT
>CAZVKZ010000187.1:0-3535 GCA_964627775.1 uncultured Candidatus Bathyarchaeia archaeon | reverse complement strand
GGCTCCACACAATCTCTCAATAACAAAGATTGACAGAGAAGCACTGGACGATCCAGGCAAATGGGCCATGACGTGGAGAGCATATCTGAGAAAGAAGCGCACGCACGAAGCCATTTCTTAAAGCCCTTCATCGTTTTCGGCGAATTCTATACTGTACGCGCTAGGGTCCAGGGGATATGTAGTTCTGCACGACGAAGGATCTTACTTCCTCGATAGTCTTCAATCTACTATTCATCATTTGTTCGAGAAGTCTTTCTGCTTCTCTGATCTCTTCACTGCTAGCTAGTTTTGGCTTGTTGACTATTTTGAATGTGTCACTAGCTCTGTCCCATTCAAAGATCGGTCTGAAAGCCTTTGTTGTTTTCCCGTCGCCCTGGTTTTCGTAGACTATGCCAATTCTTCTTTTGTAACCGCCATTTCTGACAAGTCTAAGGAATATCAGCAGATCGATCTTCGTCAGGTTGCTCCCATTGAAGCCGTCATGAGCAAGAACATCCTCAATGTTGTCCGCGTGGAGATTGCCTGCGACTACGTGATTTCTCGTAAGTTCAAGGAATTCTTGGACGTCTTCTCCCCATATGTATGCGTACCAGCTTCCTTCGCCGATCTCGTGAGCAAGATAGCATTTCCGCTGACCATCTCTTAGGCCGTCTCTTATGACTTGGCTGTCTTCGGTTGGAACAATATCAACATCAGGAATAAAGTTGAGTAGAGCAGCCATAACCGTGGTCTTTCCAGTGCCACCGGGCTTCGAACCCACGAGAAAAGACTTTCCTTTGGCAAGCACAGCCATGAAATACGCTGCCATCTTCTTGTCAAGCGTTCCTGCTTCCATCAAATCGATGACAGATAGCATTCGGCCTCCACGCTGATTACACCGATTTATCTCAGCAATGTGTTGTCGAATTCTCTGTTTGGTTGCCAAGTTCATACTGAAGACATCCATGAGATCTATCGCTCTGTTGTTTCAGTCAGATTTTTGAACTGGCGTACAATCTCCGAAAGGCATACTAAAGAATTTTGAAACAAGCTAAGTTACTTCAGGTTTTGCAGATCGAGTTTGCTCAGAAAACAATAAGAACTGCATTAGCAGCGCTACACTGAAAAGCGAATGTCGGAAGCGTCAAGTCTTGGAGTCAGCCACACTCATTCAGAAACCCGAGACCATCTTGGGTACAACTGTCCTAGCGCATATCGTCAACGATGGCCTCGACATGGGCCTCCCGCTCATCATGCCTCTTCTTGTAACCAAATACGCGCTCAGTCTGTTCGAGGCTGGTGCGATATTGACCTGCTACGCCGCAACTACAGTAATCTTCCAGCCGCTACTCGGCTATATCTCAGACATCACAGGATACAAGAAGATCTACCTCGCCTCAGGTCTGTTCACGATAGGAGCAGGCCTGTTTCTAGTTCAGTTCGCGCCGTCATTGCCCTGGCTTCTTCTATGCTCTTTCCTTGCAGGTCTGGGATTCAGCACCTACCATCCCGCCGCTATGTCTTTCATCAACGCAGCATACACGGCCAGAAGGGGTTTCGGTCTAGGATTCCACGGTGTAGGCGGAAGCCTGGGTCGAGGAGTCTATCCAGCAGCTCTGGGTGCCTTACTCGCCGCTTACGGTCTAGGCTCAGCCCTATTCCTATCGGTTGCAATTGCATTTACAGCAGGTATTATGGTTCTCCGCCTGCCCCCCAGCATGGGTAGCCGAAAAGCAAGAAGATTCAGTCTGACCTCCACCTACATAATTCTGGTCACCTGCGTGGCCTTTCTCCTGAGAACCATTGCCTACGCTGGGACAGTCAACTTCATACCAACATACTTGGTGAGAGAACTGCACCTAGACATCGCGGCAGCCGGCCTCGCGACATCGATAATGCTAATCCTCGGAATAGTCAGTCAACCCTTGGGCGGATATCTCTCAGACAAGCTTGGAAGGAGAGCCGTTCTCGGGATGAGCTGCTTCCTTATGGGAGTCTTCTTCACGCTATTCCTATGGATTCCCCATCCCGCTTCTTTGATACCACTATCGCTTTTTGGTTTCTGTATATTTCTCGGCTTTCCATTGCCCTACGCAATTGTTGGTGATCACGTTCCCAAAGAAGTGATAAGCACATCGCTTGGAATAGTCTCAGGCGTGGGAGGCGCTGGCGGAATCATAGCCCCCCTACTTGTCGGAAGACTGGGCGATCAGATGGGGCTTGGAAATGCGATGCTTTTGGTTGCCTTCTTTGCCTTTGCTGCTGCTGCATCATGCATTCTTCTGCCAAAGCGCACACATCCAATAACAGATTCTGGGAACTAGAATTCCTAACTGCAGCTTCAAAGAATCTTAATTAAGCAGCCGAGAAGCCCTACCAAGGGATCTGGTGTGAGCGTGTCAAGCAAGTGACTACGTCTACATGTAAGGCAGACCGGTAAGATCTCGACTAGGTTTGGGAGACTCAGATGTCGAATCCGATTCTGCTCGCAGTTCTCAGTATGGTTCTGACAGGAACATCAGATTTCCTGTACAGAAGAGCCCGAATGAGGGGCGTTGTTCCAGAGTTCTTTCTTGTAATTCAAGCTGCTTTCTTTAA
Organism: uncultured Candidatus Bathyarchaeia archaeon; assembly: GCA_964627775.1. GTDB lineage: Archaea > Thermoproteota > Bathyarchaeia > 40CM-2-53-6 > RBG-13-38-9 > CAZVKZ01. Next base: position 958 of record CAZVKZ010000187.1, on the reverse strand, counting down.
CGCAACCAATTTAGCCGCCATCGCTATCTCCGGGGGTCTGCAAATATCAATGATAACGATTCTGTTTGGCTTCACTTGCGCACTTCTAGGCTACACCGGCGTACAGCTGTTTCTCAAGAGTCTCGGCGAAGGATCCGCCAGCATCAACGTAACAGTCTTCAGGCTGAGCTTTGTTGTGACGGCAATAGCTGCATTCATTTTCCTACGAGAGACTATAACCTTTGGAAAGATGCTCGCAATAGGTCTGTCCGCCCTTAGCATACTTGCCTTGTCCATGACTGCCCAAACTGGACGTACATCCCGCCCTATGATGGCCCAACTCATACTCGCGACAATACTCTGGGGGCTCTTTGGCTTCTTCTACAAGGTTGCGATTTCCATGGGCGCCACGCCGACAGGCATACTCGCTGCGCAGGGCGCAGTCTTCATAACCCTGGCTTCTGTCATGGCCATTAGGCGTGGTGTATTCAGTGACTACCGTGATGTCGCAATTCACGCGCCCGTCTGTGGTGTTCTCCTCTCAGCATCATTTCTACTTCTTCTAGAGTCACTGAAATATGGAGATGTGAGTGTCAACTTTTCTATCGTCCAACTGAGCTTCGTCGTCACAACTATCCTAGCGGCGGTGATCCTACGCGAAAAGATCCATACCCTAAACATGTTAGGTCTAGTAGCGGCGTTTCTGGCAGTCATCTCTTTCGCATATGTCTAGTCCACAGATGCACTGGAATGTGTTCTGATTGTTGGGCTTGACAGCATGCGCTATACCTGTCGGTATGTTTTGTCGTATCTATCTTCTCTCGATCAACTCGATGAGTGTTCCGTCGGGGTCTTCTATGAAGGCTATTAATGGTCCAGTTGGACTAAGCTTGAAAGGCTCGTCTGTAATAGTGACCTTCTCTCTTCGCATTACAGAGATGATCTCATCCATATTCTTGACTTCAAATGCCAGATGATC
>CAZVKZ010000186.1:1800-3546 GCA_964627775.1 uncultured Candidatus Bathyarchaeia archaeon | reverse complement strand
CACCCTTGACTGCTGCCCATGTTGGGAAAGCTTCTGGCTTTTCGGTCAGAGCAGAGATCATCGCTGCGATGCCGTATGCTCCCCAGTTGGAGATCACTGCAGTGGTGAGAAGATCTACTTCTGTCGAAGCTGATAATCCTCCACCACAAGGACAGTTGCACCTTGAGCCAAACGGCACAAGTTCTCTTACTGTCTGCTTTATGTTTCCCATTCCTAGCTCATTTCCACCATCACCGATTCCCATGGTAGGTATGCCTCTTGAGCGAGCCTCTCTGAAAAGTTCGTCAGCGTTAGCCACTATCTCGGTGGGGATTTGCTTGCCACTGCCATAATGGTATATTCCCTTGTCATTTTGTCCAGGCTGCTCGATCGCAATAACTACTCTCGGTTTTAGCGTATCCAGCAAACTGTCCGCAGCTTTTCTTGCAGCCTCTGTTTCAGAGGGGAAATCAACTATGCTCGTAGCGAATGCTTTTGGAGAAGGTTTAGACTTCAACGCTCGCTGAGTATCCGTGACAAGGAACCCTACTCCTTGACAGGCTCCCTTGATATATTTTGTGAGGCGTGTTGGACAGACAACTATCGGGATGGCATCAAAGCCGCGTTCCAGTGCTTTCGCAAGTACCGCTGCTCCAGGTGGACCATCAGTCTCGACTATTGACTCTGCCCCCAATAGCCAAGCTAGGATCGGAAAGCCTGTTGCGATCAAGGCCACATCTCCTCCCTCCTTCAAAGCCTCTTTGAATAGCCTTGCAGACGCCAAGGTCATTGATCCACCTGCTCTCTCTCGGGCGGCTCTGTAGAGGTGCGGGATTACCTTTCTGCAAATTGCATCAAAATTACATAAGGTGTCTATCTCATTACCTATGTGTTCCAGTAATTCCTTAGATTCTGCTATCATAGCATCATTACCTTAGTATCGGCTGTGCCAGCAACCTTTCCGTCGAATAGTCTTAAATAGATTAGTCTCGAACGTAATAACACCCTAGAGAGGGTTCGAAAATGTCTGAAACCGAAAAGAAAGAGGTCTCTCGAAGAAGTTTTGTGCAGTCTGCTGCTGCAGGAATAGTTGGACTCGCAGTCGGAGCAGGAATAGGATACGGCGCATCCTCGATGGCGCCGAGCCGACCAGCACCAACTGTCACGGTAACAACCACGGCAGCAGCAACTCCTTCAAAACCTTCAGTGGAAGAGATCAGAGTCGGTTGCATAGAGCCACTTACAGGCAGTGGCGCAAGTTCTGGTCAAGATATCCAGAGGGTCGCCAACTTCTACATTGATGAATACAATGCTTCTGGAGGAATTCGAACTGGCCCGTTCAAGGGTGCAAAGATCAAACTTGTCTGGGCTGATGGTCAGAGTCAACCAGAGATAGCAAGGACAGAGGCCGAACGACTTGTAAGCTCAGGTAACGTATCGCTTATGGTCGGATCAATGTGGACCGCCCTGACTATACCAATGAGAGCAGTGTGCGAAAAAGCCGGATTTCCCTTGCTCAACAATGCTGCAGGAGGCATCACCGTAACAAAAGGTGCTGGCAACAAATGGCTGTGGAGAACTGGGCCTCATGATGAATTCTACGGCCAAGTCATCGCCAAGTTTCTGAAGGAAGTTCAAGAAAAGTCAGGCACTAAAGTCAAGAGCATGGGCATAATTTATAATGCGGACAAAGTTGGGCAGGACTTTAGAGACTACTTTGTCAATGTGCTGAACAGAGATCCTCAACTGGGGGGCTATGATGTTGCC
>CAZVKZ010000186.1:0-1790 GCA_964627775.1 uncultured Candidatus Bathyarchaeia archaeon | reverse complement strand
CCTATAACGCCAGGTGTCGCCTCAGTCGACAGCGAGGTTCTCACAATCAAGAAGGCAAATCCTGACTTTCTCATACAAAATGTACATGTGGCAGAGGGTACGCTTCTGTTCAAAGCAATCAGACAGTACGAAGTCGATCTAAAAGCACATATCAGCAACTCCACCGAGTTATATGATAAACGCTTCCAGGAGACCGTGGGTAAGCTTACCGATGGCCTGATCCTAAGATCAACCTGGAACTATGACGTAGAGAAACCAATGTCTAAGGAACTTGATGGGAAGTTTATGGCGAAATATGGGTACCACATCCCCGACGCGCGTTATTTGCTAGCCATGCAGATAGTTGCCAAGCTCTTCGAGAGAGTCAGAGAATCGTCCTTGGAGCCAAAAGTCATTCAACAGACCTTTAATGAAATGTACGTTTCTGCAGAGGATGTCATCACTCCTTGGGGCGTCAAGTTCTTCCCACCGGGTCACGTGGACGCTGGTCAGAATATGCTCGCCGGAGGTATCCTACTGCAGTACTTCGGACAGAGCGATGTATCGACGATCTATCCATGGGATGTCGCTGCAAAGAAAGTTGTGTTCCCATTGCAGACTTGGAAACAGAGAGGGCTCTAGGATACCCCACCTTTTTTATTATTCTTTATTCTTAACCACTAACGTAGGGAGATAGAGGGTTCTGTGGGTGAGAGCCTACTAGAGACTCACAATCTGACAAAAAGTTTCGGCGGAGTTACTGCGATAAATGATCTAAGCCTGAGCATTCGAGCGAAATCACTCGTGGGGCTAATTGGTCCCAACGGAGCCGGAAAAACCACATTCATAAATCTCGTAACTGGTATCTTCAGAGGCAAAGGAGAGATATTGTTTAGAGGCGAGAGAATTGACAGGTTAAGGCCTCATGAAATTTCTCTAAAAGGAATCGGACGAACATTTCAGATTCCAAGGATCTTTTCCAGAATGACATGTTTGGAGAATGTCATTGTTCCAGGCCTAGGGTTTTGTAAAGACAGGAAAGATCTTGCTCAAAAAGCGGACAAACTTCTGAAAATGTTACTACTCGATCGTCTACGAGACGAATATGCGTCGAGTCTATCGGGTGGCCAAAAAAAACTGCTTGAGGTTGCGCGAGTTCTTATGCTGAATCCTGAACTTATCCTTCTCGACGAACCATTCCATGGAGTTCATCCGGAACTGAAAGACGCCATATCCCAAAACCTAATCCTCCTCAACAAGGAACAAAGAAAAAGCTTTCTCATCGTTAGTCATGACATTCCGGAAATTATGAAGTTGTGCGAGAGAATCATTGTACTCAATGCTGGGGTCCTTATAGCAGATGGTCCACCGGAGGCAATACGCAATGATCAAGAGGTAATCGAGGCCTACATGGGGATATGACGTGTCAATAGAACTCAAGAACGTCCGTGCGGGATACTATGAGGGCGTTGATATCCTGCATGATGTATCTCTGATTGCCAAACCACAGGAACTCACGTGCATTGTGGGACCCAATGGCTCAGGCAAATCAACAATACTCAAAACTATCTACGGCTTCCTGAAAGCTCGTAGGGGAAGCATAACCTTTGGAGAAGATGATATTGTAGGACTCGAACCGCACCAGCTTCTCAAAAGAGGAATAGCCTATGTCCCCCAGGAGAGAAGCATTTTCCCTTTACTGAATGTGTACGAGAATCTAAGAGTCGGGGCATGGCTAATCAGGAAAAACAAGCAACAGGTGGAAGATGCTATTAACAGAGTCTTTTCCACATTCCCGCGACTTGAAGAAC
>CAZVKZ010000185.1:0-3619 GCA_964627775.1 uncultured Candidatus Bathyarchaeia archaeon | reverse complement strand
ATCATACCCTGACTTGGCACAAAGGTTGAACGCCTTTTCGAGCTCCTTATACCTTGCAGGGGCTTTGCCAAGCCCAGGGCTCACCAGGCAGCCCATTGCGTCAGAGACAACAATCCCGATCTTCAAAGCCTCCATATGTGCTCGTCCTCTTCTATTATCTGTTTCGATCGATCGAAAGCAACTCTTATTGTGCTCATGTTCGTCGGTTCGATGCCTGTGCATCCAGAGACTGCTACGTCTTCCGCGGAGTGCCAGGGCCTGCCACTCTTATCGTTAGACCGCCGTGCACAACCCTCACACCCATACCGTCTGTGGCATCGCGCATCTTGGGAGACGTGACTGTGCCGACAAGGCCGAGAGGAGGCCGACATGTTCAGCTGGATTGTCGAATAAGACAATTATCTCGAAGTTGAGGGTGAGACACTTCGTGTACTCGGTTGACGGTTCAGCCTGATCCTTGCGTTAGACATCATTTATTAGGTTGGTTTATCGATTGAGCAGCCCAGAGGAAGCCCAGCATGCCTGCCCCTTCCAAGAGGCATCATGAATCTCAGCTGAAAAGGCTCAAGGAATACGTTTTCAGAGGCACGCTCACAGAAGAAGATAGGAAGAGGGCGGACTACAAATACGTTTACTTTGACGTCCCTGAGCAAGCCGACATGATTCATGTAAGCTATGACTATCCCAAGACGCCTACAAAAAAGAACGTAGTTGATATCGGCGTGTTCGATTCTGAGGGGTCTTTTCGAGGGTGGAGTGGATCCAACAGGACGAGTTTTTTCACATCCAACTTTGCTGCAACACCAGGATACCTGGTTGGAAAGATATGCCCTGGCGTGTGGAAAATAATCCTTGGTTTGTACGCAGTCTCCCCGGATGGTTGCGACTATACGGTCAAGATATGGGTTGGCGGGATTAGGGGGACTCTGCAAGAGAGGAAGGGTGTTCGCTCATCTGCGATCCAGAAGCCGAAGAAAAGCGGTTGGTTTAAGGGGGATCTACATGTTCACACATGTCATAGTGACGGCGCGAAATCTATTGATGAGCTGGTCAGAGAATCGGAGAAAATGGGTTTGGACTTCCTCGCTCTTACAGACCATAACACGGTCAGTCAAAGACTGGACATTGCAAAGCCTCGACTCTCGCAGGTACTTTTGATTCCAGGCGAAGAGGTAACGACATATTATGGGCATGCAAATGTTTGGGGAAACGCTGAATGGGTGGACTTCAGACGCCGTACAAGAGAAGACTTTGAAGAGCTGATCGACGAAGTGCATGCCAAAGATCTCCTTATCTCGGTGAATCATCCCAAGAGCGTCGATTTCTTTGATGGCTACTGGAAATTCTGGGACATTGTGGGCTTCGACTGTATGGAGGTATGGCAAGGCCCGTGGTCTTCCTACAATCACCGATCTCTCGCTTGGTGGGATGAGTTACTTATGAAAGGGGAGAGGGTGGTTGCGGTCGGTGGAAGTGATTTCCACGGGGCTGAACGTGGACTCGCGAACCCTACAACATGGATTTACTCTGACTCTTTGTCTGTAGGCGACATTTTGGACGCCATCAGAAGGGGGCACGTCTTCATTTCCAGGTATGTCAACGGACCTGAAATCCACTTCTATGCTGACCTGAACGGTGATGGAGAGCCCGACTGCATGTGTGGTGATGAGATTCTACTGTCAGGCAAGGCTGAACTTGCGTTCTATATGTTTGCAAAGGGCGCTGAAGGGCTGGAACTCAGACTAGTCTCCGACGGCAAGGTTTTGGAAGCTGAAAAAGTCAGCGGGATAGATCACGTTAGCGCTTACAGAGCCCGAGTTGAAGATGATGCGTACTTCAGAGCTGATATAGTTAGGCCCCCTGAGAGTGAATGCAACGAGACGATCGAAACAGAAGTGCTTGCTCTGGCTAATCCTATCTATGTACGCGCAAGAGATCGATCGACTCAAACGACACGGGCTACCCCTCTGCGGCAGTCGCGCCGAGGAAGCTTATCTTCGTGACCGGCGCCCACTTAACTCAGCGGGAAACCTTTAGAACATGTATAACCCTATCGATCGAGCCTCAACCTTCAGGCTGGGCCTCAATCTACTTTTCTTCACTCTGTTGGTATTTTCAGGACCACTTATGTACACATTCCTTAACCGCGTCGTGCTTAGAAAATATCTGGCAGGCGAATTCGTTGAGCACGGGCCAGATGCTCACGGGCCATTCTCAGTACACGAATCTCCTGCTCGACCTTCTCGGCGATTTCGATCGACCGATCGTTGAGGGGCCGTCCCTCAGCATCTTCATGAAACTCACAAAGATGACCGCCATTTTGATTGCACCAATACCGATGATGCTGCAAAGGTGCCGGAGGTGGGACCCAAACCGACGGTATGCCGGAGGTATCCCCTGCAAACACCCATCTTTCTCGTCGAAGCCCTGTGCAAGACGTTCGCAAGATGAACTGATGCAGATGACAGCAACGCCCCTGACGGGCATCATCGTCTTCTTGTGAAGGGAGATCTATTCCAAGAAGACGAGTGAGAACAGAACGAGAACCCCGAGGACGAGGGCTGCGAGTTGCAACGATGCCTTCAAAGGGTCAGGTTCTTCTTTGCGAAGCTCGGGAATCAAATCTGAACCCGCTACATAGATGAAGTTCCCCGCAGCAAAAGGTATCAAGAACACAGTAAAGCCTTGAGTGAGAAAACCCAAGCTGAGGGCTACGATAGCGCCAAATATCGCTGTAAGCGCGGTTAGGAAATTGAAGAAAAGAGCCCTAGATTTGTTGAATCCACCGTATACCAGAACTCCGAAGTCTCCAATTTCTTGAGGAATCTCGTGGAAAACAACAGCTAGCGTGGTGGCTAGCCCCAGCGGTATGCTTGCCAAGTAGCTTCCACCTATTATTAGACCGTCTATAAAATTATGAACAGCGTCGCCAAAGAGGTTCATGTAGGCAAAGGAATGCGGATGTTCTTCTGAGGTCGGTATGTGGCAGTGTCTCCACTGCAGAAACCTCTCTACAACAAAGGAAAAAATGATACCGAAGAGAATTGGCAGCGAAACATGTGTCCCAAAACCACTTTCCTCCGTTGCTTTCGGGATCAGGTGGATGAAGGCGTCTCCGAAAAGCCCTCCAGCAGAAAAACTTACAAAATATAAGAGCACCCTCTTCAAGTCCTCCTGCTTCAGCGAAAAAGTCAACACACCAACCAGGGAGACCAAACTAACAATAACGACACTCACTAGACCATAAATCCAGACAACCATCGTGGAATCCCCCTCCGAATGAAGCAAACTATAGGAGCCATTGCAACTTTTTACCTTTTTCACTAGCCCAAAACAAAATGCATGCATGGGGGAATGCTCCAACAGATTCGAGCAACACATGCGTTGGAAAAGAACTCAAAAAGGAGTGCTGGAAAGGAAGCGTTCTTATGCCTGACACCGCGCCTCTAGTAGAGTGTGCAAAGGGATTAGGCTACTCAGGAGCCCCTTCTATGTGGGTTGCTAGGCCGTGGCTCCCTGCCGATCGCCACATCCCTACCGTACGTCATCTCACCAATACTTGCACACCAGCTCAACCCAAATGATTGTCGGGGGTTTAGCTGTCGATCGAACACCGGAC
>CAZVKZ010000184.1:0-3680 GCA_964627775.1 uncultured Candidatus Bathyarchaeia archaeon | reverse complement strand
ACGACAAACCTCCTCTCCCTACCATATCTGAAATAGATCATGACGAATATCAGAGGCAACAGGAGCGCAAGCAGTCTAGTTCCCTCTCTTAACGCTAGGGCCCCGTAGTACTGAGCTGAATAGAGAAGGTTCGCTTGGACCGTCGGGATTCTAACATCATCGAATCCTCTGGGGAAGCCATCCAGAGACTTCAGGGAGTCTTTGACAAGCAGCATCTCCAGCTCAAGGAGTTCATCCTTGCCTGAGCTACCCCGTACCACGAACCTGGAATCCTGTCTGCTGACCTGCAAGAGGGGTGGATGGGGATATATCGACTCAATGTCTCCAAAGCCCTCAACGATCAGCGTCACGTTGCGATAAGTTAGATGTCTACTCGCAAACTTCAGGTTTAGATGACATATCTCATCAGTACACTCTAGTGGGGGATGGATCTTGAAGGCATATTCGACTTTGTACTTTCCAGCGCTGAATCTTTCAGGTTTGAAGATCCCGGCCTCATTCAGCTCTGCGAGGGATTTTATCGTACCAACTACTGTGGGGTTCGTCTTGTAGGAGTCGGGCACCCATATGGAGCCTTGGTAATCCTTCAGGTAGATTGTCGAGTCTTCGGGGTATGAAGCATTCAGGAACTCTATGAATGGTCGATCCAGCTTACCTCTCGATAAGGGGTCATCCCAGCTCCTGTAGAGCATCCTGTACTGGCTGGATACCTTGACGTTGTATGTGTACTTCTCAACAAGCGTCCCGTCAGGATACAAGATGGCAAGGTAGTCGTCGACTGCAACACCATCTTCGAATAATGCTGGAACGTAGTTGATCAGGGCTAGGCCAATGATGCCTATCAGAAGAGTCACGGCAATGAGCGTAATTATCTGTCTTGTCTCGGCCAACTCTACTGCCTTCAGAATTTGATTTCTAAGTCACCATGCCTTGAGATGTAGATTTCTGATATCTGGACTATTCGCTACACTTTTTCTGATACTTTCTTCTTTCAGTTTGTCATGATACCTCATGTTTTCAGGTTCTCAATTATGATTCTGTGATCGAAGCATAGGTCTAAGGTGTCTCCAGCTTTGAGGTTTAGGGTTTCTGTGACTGGTTGAGGTATGGTTACTCTTAGGCCTCCCCTGTCTTTTGTAGTAGCGCGCACGTTCTCAGTCGATTAGCAATAACACTGTGGGTTCAGGCTTTCTCACAAACGGAAAACGGATAGTCATACCGGCTTTCTCGGCAGTCTTCCTAACATTCACTCCAACAGCATGTTCAGGGTACCGGGCCATTGTGGGGTAAATGCAGAGCCCGCTCTTTACATCACACTTCTCACATAAGAAGCAGGAGATCACGGTAAACCCCATAGCTAACGGATACCCTTGGTTGAATGCGGCTTTCTCCAGTTCAAGAACTGTCGAATGAATCCTCTTTCTGTCTTTATTGTAATCAGATATGAATTTCGAGATCTTCTCCTTCTGCTCCTCGGTTGCCTCGGGATCGAACTGGAATCTCAAGTAGTTCCTTGCTGTCTCGCTATCTGCTTCAGCTTTCGTCTCAAACTTCGCAAGAAGTGCATACCGATATTCTTTCAACATCTCACGGAACTCATCAACCGTTGGAGCATAGGGTGGGCACATCAACTTCTTCCCATATTGCGGGCACCCAGCTTTGCATTTCAGAACGACTCTGTTTTCAACGACTATCTCACTTGCAGGTATCACTTCAGCCCGTACAGCGCCTTTCTCAAGGGCCATTCTCTTGAGAAAGCCAAATTTGTCCAGCCGCTTCTTCTTTGTTGTCATTCAAATCACTTGGCACCGAGTCTGTCTTGATCGTCAATCACAGGATCGCGCTGTGCTCTTTAGACTGTGCGCGTACGATTGTGGCTCCTTTAGTCTCTGGGATCCAATTCTTGCGGTCCCAAAAGCCCTAGGATTCTTCTCTAGATTCTGGTCTTGGAACTTAACGTGTGCGGACTATCTGCGCAGTTCCTGTCTGTGTTTCCGGTCGTTGAGGGCTTGTTGTAGTTCTTCTTCTGCCTGACCTTAGAATGAGAACAACCAGCAAGATCACGATTACGATGAGTATAAGGTTTAGTGGATTCGAAAGAAGGCTATTAAGATTCGCTAGGATGCTATCAAGAGTCGAGGGGGCTGAAACGGTGGCGATGCTTATGGAGACTGTTACTGAATGTTTCTTTCCTCCTCCAGACGCCTCTATTGTTGCAGCATAGATTCCTGCAGGTGTGGTTTGAGTTGTAGATACTGTGAGGGCTGATGTAAATGGCGGCTTCCCTGAGGCAGGGTTGAAGACTACCATTGTCCCACTAGGCAGACCTGACACCGCCAAAGTAACCACATCGCCAAATTGACCTAAACTATTCACTATCACGCTGAGTGAAGTGGACTCCCCTTGGCGAATCGTTCTCTCTTGCGGAGCAACAGAGATTACGAAATCTGCCGCCTTCTCCACTATCAACGTAGCGGCCGCTGTTTTTGACTTCCCTGCCCCAGTGGCGGTCACTGTCATTGTGTAGGTTCCAGTAGAGGTTGATGTCGATAGATCTAATTTGAGTACAGATGAGTAGGGCGGGGTGCCAGACTGCATGGAAAAACCATACTTAATGTCAGCAGGCAACCCGGCCAGATTCAGAGCAACTGTTTCCCCTGTTCCACTCACCAGTGACACAATCACCATATAGTTAACAGTCTCGCCTAACTCGGCTGTCAAAGTTGACGGCGATATCGTAACTGAGTAATCGAAGGCAGGCGCCTGAGCCGTCACGACCACAACGCCACTCGTCTGACGGACCAAGCCGAAAGCCGAGCCTAAGACCGTGAACGGGTATGTTTGTGGAGGCGTGTTGGTTGAGGTCAAGATAGACAGCATCCCGCCTGATGATAATTGATATGTCATCCCCAAGCCTAGCCCCATAATCTGGATGGTGATTGGAGTTCCGGAATAGTAGGCGTCGCTATACATCACAAAGATCTGGTAGTATGCAACTCCCCCCTGGACTACTGTGAAGCTTGGGGGCGATAGCGATATTGCGAAATCGAATGGCGGACCAGTGGGGTACGGAGTCGGTGATGGGCTGGGAAAAGGGCTTGGGAATGGGCTGGGAAAAGGGCTTAGGATGACAAGTGTCTCCGGTGACGGGCTAGCAACCGGCGCGCGTACGTGTAACACTCCCGCATCAAATTTTGCCGCACTGATCAAGATCGCAATTAATATGGCGATTCCAAGAATTGCTTTTGTTTGGGCTTTCATAGAAACCACTTTTGAAATTGCTTAAGAAGGATTTGCTTCAAAGGTAATGCTAAAGATGTACTTAATCTTTGTGAGGACTGTGATGGGTCACTGCTGCGCACCCTCGATAGGATGTTCTTGAATTGAATTTTGTGTTGATTCAGCCTCCAGTCGATTTCTACATGGTTTCCCCGCCTTTGGGGCTTTGTCAGTTGGCTGCGATTCTCGAAAGAGAGGGCCATGATGTCAAGATCATTGACTTCAATCTGACGAGGAGTATGGAGCAAATTGAAAGAGAGGCGAGGCGAGGATTGGACGCAGTTGGAATATCTTCAGTCACCCCGAGTTACTATGCCACGATTGGAGTCGCTGAATCTGTCAAGCGAATCGACCCTGACGTTCCCATAATCCTTGGGGGCGCCCATGCCACAGCCTTGCCC
>CAZVKZ010000183.1:0-3695 GCA_964627775.1 uncultured Candidatus Bathyarchaeia archaeon | reverse complement strand
ACTGATGATAGTTTTAGGTTCACTTGGAGTCCTAGGCAGAACCTGTCCCTGCCAGATATTCCCCACTTTCACGAGCGATACTGATATTAGGTCATTGTGAACTAAATGATACAAACCTCTCAGTGCACTAGCTGACAGTATACCCTTTAGCAGCGGATGAGAAATGGCAAGCGGAGTCTCTATAAAGAAAATTCTAGTCCCTACGGACGGGCTCGCTCACTCAATCAAAGCCTGTGAGTACGCAGCTGGATTAGCCAAAATCACTGGCGCAGAAATAATCGGCATACACGTTCTGCCAAGCCAGGTGTCCCGAATATTCGAGGAGAGAAGACACGTTGGAGAGGTCTCTAGCGACTTCACAAGCCAGTACCGGAAGGAAGCCGAAAATTACCTGCGACAGTTCGAGCGAGTGTGTTCCAGAGAGATGGCAAGATGCAGGACTGTTCTCTCGGAAGGCTACCCGCCGGAGGAAGTACTGAAAGTCGCTCAGAAGGAAAATGTGGACATGATCGTGCTGGGAGTACGTAGAAAAAGCACCTTTGAGAGGCATTTCGGCATTAGCACGTCAGACAAGATAATTCTGAATGCGACATGCCCCGTGGTCGTTATGAACACACCCTGGTGATCTCTCCCTTATAGAATGACCCCCCACCTTCTCAACTCTTAAATGTGCACGAGAGGCAAGAACCTGCTGGGGTAAGAATTTGGATCTCTGTGAGAATTGCGGCAAGAAGGTTGATAAACTGGAGGAATGCCCTTACTGCAAGAAACGCTTCTGTTCCATCTGTTATGGCACTCACATGAGCTGGGAGAAACAGCATCAAGACTGGAGTTTACTTCAAACATCCCCCGGGGGAGGGGCGACAAGTCACGGCGGACTTTCAGATGTCAGGTCATATGGCCCGGTCTACCAGACTGAACGGGAGCGCATAAGATACAGAAGATCAAGACGTCGCCTACGTTGAGGGCGATCTCCATTGGCAGGGGTCGCAATAATAGCGGACAAACACTTGGCAACAGGATTCAGACTGGCAGGCATCGATGCTTTCCCAGTTGGTAAGAAAGAGGAGGCTAAGATCGTATTTGCGAGACTCATCTCTGAAGGAAAGCATGATGTGATAATTCTTACAGAGAGGCTTTCAAGAGAACTCCAAAGAGAAAAGGCAAAGATCGTATCCCTCGGCAAAGGAAGACCGGTCTTTGCAGTAATTCCAGATTTCGAGGGCCCCACAGGGCAAAGAATCAAGGAGCTTCACGAGTTGATCAGTGAGTCTGTTGGGGCAGAACTGAAGTTTGAGGTGTAGAGTTTGTCCATTGAGATAGAGGAACTGACAAAACTTGTTGAAGAGGAAAAAGCGGCTGAGAAAAAAATTGAACAAGCACGCCACAACGCAGAAGAAACCGTTAAGAGAGCAAGAGAAGAAGCAAACAAAATAATTACGGAAGCACAGAACTCCTCAGATTCTCAGGCCCGCCTCAGCAAGGAGTTTGAGGAAAAGAAGGACGAGGTCGAAAAAGGACACCAGCAGAGAATCAACTCGCTGAACAGGCAGGCTGAGAATAATTTCGAACGAGCCGTGAAGCGAATAGTTGAAGACGTAATGAGGGTCAAGTCTTGAGCATCGCCGAGATCAAGTCACATATAGAGAAAGAGACAGAGTTAGAAGTTCAGGACATACTCCAGAAAGCTGAGATCGAAGCCAAGACGATTATCGAGGATGCCACAAAGAAAGCGGCCACAATTCGCGAGGAACAGAGACAAAGACGGATTCTGGAGAACCTCGCCAGAGAGAGGTCTGAACTGGCCATTCTACGGATAAGCCAGAAGGCAAAGACAAGCCAGACAAAAGCAGAGTGGCTCGACCGCGCCTTTCAGGAAGCCCAGAAGCGAATCAACGAGTTGGCACGCGAAACGAACTCACCTGCCAACAAAGAGTTACTCACAGGATTGGTAGTCGAGGGCGTAACCAAGATGAAAGGCTCCAAATTCGTGATTCAATCCAACCAGGCGACAAGCGACCTACTCAAGAAGACTCTGAGAGAGATCTCGAGGGCAATATCGGAGACAAAAGGAGACGTTGAGCTCCAGATCCTCTCCGACCAGAATACTCCGCAGGGCGTCATCATTCAATCGGCTGACAGACTTGAATATTACAATAATACTTTGGAATCTCGACTCTCAGCAGCGAAGCAGAGGCTGAGAGGAGAAATCTACGATCTACTCTTCAAGGAGGTCAAGTAGCATGGCAGAATCAAGAAAAGGAGAGGTCAGGTGGATCAGCGGATCCGTTGTCGTAGGCTCAGGAATCAAAGATATCGAGATGAGTGAGATCGTCGAGGTTGGCAGAGATCGGCTTATAGGCGAGGTCATAAGGGTCGGAGCGGAAGAGTTCACCGCCCAGCTCTATGAGAACACAACAGGCGTCAAGCCAGGAGAGGAAATTATAGGAAGCGGCAAACGCCTGGTCGCGGAGCTAGGACTTGGCCTCCTAAACAACATACTCGATGGGATTGGAAGAGCACTTGATAGGATCAAACTCCAAAGTGGCCCCTTCATAGCTAGAGGAACAAGGGTCAACACGCTCCCACGCGACAGGAAGTGGCACTTCGAACCATCAGCGAAGAAGGGGGACATTGTCAGTTCAGGCGATATCATTGGAACAGTGCAGGAGATGCCCATACTAACCCACAAAGTGATGGTCCCACCAAACCTCGCTGGCAAGATCACTCAGATAGAAGAAGGCGACTATACAGTCGAGGATACTGTGGCAACACTACAGAGTAACGGTACAAAGACGCACCTGAGACTGATGCATGATTGGTCTATCAGGATCCCGAGACCCTTCGCACCCGGAGGAAGACTCCCCCTTGACGAGCCACTCGTCACTGGACAGAGAGTCATCGACACCTTCTTCCCTCTCCCCAAAGGAGGCACAGCAAGCATTCCGGGAGGATTCGGCACCGGCAAGACCGTGATGCTCCACCAACTTGCCAAATGGTGCGCCGCACAGGTAATAGTGTATGTTGGCTGCGGCGAGAGGGGTAACGAGATGTGTGAGGTCCTCACAGACTTCCCGGAACTCATTGACCCCAGAACCAAGAGGCCCCTTATGGACAGGACAATACTGATAGCCAATACTAGCAACATGCCTGTCGCCGCGAGGGAAGCAAGTATCTACTTGGGAGTAACGATAGCTGAGTACTATAGAGATCAAGGTTACGACGTAGCGATAATGGCCGACTCGACCTCAAGATGGGCTGAGGCTCTCAGAGAGATCTCAGGTAGACTCGAGGAGATGCCGGCCGAGGGCGGCTACCCAGCATACCTTCCGGACAGAGTTGCAGAGTTCTATGAAAGGGCTGGAAGAGTAAGAGCATTAGGACAACCTGATAGACAGGGGTCTGTCTCAATAGTCGGCGCAGTCTCACCCCCTGGTGGGGACTTCAATGAGCCCGTCACAATACACACCCTAAGATTCACAGGGGTCTTCTGGGCGCTGGACAGAGACCTCGCATACAGTAGACACTTCCCCGCCATACACTGGCTGAAGAGTTACAGCCTCTATGTTGATCGACTCCTAGGCTCATGGGCTCAAAGCTATAGCCAATACGCAGAGAAGATCGCCGACTACTGGAAGGGTAGACTCCACAAGGACTTTGGACAGCTGAGAGGCAGGGCCCTTAAGGTTCTAGGC
>CAZVKZ010000182.1:570-3715 GCA_964627775.1 uncultured Candidatus Bathyarchaeia archaeon | reverse complement strand
CTTCTCGACCACTCTGGGAACCCTTTCGAAACTTTGGGCAATGACTAACCTCAATGGGATAGCCACCGTTACGCTATACCCGTCAGCATCGCCCGGGATAGCCAACATAACAGCCACATGGCAAGGACTAGCCGCCTCGACAACAGTCATCATAAACGGGGCTCCCGTCGCACTGTTCACGATGTCACCAGAATCAATCGAAACTGGCGACATCATAACCTTCGACGCTAGCGATAGCTACGACCCTGATGGCTCGATCGTAAGTTACCTCTGGGACTTTGGAGACGGAACCACCGCAACAGACGCAACCGTCAATCATGCTTACGCAGAAAACGGCATCTACACAGTCACTCTAACAATTACCGATAACTACGGTGCAATAGGTACCGCCTCCGCCGTGAAGACCGTTGGAAACAGACTCCCCGTCGCATCCTTCACCGAATCTGCCACAAATGTGCTTACCAATGAAGTCATCTATTTCAACGCCTCTGATAGCTGTGACCCTGACGGCACCATTGAGGACTACTCTTGGGACTTCGGGGACGGAAACACTGCTACCGGGAAGGTTGCTGACCACGCCTACGCAGACAACGGGAATTACACAGTGACTTTAGCAGTGACAGATGACGATGGCGCAACCGATGAAGAAACGGCATTAGTCAGAATCAAAGATAGACCTCCCGAGGCATCTTTCACGGAATCCGTAGAAGACTGGACCGTAACATTTGACGCCTCGGCGAGCTATGACCCCGATGGCTCAATCGTGAGTTACCTATGGAACTTTGGCGATGGAAACGTCGGTGCAGGAGTCACCGTCAGTCACTCATACAGCAGTGGTGACGGCTATGTGGTGACTTTGACCATAGCAGACAATGATGGTCAGGAAGACACAGAAACACGCACCATCACAATTCCCCAATGAAGGAGGCAGGGGAAAAATGAGGAAAGCCAAGAGAATCATGAACAATAGAAAAGGGATTTCTTCCCTGTTCGTTTCGCTTTACCTAGCCATCTTGGCTATCTCCCTCATCTCGATGCTATTCATCGCGCTTTCCATATCTAGCGCAGCCCTAGCTGACCGAATGAGAATCGAACAGGAACGAATGCAAGAAAGCCTCCTTTTCACCGGACCAGAAGCACTCAATCTAACCCAAAATTCCATAGTTCATTACATACGAGTAAACAACACGGGCTCCATAGCCGTAAGGATAAGAGCTCTGTACATAGACAGCAAGTTCATATGCGACCCCTCAAGATTCGAAGGGGACGCATACATAAACCCGAGAGAATCCCTATGGATTCAACTGTATCCCAACATCAGAGTCATATTCAACGATACGACAATGAATGCTTACTGGACCGTGACCACAGAAAGAGGCACAAGGGCATCCGAGATAGGAGCAAATCTGAAATGGGGATCACCTTACACTCCATACACTCCCAACAAATTCTACTTCGGCCCACTCATGATAATATTCGACATGTTCCACTGGAGAAGCGGAACAGGCCCATGGAGAGACGGTTGGACAATCCCCAAGGGCACCAAAGACGTGACTTGGAGAATACTCTTAGTAAACATAGACGACCGCCCCATCTCAGTTACCGACACCTCATGCTTGACATTAATAAGCAACGATAACTCTCCCAAGGATCCTTTGCCTTGGTATATCGATCCAACTCTCAGTCGGATGGAGTTCAGACCAGGCATCTTCACATTTGTCTATTACACATGGAGCAAGCCAGCCAGCGAGCAAGGAGCTTCAAAACAAGGCGTAACAGGAATGCAAGAATCAACCACATGCATAAACTTCCTCACCTTCTTCGGTTCCTTCAAAGAATCAAACGGCACCCTCACACCCTTTGGTCAAACAATACCCTTCGAAGCAGTACTAGTCACAACGGAATCCATGGCGGGTTCACTAACACTTACATCAAACCCACAGATCATCAGGAACGACGGCCAATCAACCTCAACCATAACAGCCACAGTAAAGGATAACAGCGGAAATCCTCTGCCGAACGCGTGGGTGGACTTCTACACCAGCGCAGGTACCTTACTAGCAGCCCATAACACAACAGACGCAAACGGAATCGCCACCACAAAACTGAGATCATCGACAGATCTCGCAACAGCCCAAGTCATAGCCATATGCCAAGGCATAGAAGGAAGCTGCAAAGTTGCCTTCACACCCGCCACCAGAATAGTAGTATGGGCGAAACCAACTACAATACCCAAGAGTGGTGGAGTCTCGACCATCACAGTTCAACTCGTAGACGCAAACAACCAAAACGTCACCCAATCAGGAATAACCATAACGGTTCAAATATCTGGCTGGACGGGCACCCAAAGCAAAAAACCAACACTCACCTACCAAGGTCAAACAGGAACCTCAGTAACAGTAATCACCGATTCGAGCGGACGAGCAACAATCACCCTTACAGCAAAGGGCGCAGCAGGCACTGCCACAATAACAGCATCAGCCAGCGGCTTGACCAGCGGCACCACAACTGTCAGAATTACATGATTCCTTGCACCGTTTATATGAACTCCTCGAAAATGAATAATAAAGAGATGTAAACCGGATGGAAAGACTAAAGATAAAGATCAGAAAAGGCGACGATGGGCAAAAGGAAAAAGAAAGCGCTAATTCCGAGGCTGTTTTGGAAACTGAACAGCCTATAGCAGAAAAAGCCCAAGAGACCTTTATTGAGCACTACCCTTTGCTCATACCTTACTCTTACGCCGCCGTAGTAGAGGACGCGAAAGGCGGAATCAAATATCTATTGCTGGAACCTACGCTAACTCCAGCCGACGAAGTTTGGATCCGCCGGATCAAAAGTATCCTGTGGGACGAGCTCTCCATAAGCGCCAAAGAGTTCAAAAGCAAAGAAGGAGCGGAAAAATTCCTAAAGAACAAAGTGGTGGAGGCCGCAAAGAAGTACAAGGTAAAAGTGGACCCTCACACACTTGAGAAGTACCAATATTATATTACCCGTGACTTCCTGAATTTCGGCAAAATAGACGCTCTCATGCGAGACGAACTCATAGAAGACATCTCATGCGACGGCGTAGGCAACGCACTATACATCTGGCATCGAAGATACGAATCCACGCCAACAAACATCATCTTCAAGACACAGGAAG
>CAZVKZ010000182.1:0-560 GCA_964627775.1 uncultured Candidatus Bathyarchaeia archaeon | reverse complement strand
CGACAGTTTCATATTGAAATTGTCCTATCTCTGTGGCAGACACATCTCCATCGCCCAGCCCCTCCTCGACGGCACACTTCCAGATGGGAGTCGAGCTCAACTCACCTTCGGCACAGAGGTCACCCCGAAGGGCAGTACCTTCACAATAAGGAAATTCAAAAGGAGCCCCCTCACGATTACAGATCTAGTACTATACAAGACATTGTCCCCGGAGATGGCAGCCTATTTCTGGTTCCTCATTGAAAACAGACACTCAGTCATGATTGGGGGCGACATTGGAGGAGGAAAGACAACAATGCTGAACACCTTCAGCCTCTTCATTAAACCAACCTTGAAGATCGTGAGCATAGAGGATACACAAGAGATACGGTTACCGCACGAAAACTGGCAGATCATGGTAACTCGACAAGGCTTAGACGTAGGAGCAGGAGCAATAGGAGAAAGAGGCCGCGGAGCCATCAGCATGTTCGACCTCTTGAGGGCTGCCTTAAGGCAAAGACCAGACTACATCATAGTGGGCGAGATCCGGGGAGAGGAAGCTTACGCCTTATTCCAAGCCA
>CAZVKZ010000181.1:0-3737 GCA_964627775.1 uncultured Candidatus Bathyarchaeia archaeon | reverse complement strand
TTTGGCTATGGTGACTTTTGGATTCGCAATAATTGCAGAGACGGCTATAGCGGCGTTGGACTGGATCACTCAAGGAACGACGGGCTACGCAACTCCAAGCTTGGTGAGTGGGCGTCTCCAATATTACTATGTGGTTATGGCTTTTGCGCTCATAACGATCTTGGCCGTCCATTTTGTTGTCAGGTCCAAGATTGGCCTAGCTTTCAGCGCTATACGAGAGAATGAGCTTGAAGCTGAGAGCAGTGGGATCAACACGGTGAAGTATAAACTCGTAGCATTCTCGTTAAGCGCATTCTTCGCAGGGATTGCGGGGGTTATACTGGCACATTACATTGGCTACATCAGCAACGAGATATTCAGCTTTCATCATTCCTTCATGCCGCTCATCATGTCTGTCACTGGGGGCTTGAATACTGTCGGTGGCCCGGTAATTGGCTCAATAATAATTCTCACAATATGGGAGGCGCTGAAGATAATCAATCCTATTCAGAGGATGATCGTGATAGGGATATTTCTGGTGCTGATCGTGATCTTCATGCCGAGAGGAGTCATCTCACTAATCAGGAAATACTTCAGGTTCATCACTTAGTCTCTCGTCGGACGGCGTCTGCGTGTTCGTCTGCTCAGAACCCCAAGTATACTTCCTTTATGTGATCGTCTGAGAGGAGTTCTCTGCCGCTACCGGACCTTAATATTCTTCCATTCTCGAGGACGTAGCATCTGTCGGATATCTCCAGGGATTCTCGTATGTTCTGCTCTACAAGCAGGACCGTGACTCCGCTCTCGTTTATCTGTGTGACCGCGTCGAGCATCTTCTCAACCAGTATCGGTGCTAGGCCGAGTGATGGTTCGTCGAGGACTAGTAGTCTTGGGTTTGACATTAGGCCTCGGGCGATTACGAGCATTTGCTGCTCGCCCCCGCTCATGGTCCTGGCCATGTGCCTTCGCTTCTCTTTGAGGATGGGGAATATCTGGTAGGCCTGCTCGATCGATCTCTTGATCTGAGCGCCGTCGGTGACGGGGTAGGCTCCCATCAGGAGATTCTCGTATACGCTCATCTGGGGGAATACTCGTCTTCCTTCGGGAACCAGCGAGATTCCTCTCTTGACGATGCTGTAGGCCGGTAGGTTATCGATCCTTTCCTTGTTGAACGATATGGTCCCCGCGGCTGGCTTGTTGAGGCCAGCGATCAGACTTACGAGCGTTGATTTTCCAGCTCCGTTGGGTCCGATTACTACTGTAATCTCTTTCTCATCAGCCTCGAAGGATATGTCCCAGAGCACCTGGACCATATCGTAGGAGAATGAGAGATGCTCTACTCTGAGCAAGGGTTATTCCCTTAGAAGGTATTTCTTCCCCAGATATATTTTGATGACAGACTCGTCGTTCATTATCTCCTCCGGAGTGCCCTCTGCTATCATCTCGCCATGATGCAGAACTGAGACTGTATCGCAGAGTCCCATGATGATCCTCATGACATGCTCGACCATGAGTATGGTGATGCCTAAACCTTTCACTTCCTTGATCAGGCTGATCGCCTTCTCGCATTCTGTCGGGTTCAGACCTGTCAGCAGCTCGTCGAGCAACAGAAGCTTGGGTTCAGTGGCGAGGGCTCTTGCAAGTTGTACACGCCTCAATTCCGCCAGGTTGCAGTTCTTAACAGGGCGATCGAGCTTTTCAGGTGATAAACCCACGAAGCCCAGTAGTTCGCGAGCTCTCTTCTGAGCATCGGCGCCGTCTCTTTCTTTTGATCTTCCGAAGAGTACTCCGACTCGAACGTTGTCTACGGCGGTTAGATCTGGAAATGACTGGACTATCTGGGAGGTCTTGACTATGCCTTTCGAGCTTATCCTGTGCACAGGCAGGTTTGAGATCTCTTCGCCTTCAAAGACTATTTTGCCGTCGTCTATCTTGTGAATCCCATTTATGCACGATAGCAAGGTTGTCTTTCCGGAGCCGTTTGGACCGACCAGGCCCGTGATCTCCCCTTCCTTTGCAGCAATATCCACCTTTCTTAGCGCCTGTACCCCACCGAATCTCTTTGAGACTTTGACGCATTCGAGTAACATCACATCAGTCCTCCTGATTGCCTTTGGACTCGCCTGCTCGGGGAGTCTGACAGCCTGACCGGTTCGATCTCGATTCTCATCCACGCGGGTGGTGGAGTGCGTGAGGGGCGTGTCTCTATATCTTTCTGTTATCGATGACTCTTTTTGCTTTTCCCTCAGACCTTGGTATTGTGTTTGGTTCTACAAGTTCGACATCCACTGAGAGGTCCAAGCTGCTCCGAAGAGCTCTTTCAACCTTTTTCTTGATCTGTGCAAGATCCGCTCCTTTCTCTTTTCGAGTCTTCTCCGAAACCTCAACCTTAGCAGTCATTCTGTCAAGTTCATGCTCCCTGTCGATTATCAGCTGATAGTTGTCTCCGAGCTCCGGCGTCTTCATCAGGACAGACTCAACCTGGCTCGGGTAGACTATCACGCCTCTTATCTTGAGCATGTCATCGACTCTTCCATGGATCCTCATTATTCTTGGATGTGTCCTTCCGCACTTGCACTCCTCAAGTTCAAGGTAGGTTATGTCGCCGGTTCTGTACCTTATCAGTGGGAGGGCTTCCTTGGTCAGAGTTGTGACCACAAGCTCTCCCCTCTCACCCTCCTCAAGAACCTCTCCTGTCTCGGGGTTTATGACCTCAAGAATGTACTGGTCAGCCCATACGTGGATGCCATTCTGGTATTTGCATTCCATGAATAGCGGACCATTGAGTTCTGATGTTCCGTATATGTCGTACGCCTTTACGCCAGTGGACTCTTCAATCCGGCGTCTCATGTCGTCAGACCATGGTTCAGCGCCGAAGAGGCCGGCTCTTAACTTCGTGTCCTTCTTGAAGTCGACGCCCATGTTTCTGGCGACTTCCGCAATATGCATGAAGTATGAGGGTGTGCACGCTATTACAGTCGTCCCTAGATCACGCATCAGTTCTATCTGCCTATCTGTCCCACCGGTGCCTGTGGGAAGGATGGTTGCCCCCACCATCTCTGCACCGTAGTGAACCCCTAAGCCTCCTGTGAATAGTCCGTAGCCGTAGCTGACCTGGATCACATCGGATCTTCCGATGCCGAGTGATGTCACCCCTCTGGCCAGTGACGTCGACCATTCAGCAATATCGTTTCTCGTATACCCTACGATCACGCGTTTTCCAGTTGTACCCGAGGAGGCGTGAAACCGGATGATCTGGTTTGTCGGAACGCAGAACATGCCTGTCGGATAGTTGTCTCTGAAATCCTTCTTGACTGTGAAGGGGAGCTTCCTAAGATCATCGAGGCTCCTTATCTCAAGCGGATCAATCTTGGCCTCTCTGAACTTGCTTCTGTAGACGTTTGAGTGATCGTTGAGGTAAAGCATAAGCGATCGAAGCCTCTCTTCCTGGAGTCTTCCCAATTCTGGCAGAGGCATTCGCTCAATAATGGGATCCCAATACTCCAAATCATCCACCCTGGATGAGGTTCAGCCAGTTCAGGGCTAGTCAATAATCCACTGATACTTAAAGGAGTTTACGCCGAGCCAACCAGAGAGATCTCCACCTGGACGAACCGCCCTCATGGAGAGAAACTATATAGCTCAACCGCAAGAACTCTATCAAGGTCAGAACATGCCCCTCTCACAATTGAGTGTCCTAGTGGAGAACAAACCTGGAACCATGGCCAGAGTCGCCTCAGTCCTCGACAAGACAGAGA
>CAZVKZ010000180.1:0-3776 GCA_964627775.1 uncultured Candidatus Bathyarchaeia archaeon | reverse complement strand
CTGATCAACGAAGGAGTTTCAGCCATGCTAAGTAGCCAACGTGGTGGGAATACGATCCTAGGGACGATACTTCTTCTGATACCAATCTCCATTGCGGCGGGCTACGTTTGGTCACAATTGTCGCCCAATCTCGATAAGCTAAGGAAGACAATAGCCGAGGTGACTCATTCAGCCACCCCTCACGATGCTGTGCATGTCTATGATGCCATTAGGATATCTGGTGCAGGAGGCCTTGGATCTGTTGAGAAGTTAGATGTCATGAAGCCAAGCTCGCGGAGTGAGATCATGAGCTCTGGAATCTCACTTCTGGAGATATTTCAGATGTCTTCAGAATACGACTCAATATCTTCAGAGTGGACTCACAACTTTAGGATCACGTTCGGGATCGGTTACAGATGTTTTGCCAAGCAGATTAACGAAGGAAGTGATTGCAATACCGCTGCAGTTCATACGTTCCTGGAAATCCTCTCAAAAGTACCGGACACTCTAGTAGCGAGGAAAGCTGGCGAACCGACAGCTAAGGAGCTGTCAAATTCTGCAGAGCATATACTCTCAATGGGTGGCCTAAGATCTCCTGCTGGAAGGAAGAGACTTGAGGAGTTGGATATGCGTCTCCGAGCCTCTGGTCATAAGCTTAACCCTGGGACCACGGCGGATCTAACGGCCTCATCATTGACCATAGCTGTTCTCGAAGGCTACGTGCCATAGGACTGTCCTGCTGTGGGCTAACAGCGTCTAACGATCACAACTGGGTAGTGAGGAAGGCTTTCCAGCATCTCCCAAGTTACGCCGGTTATCTCAACACCGAAACGTTCGGCGATGTCCCAGATGGTCTTCCCGGCGCCGTTTCCTCTAGCCTTGTTTGCTATGGCAGCCATTCTCAAAGCATGGTCAGGATCTTTTTCTCGTGAAGTTAAGGCGATGGGGGTCGAACGCGCCCGTAATCTGAGGAATCTGCCTAGGACGAATGAGATAAAACCCAGGCAGTGAATGCCTGTTATGAAACTGAATCGTGAAGCCAAATGAATGTTATGCAGACTATACGTCTTGTCTGAATCAGATATCATGACATCGACACCAACTCTCAACTTCATCTTGATATATCTCTTAATCTCATTCGCGACGCAGGTTGTATCTTGTGTAGGGATGCAGGCGTACGCGTATGGGACATTGCTGACATCTATCCCGCCTTCAGAGTAATGTCTCAACGACTGCAGGAAACCGGAGTAGATCAGTGCGATTTGTTTATGAGCAGCCCCCTCCTTTACCGGATAATTCCTTACTCTTCCAATGTTGACCCTGCTCATCCTTGAAAGTGGGCCTAGAAAATATCCCCACACTTTGCGCATCCAAAGTGTTGCCAGAAGTCTTGCAGACAGGGATGGCATGAATCTAGATTCGTCGCATATTCTTCCTTGAGCTACTGCAATTGCTTTCTCCGATACGACGACTACGTCTCCGTCACGAACCAGGCTTCCAACAAGTTTGACAATCATTTCTCTGTGGTCCGTACCTGGCTTCCAGTACTCTGATCTCACGGCTAGGGCGCGATATTTTTTCAATCCGTTGTCCTACTCGGGCTCAGATAATAGCAGATTCTAGATTATTTCGGTATTGAGGTCGGCGATAGGCTAGGCTTTATAGGCATCGTGCCAAAGGAAGTTCGGTTCACATTTATGAAAGTTGGAATCCTAACGCGAAATGAGAACGCTTGGTGTTCTCTTCAACTCAAGAAATCCTTTCGGAAGAGTAACATTGATGTTGTATGCTTCAGCTTCAGCGATCTCGTCGCAAGAGTGAGACTTACCCCAGACGTTGACTTTCGCGGACTGGATTTGGTGCATGAATTGAGTGCTCTTTTGGTGAGGCCGATCGGTAGGGGTTCTCTTGAGGAAATAATCTTCAGACTCGATCTATTGCAGAAACTGGCCAGAAGCGGATTGCCTGTCATAAATCATCCGTCCGCTATAGAGAAGGCTGCTGACAAGTATAATACGCTTGCAATAATGTCTGAACAAGGCATAGCTGTGCCACGCACAGTTGTGACTGAGAACGTCAGAGAAGCGATCCGGGCCTTCAAGAGTTTTGGCGGGGATGCGATAGTCAAACCCATCTTCGGTTCGAGGGGTATCGGGGCTGCGAGGATTTCTAATCTTGATGTGGCCGAAAGAGTGTTCAGGACGTTGAGATTCAACCGTCACGTTCTCTACGTTCAAGAATACATCGAGCATGGCACTTCCGACATTCGAGCCTTCGTGATAGGTGAGAAGGTTGCTGCTGCGATGCGTCGTGTAGCCAAATCTTGGAAGACTAATGTGAGCTTGGGTGCAAAGGCTGTTGGCTTGGAGCTTTCCGAGCAGGCTAAAGATCTTGCGGTAAAGACAGCTAAGGTCATAGGATGCGAGATCGCTGGTGTCGACATAGTGAACGAAGAATCTCAACCAACAGTATTGGAGATAAACTCGCAGCCGGGTTGGCGTGGCCTTCAAACAACTACTGACAAATCAATAGCAGACATGATAGTTGATCGGGTGATCTCGCGCATCAGGTAAGGTTGCAGGGTGTTTCCAATTACTCGGAGCCCTATAGCCCAATCTTCTCAATAATCTTTGGAATAACAGCCAGAGCTGGCGAGTCTGACGGTAGCTCAAGAAGCGGCCTACCGGCCAAGTTGAATGAGGCTATGTCTGGATCCGTTGGAATCAGACCAGCCAGCTCGAAACCTATCTCCGCTGCCCTCTGACTGATTTCCTGCTCGGCTTCTGGAGGAAACTGGTTTCCGATCAACAGCATTCTCTTGAATGTTATGTGAACCTCTTTGGCGATTTCTCTTATCCTCACAGCCGTTTGCAGCCCCATCCGCGAGGGATCCGTCACAATCAGCATCACATCCACATCTCTATCAGTCCTTCTACTCACATGCTCCAATCCTGCTTCCATATCTATTATTGTTAAGTCATAGTTCTTCGAGATTTGGTCGATTATGGATGTCAAGAAGTAGTTTATGCTGCAATAACACCCTTCACCTTCTGATCTCCCCATAGCGAGCAAATCGAATTTTGTTGTTTCCATAAGAATGCTGTGTATCTGTCCCTCAAGGAGTTCTCTCTTCGTCACGGTTTGTGGGATTTCACTCAGCTCAAGCTTCTTTCTCAATTCATTCTCCACAATTCCAACGGTCTTGTCTATCTTGACGCCGAGTACATCTGGCAGGTTCGTTGCAGGATCCGCGTCGATAACCAAGACGCTTAGGTCACCACGTTGAATGAGATGTTTCAGCAGCAGCGCTGCGACTGTAGTTTTTCCTGCCCCACCCTTGCCGGAGACTGATAAGACAAGCTTTTCGCGCAAAGATCTTTGCTTCCTTCACCCGAGGATGGTAAGACCCTGAATTAATCTTTCCTACGATTTTGCGATCCACGACTTAGATCTCGGGGAAACAATAAATACGTCACATGTGGCTTTTGTAGCAAAAGCATGCCCGCAGTGGAAGCGTTTGTATTCCATCCTCGGATGCCAACCTGGAAGCGGCCGCCGCCTATCCTGTGTAGACTCGAAGGGATATCCCTCTAATATTTCAGTTCATCAACACTGTCGTGGGTGCTAGTCACTGAGGAGGTCGGAGGAGTAAATATTGTCTATGTTCAAAGACATCCCGGTGGATGTTGGAGTCATATACGAAGGAGAGCGTGTAAGAAAAGCTGACCTGCAAGTCGAGTTTGGTGGCACAGAAATACAAGACAAGTTCGAGTTGGTCAAAGCCAGAAAGATGGAGG
>CAZVKZ010000179.1:0-3798 GCA_964627775.1 uncultured Candidatus Bathyarchaeia archaeon | reverse complement strand
TGGTTGCACATCGATCGAGCCTTCAGTGCGGCAGGCAGATAATCGACGCCAACAAAGGCTGTGAACATGAAATCATCTCCAGCCCAAAGCCCCTCGCCCACGGTTCCTGCGTAGGGCCCTTCCTTGACCTCGTACCATGCCCCGCATCCCGGCTGAAAGAAGCAGCCAAAACATGCTCGCGGCTTGACGACGTACTTCTCAAGGTAGCGTTCACCGCTGACTTTGTCCGCTCCTTCGAAACTGCCTTGCTGGGCGTTTCTTGCCATCAACCCACCTGCCTCATTGAAGATCCTTACCTGCGAGGTGGAGCCGAAGATACCGTAAGGAACTAGGTATTGGTCTAGGCCATCGATCCTCAGGATCTCACGCATTCTGTCCAGAGCTTTCTCAAACTTGTCAGGATCAGCGACTTGCACGCCTTTTGTTCCTCTGACAGCTATCGCCTTGAGCCTCTTGCCGCCCATGACTGTTCCGCAGCCTGCCCTTCCCCCTGAACGGTTGAAGGAGCCGAAGATAGGGCATGCGTGAACCTCACGTTCGGCAGCTGGACCTATGCAGCAAACCTGGATATCGGGGTCTCCCAGCTCATCCCTTATAGACTCGTCCGTGTCCCATGTGGTTCTCCCCCAGAGATCCTTTGCAACGAGAAGCTCTGCTTGACCATCGTCGATATTCAGGAATACAGGCTTCTCAGCTCTGCCAGTCACTACAACATGATCATATCCAGCGTATTTCAGCTCTGGACCGAAGAAGCCCCCGAATCCACCTTCTGCGTATGTCCTTCTGTACGATTTTGTAGAGACTGATACACGCCCCATGCCAACTGGTGTGCCATCCAGCGGACCTGTACCGATGATCAGCACATTCTCTGGACTTCTCGGGTCTGCGCCAGCCCTCAACTCATCGAACATGATCTTGGCGTTTATTCCTCTGCATCCGATGAACTGTCCGGCGTAGGCTTCTGGCAATCCCTGACTGGATATCTTCCCAGTCGAGAGGTTGACATTGAGGATCGAGCCTTTCCATCCAAACCAATCACTCTTCATCTTTCTCGCCACTCGCATCAAACGGCCATCTCTTCCATGGGAAAGGATACTTCCACGGCGCGATTACCTTGAAGGTCGGTTGAATCCTGCGATCCTTCTCCAGTTTTCGGCGCATGAGCTCCGCACCGTCACGGCTCTCGTAGATGAGTGAACCCGTTGGGCAGATCTCCACGCATTTTGGAGGCTCCAAATCACATTCCAGATTGCAGCCGACTAACGGAACATCAAGACCCTGACTGTACACCTTGACAATTTTGATCAATGCCTTCCGCGGGTTGAATTCCCTATACAGAGAAAAAGAGCATGCTAACTCGCAACTTCTGCAACCGTTGCATAGATCCTCTATAGCATAAACGCGCTTTGACATCTGCCCTCACATGATAACTAACACGTCAGGATTCTGAGTAGCCATATTTGATATGCATTTCCCTCATGACTGAAGAAACAGAATGATCATCCACTCCACAACTGATCTTGCCCGACTTCTTCATGTGCAATCAGATCACAGGAATGAAGAAGACCTGGGGATAGGCTGTTGTGAGCGACGATTGACGTGAGACACATAATTCTGAGTTCAGCGTCGTCTCCGGACTTGCATTCGCATCGTGTTATGCCTACTTCCACGGGGTGACCTGCCGACCATCAATCATGTACAGCGTTGTACTGGCCAGATCCACAGCGTGATCAGCGATGCGTTCCAGGTGGCGAACCGTTAAGACATCTGAGATAAGCTGCTCGATCTTCTTCGGCGGATTCTTCACACACTCCTGAAGATGTTTGCGGTAGAGTTCGTCGACCTCTTCATCCTCCTCTCTAACCTTCTCAGCAAGTTCAGTATTCCTTGTCCTGAAAGCTTCTATGCTCGCCTCTATCATCTTCATGGTTCTCTCACCCATAGCAGCTACTGTCTCTTTACCGAACTCGGCACGGCCACCAAGCGCCTGAAATATGGTAACGATATCGTAGGCATATCTCCCAAATCTCGAGAGATCATACGAGATCTCCATGCATGCCCTTATCATTCTTAGATCTGTTGCCACTGGCTGGTATCTTGCTATGAGCTCAAGAGCCTTCTCGCTCACCTGATTGTAGTAGTTGAGGAGGGTGTCGGACCATTGTCTCACCTGCAGAGTAATGTCCCCACCTTCAAGGTACGCTTGGATCGAGGCTGACACCGTCCTCTCAGCCAGCTGAGCCATCTTATTCAGCATGTTGGAGAGTTCGACCAATCCCTTGTCTAGCAGTCTGGTTTTGCTCATCCTAGATCTCTCAGCCAAATCTTCCAGTTATGAAGTCTTCAGTAAGCTTGTTTTTTGGGTAATTAAACACACTTCTGGTCTCGCCATACTCGATCAGCTCTCCAAAATAGAGAAAAGCTGTGAAGTCGGAGACCCTCGCGGCCTGCTGCATATTGTGGGTCACTACAACAACTGTATAATCTTTCTTTAGGGAGACCATTAGGGACTCTATCTTGGCGGTTGCAGCAGGATCGAGAGCTGAGCAGGGCTCATCCAAGAGTATAACCTCAGGCTCAACGGCGAGAGCCCTTGCAATACAGAGACGCTGTTGTTGTCCACCAGAGAGGCTTAACGCCGATGATTTGAGTCTGTCCTTGACCTCGTCCCAGAGAGCCGAATCCCTTAGGCTTCTCTCAACGATCTTATCAAGCTCTCTTCCCTTTGCCATTTGGTGTATTCTTGGCCCGAAAGCAGTATTGTCATATATTGACTTCGGGAAGGGGTTGGGTTTCTGGAAAACCATCCCAATCCTTCTTCGAAGCTCAACAACATCTGTCTCGGGGCTGTAAATGTCTTCTCCGTCTAGTAGGACCTTACCTTCTATATGGCAGTCTAGAACCAAGTCATTCATTCGGTTCAGCGTTCTTATCAGCGTAGACTTGCCACAACCGGAGGGGCCCATTATCGCTGTGACGCAGTTCTCTCTTATGCCCATGTTAAGCTTCTTGAGAACCTTCGTTGATCCGAAGCGCAGGTTTAGCTCGCTGGTTTCAATCTTGAATTTTTCACTCAAGCCCGCATTTTCCTCCTGTAGTGTGTCCTGACTACTATGGCCACAAGGTTCATGCCAAGTACGAGAAAGATTAGAACCAAGACAGTTCCAAACTGAATCGGCCTGGTCTTCACAGGGTTAACCGACTGCGTCGTCAATGCAAAGATGTGGAAGGGAAGGGCCATGAACTGGTCGAGGATCGATATGGGAAGCCCGGGCAGATAGTACGCTGCACCCGTCAGGAGTATAGGGGCAGTCTCTCCTGCGGCCCTGCTCAATGCAAGAATGCACGCAGTCATAATGCCTGGGATAGCGTATGGTATGACAGCATGTTTGACCGTCTGCCACCTTGTCGCCCCCAGAGCGAAGGCGGCTTCCCTGTACGATAGAGGTACGCTCCGGAGCGCCTCCTCTGAGGCAGCGATGATGACAGGGAGTGTCAGAAAACTCAGAGTCAGGGAGGCTGAGAGCAGACTGAAGCCAAAGCCTATCAAAAGGACGAACAAGCCGAGACCTAAAAGCCCGTAGACTATTGACGGAACTCCTGCTAACATACTCGTTGCGGATCGCATGACAACAGCTAGACCAGACCTTTTGGCCCCAACGTATTCAGAGAAGTATATCGCCGATGCGATCCCTATGGGAAGTGCGAAAAGCAGGGTGAGGAGCATCAAGTAGCCGGTTCCAAATATCGCTGGGAAGATGCCGCCTGCAGTCATGCCTTGGCTTGGACTCTCCGTTA
>CAZVKZ010000178.1:1920-3803 GCA_964627775.1 uncultured Candidatus Bathyarchaeia archaeon | reverse complement strand
CGACCTCCCACATTCTGGATCAATTACTATGCCAAGCGGGCGTTCATTGGCCTACCCAGCATACCAAACTGAACTACCGGCCCAACCCATCTTATGGTGTTCATACACCTGAGTTTCGGAAACCTCGTTTAGAAATGATTATGCTGGTTAATATCAATTTAGGCCCAAACCAACTTCTCAATGAGACCCTAACATTGGTTCGCTGGAATCTGCCCGCCTCTGCCGACAGAGTTTTTAGTGAATCATCTGAAGAATCAGGATGATCCACATGAATCATCGAATCGTATTCCTCATGCTCGCGCTTGCGGCCATATCGTTCTCACAGATCCTTCCAAATGGGTTGGCCTCTGAGGAATTGGTTGTGAATGGAGGATTTGAGAGTGGAGAATTCAATGGATGGGATTCTGATGCTACTTGCCAGATCATTCCAATGTATCGCCTGAAGCCACACGGAGGATGGTATTCAGCGAGGATTGGTGCAGAGAGCAGGATAGGCACTCTGTCCCAGACTGTCACGATTCCGGACAAGTCCAGAGCTAACTTCAGCTTTGCGTATAAATTGGATGAGGGGGCCGTTCTTGATGTTTATCTGTCTGAGGTGAATGGGTCAACGATTCAACATTGGAGTCTGGGCGAGGAGACTGATTGGAGGCTCCTGAAGTACAGTATAGATCCGCGGTACGCTGGAAGGCAAATACTCTTGACTTTCAAGGGTAAGGTCTTCACAGAGGAGAGATTGGTGCCCACTGATCTTGTGACACCTTCAGGAGAGGAGATAATAGTCTACATGCCGGTGAAGATAAACTACTGGATCTATATTGATTCTGTGAGCGTTGTTTACAGGATAAGTTTCTACGATGTCAATCTTGGAATCTCAGGTTTGCCCGGAAGCCTCTCAGCCAAGCTTCTAGTCGATGGCAGTGCGGAAGGCCCCGTGAAAGCAGGAGCCTCTAGAGCGTTACGCTTCACGATAGGGGAAAGTCATGAATTCAAAGTTGAAGACTATGTCTATGAGAACCAAGATGCTAGATACGTTTGTAGAAATCGCACAGCGAATACGAATGCTTCAACGGATCAAACGCTAACGTTCAATTACACGCCTCAGTATCTTCTAACGGTAGAGTCACGTTATGGAAAGACAGAGGGCTCAGGCTGGTTTGACGCAGGCTCTACTGCAAAGATATCAGTTGCACCTGTAACAGTTTTGATGGATGGATACTGGGGATCCCTTGGCGCAAAATACGTATTCAAGGGATGGCGCTTGGACTCCCAAGAAGCCTCATACTCTGGTGAGGTTAAAATGGACTCACCGAAGAAGATCGTGGCGATATGGGAAGGAGATTATTCCCAGCCGCACATTTTAGCTGGTGGGCTGATCACAGCAATGGC
Source organism: uncultured Candidatus Bathyarchaeia archaeon (assembly GCA_964627775.1). GTDB lineage: Archaea > Thermoproteota > Bathyarchaeia > 40CM-2-53-6 > RBG-13-38-9 > CAZVKZ01. The sequence goes on along the minus strand of CAZVKZ010000178.1, from coordinate 2,414 downwards.
CGTACTCCTCGCCTTGATTATCATCATGAAGATTAGGAAGCACAGCTAACAGCTTTTGCACGTGCTAGTCTCATCCAATCGGGTCATCATCTCTTGAAACGTCCACCTCACCCATCGCATCGTATCCAACCTGTATTCTGAATCATTCTCTTCGACACGATAGATCTAGTCTCTGGGAAAACCTGAACGCATCAGATCGCTGGAACATGTTTTTCTGCTTGCCCTCCGGGTCCTGAAGAAAGTCTTAAGTCATTCCTTGCATTTGCTGTAGGGAGGTGTGCCGAGGTAGCTCAGCCTGATCCATCCTCATGGAGACTATGGAGAGCACCCGACGCAGATATGCGGGTGAAGCTGAAGACCGGGCTGTCGCTGGTTCAAAGCAGACCTCTCATCTGTGAGACTCCGGCCCTCGGCACCATCCTCCAAACGGCGGGATAGCTTAATCTTCAAAGCAGCGGCCAGCCTCTTCCAATTTCTCTCTCATGAAAAACTCA
>CAZVKZ010000178.1:0-1910 GCA_964627775.1 uncultured Candidatus Bathyarchaeia archaeon | reverse complement strand
AATCTTATGATGAGTGTGGAGCTTCGATCGCAGCGGCTCCACCTGCGAGATCTGCGGGAGAGATGACCAAGCGGGAGGTTGAGGTACTCCTTCACATGCGTAAGGAGAAAGACCGATTCTTCAAGGATCACCCTCAATCACCCATACCGGAGAAGACTAGGCGTGAGTTCAAGGGGTTGAACTATTTTCCTGTGAAACCCTCCTACAGGTTCTTTTGTGTACTAGAGAGATATTCTAACCCTGCAACCGTTAGGATGATGACTAACAGGGGTGTCGAGAGAGACTACTTGAAAATTGGCTATTTCAGATTCATCATTGATGGGAGAGCGCAGACCCTTCAAGCCTACGGGTCGGCTCAGGAGGATCGAAGTGGGGGTGAGGGGGAGACGCTCTTTGTGCCTTTCAGGGATGGGACGTCTGGAAAGGAGACCTATGGCGCTGGCAGATATCTGGAAATGGAGGAGACTCCAGATGGGTTGTTCCTTGTGGACTTTAACAGGGCTCACAACCCGTTCTGCGCTTACAGTGAAGATTACAGCTGTCCATATCCTCCCAAAGAGAACTGGCTTGAAGTGGAGATCAAGGCTGGAGAAAAGAAGTTCAAGGATTAAATCTTGAATTATTCAGTTGTTAAGGCTCATCCACATGTTGCTGAACGTGTCTGCTATTTCTTTGATGCTTCATAGGTTCGTTTGAAGTCCTTGATCATTTCATCAAGGTCGAATCTTGATGCCCATCCCCATTCCCTCTTTGCAGGGCTATCATCTATTGAACCAAAACCCTTTCCCATCATCTTCACAACTTCAGGATCAGGTTTGAATGTTATCTTGGCTGAAGGTATGTGTTTCCTTACTTTGTCAGCAAACTCGCCAGCAGTTAGCGATACGCCGGTGAGATTGTATACTCGGGTCTTGATATTCGATGCCGGTGCGTCGTGCAGCGTAATCAAGGCGTTGGCCGCATCCCTGTAATATATGCATGGGACTCGGGTGTCCTCACTAACCCAGACCTCGAAAGGCTTGTTTGCCAATGCATGATCAATCATCCAGGCCATGTATTGAGTCATATGCTTCGTCTTGGCTCCCGGCCCGACCACAGTAGGATACCGGACCGCTCTGAAATCTAACCCAAATTTCTTGGTGTAGAATCGGCCGAGAAGCTCGCAGAAGAGCTTAGTAATTCCATACATGTTCTCGGGCCTCTGGAGAGTAGATTCATCTATTGGGAATGGTTGTTCCGTCTGTCTTGCGTACGTCGCGATGGTACTTGTAAAGATAATCTTCTCAACATTGAAGAGTCTTGCAGCCTCAAGAATATGCATAGTTCCGTTTGCATTGACCCTGTACGCTGCCCAAGGATTTGCGTCAGAAGGGAGGCTGAGCATCCCGCCGAAATGAAAGATACTCTTAATCTTGTAGTCACTGATCACATTAAAGACTTCAGACCAGTTGGCCAAGTCTCCCCGTACTACCGTGACCTTGTCCTGTATGGAACCTATGGCCTCAAAGCTTGGTGCTACATCAAAGAGTATGGGTCGGTCTCCTTTCTCAACAAGCATCTTTGCAACTTCGGACCCGATAAGGCCGGTTCCACCCGTGATTAGCTTAGTCATTCGCAGGCTCAACTAGAGAGTTGCTATTGTCCCCTTTTAGATTTTCCTAAACCGTTGATCGAGTTCGGCTTTATGAGCAAGGCAAGACGAAGAGCAAGACCCTACCACTCTACTCTCAAACATGTCCGTGATGCTTGCTCTAGGTCGATCATAGGGTTAGCTTCTGTTGCTTGTTCGTCGCATGAGCTAATAACATGATACGTGCTATCTCGTAATCTGAACAATCAACTTAAAATCGTTTTTGTCTGAATGTGTATGCAAAATCTATACGCGCGGTCAGGCTGTGTTTTCATCTGGA
>CAZVKZ010000177.1:0-3828 GCA_964627775.1 uncultured Candidatus Bathyarchaeia archaeon | reverse complement strand
TTCACCTTCTCTCTAGCGCGTTCACCAATGGCCTTTCCTCCAGACGCCAGCCACTTCTCCCTGGTATTCCTATCGCCGACTGTAAGTTCAGTGGTCTCTTTAGGAATGAACTTGAACGTTTCACGAGCCTTTGAAGTTAGGAAGCTACCTCCAATGCCGACACGCTCAATAGCTTCAAGACATAGCGTTTCTTCAGTAACCTCTATTCCTTCGAGGGCTCTCTTCATCTGGGTTACAATCTCGTCGTCGATGACGAGTTTCTCAAAGTCAACTGCAAAGGTGAATTCTGCTTGACCCATACCGAATATGAAGCTTGACCTTGCCAGCGCGGGAATTATTCCGGTCAGCGCCTTCTCGTAACCGCATTGGGCATCAGAAACTTTTGAGTCTGTAGCCATCCATGCACTTGAGGGCAGTCCATAGAATCTTGCAAGCTGTGCACCGCCCGCTGCAACGATCCCAGCAACAACATTACCGTGAAGTGCTAAGCAGCTTCTCATATCCATGGGATGACTGAACCCTAGATTGAAGACACAGGGTCGGCCCTTCCTGAGGATCTGATTGTATACTACTCCGCTGAGGGCCTCTGCATTTGTCTGTGCCAAAGTAGCGGCAACGGTGACGGGGGAAGTTCCGCCTATTACTGACTCCCCTTCAACGAAGGCTGGAATGTTGTAAGGCGCGGTTTCCTTGAAAACAGTACAGGCATTTTCACTCCAAATCAGAGGGCTTATGGCTGCATAGCCGGTCCACCAAGGTGACCTCCTCCTCAGCTCCTCCTTCCCGCCAACCACTGCTACAGCCATCTCTATCTCGTCAAGCACGCCAGCTTTGGAGAGTGAGCTTCCAAGGAACGGTTTCGTTGTATTCGTTACCATGGCCTTGAAGTTGTATCGATCAGTAAGTTCAGGTGGCATATCGGTTGAATGCAGCTCGCATGTGAAATCAACATTCTTTATGGCATCTGTAAGCCTCGCCCAGTTCACACAGTCTTGGTATGTTGATTTTCGCGCTGTCTTGCCGTCGACTACATACATGCCGGTGCCGGAGGCGAAGTACACCCTGTCACCTCTGAGGTAGACATCCTGCTTTGGATTCCTTGCTCTTAGGACAACTGCGTCAGGGGCTTTCTTGACGTAATCCTCAACAGTGTCTTGCTGAAATCTAGCAACGCCCTTCGCGTCAACATCGATCCCAGCACCCTTGAGAATCTGCTGTGCCTCTTTATTCTCGAACTTCACGCCTACTCGATCAAGAATCTCAAGAGATGCTTGATGTATTGCGTAGATGTCGTCCCTTGAGAGAAACTCCAGAAAAGGCTTCATTGCTGTTCACTTGATTATTGAGAGATGGTTACCCAATTGATTATATCGTTTTTCACATACTCTTCAGTTGTGGGTATTCATGAAGGTCACTGTTGAAGCCCATCCTATTCAGGGCTTGATCAAGTATCATGGCTTAGCTGACTTCACAAGAAGGATTCCGTTCCACGATAGCATCTCCGTTTGCGTCGAGGCCATGAAGACCACGACTACAGCAGAGGCTGATAGGGATCTGGCTGAGGACGAGATCCAAGTCAACGGGGTTCGCCTTGAGGGGGGGGAGAGAGATAGAGTTCTCATTGTCCTTAATGAGCTGAGACGCGTGGCTGGTGTCAAGGATAAGGTACGTGTGGTTTCTGTCAATAGTGTGAGACAAGGCAAGGGTCTAGGGTTCTCAGCTTCCGGGTTTGCTGCTCTTGGTGCCGCGGCATCAAAAGCTTTGGGACTCTCTCTTGATTACATAACGCTGTCTGAAATAGTCAGACTCGGTGCTGGTTCCTCAACAAGGAGCCTTGCCGGAGGCTATGCGCTTTGGTATGCAGATAGGAACGGTCGGTCATATGCGGAGCAATTGGCGCCGCCAGATGCGCTGGATCTTGTCATGGTGATAATTCCTATCCATTCGGATGTGAAGACGGATGAGGCACACGAGGAAGTATTGACTTCCCCACTCTTTGAGTTGAGGCTAAGAAGAGTGGGAGAGATCGTTGAGGCGATGAGGAAGGCTATCTATGCTGGAGATGTTGCGACCGTGGCTCGGCTGGCCGAGGAGGACACATTGAATCTTCACGCGACAACTATGACTGGGAAATACCACATGGTCCTCTGGGAGCCTGAGACGGTGAAGGTGATAAAGGAGGTTGTAGCTATGAGACGCGATCAAGTGGCTGCTTGGTACTCCGTAGATACTGGCCCCTCAGTCTTCATCAACACCTTTACGAGGAATGTCGATGAGGTCTTATCAAGAATGAATCAGGCAGGCTTAAAGAACATCGTAGTGAGCAAGGTTGGCAGTAAACCTAGATTTGTGGATCAGCATCTGTTCTAGATTCTGGTTAGTTTTTTAAACAGTCAGACCCACTACCGTAGGCACAAGACATCCATGCAAAGAAGAAGGCGAAGTCACATTGACTCTTAAGACGCAGTTATTCGATTATCACGAGGAGAACGGTCACTTAACCGATTTTGCAGGCTTCAGAATGCCCCTATGGTATGACAGCATCGTCGCAGAATGCTTAGCTGTCAGGAACAATGTGGGCATGTTCGACATATCGCATATGGGTCGTGTCTTCGTATCAGGTCCAGATGCGGAGAAGTATCTGAATTATCTTACAACCAACAACATTGCTGCTGTGAAGCCTAACCATGCACAATACACTCTCATCTGCAACAGTGGGGGCGGAATCAAGGATGACCTCGTTATTCTCAAGCTGGATGGGAAAGAGTACCTTGTAGTTATCAATGCCGGAAACCGGGACAAGGACTATGCTTGGCTTAAAGAGAATTCGAAGAGTTTCGATGTCAAGCTGAATAATGTGTCTGATGAAGTTGCTATGATATCTGTTCAGGGTCCCAAAGCAGTCTCGACGATCCAGAAGCTAGTGGAAATCGATCTATCCACTATGATACGTTTCGACTGTATATACACGAAGATCAAGGGCCATGAGTGCGTTCTGTCTAGGACAGGTTACACCGGAGAGGACGGACTTGAAATCAGTGTGCTGAATGCATCTCTGAGCGATCCTAGCCGTGCCGTGAACCTCTGGAATGAGATTCTTGATGCTGGGAAGCCTTTTGGAATAAAGCCCTGCGGTTTGGGCTCGCGTGATGTTCTACGCTTGGAGGCTGGTATGTGTCTGTACGGCAGCGACATCACAGAATCGACGAATCCTTTGGAGGCGAGGCTCGACTTCGTTGTGAAACTTGATAAAGGCGGCTTCATAGGAAAGGAAGCCATCCTCAGAAAGAAGGATGAGGGAGTCAAGAGAAGACGCGTAGGACTGAGAGTGATCGACCAAGGCATACCACGGTCACAATGCAACATCCTGAAGAACGGCAAGGCCACAGGAGCGGTCACCAGCGGAACATTCTCTCCGATTCTCAACAGCGGCATAGCCATGGGATACGTTCCTTCAGAAAACTCAAATCTTGGAGAGAAGCTGCAGATCGAGGTTCACAGGAAACTCCTTGAGGCCGAGGTTGTTGGATTCCCATTCTATGACCCAAAGCTTTATGGTCTAAAGAGGGAAAAGTAGCGGAACCAAAACAAGTTATCGCAAAGCTACAGTTCAATGCAGGGAAGCATTTTGAAACCAGAGGACTACAAGACCCCAGATGGACTCTACTATACCAAGGAACATGAATGGCTGAAGATTGAGGACGGCAGATGCAGAATGGGGGTCACAGACTATGCTCAGAAAGCGTTACATGAGGTTGTCTTTGTAGACCTTCCGAAGCGTGGCATGAAAGTCTCAAGGATGGAGCCGCTTGGAACGGTCGAGTCTGT
>CAZVKZ010000176.1:0-3848 GCA_964627775.1 uncultured Candidatus Bathyarchaeia archaeon | reverse complement strand
AATGGAACAGCATCAGGACTCATAGTCTTTGAGCAGAATGGCAACCTCCCGATTAGAAATTGGACGCGCGGCAGTTTCCCTGATGCTGAGAAGATCACAGGATCCACTATGACGCAGAGGATTCTGACAGGCCCCTACCCCTGCAAGACCTGTCCAATAGCATGTGGAAGAAAGGTCAAGGTCCCAAGCGGCCCATACGCGATGGAAGGAAGCGGACCCGAGTATGAATCGATGGCGGCCTTAGGCTCACTGTGCTATAATGGCAATCTGGAATCAATAGCGAAGGCTAATGACATCTGTAATAGGCTTGGAATAGACACTATCTCAGCCGGGCAGGCTATCGCGTTCGCTATGGAGTGCTACGAGCATGGACTCTTAGAGGATACAAGCGGTGTTGACTTGACGTGGGGCAACCCAGATGCCGTTGTAAAGATGTGTGAACTGATAGGCAAGAAAGAAGGCTTCGGAGCTGTACTGGGTGAGGGTGTCCGCAGGGCCTCACAGATGATAGGGAAAGGCTCTGAGAAGTACGCAATACATGTGAAGGGCCTAGAGTTTCCAGAACATAATCCACGGAAATTCAAGTCCATGGGAGTTGCCTACGCTACGTCCAATGTGGGCGCAAACCACAATCGAGGATCACCCATGCTGGTTGAGCGAAACCTGCTCAGCCCGGAACTACCGTGGAAAGAGTCTGTCGACGGCTTCTTAGCCAAAGATAAGGGGCATATGACAAAGGTATACCAGGATGTCTGCTGCGCCGTCGACTCGCTCGGCATATGCAAGTTCATGGTCTTCTGGGGAAAATTGCCGCTGAAGATGCTCACCGGCTACTATGGTGCAGTGACGGGGCGGGAGATCTCCTTTGACGAGTTTATGAAGATAGGTGAGAGGATATGGAACCTCCAACGAGCCTTCAATAATAGAATGGGAATAACTAGGAAAGACGATAACTTACCAGAGAGATTCCTTAAGGATTCCGTGAATGAAGGTCCGGCGAAGGGGCAGATCGTGGAGCTGGAGACTATGCTTGAAGAGTACTATCGAGAACGTGGACTGGATAAGGAAGGCAAACCGGATGAGAAGAAGCTTCTTGAGCTCGGCCTAGAATGGGTGGCTGATGTCCTGTATCCGAGGTAGAAACGATGAAGCGCATGCTTAGGGCTTTATCCTGATCCTCGCATCTGCTGCGACACAGTCATCCGCAGAAGCAATAACTGGATTGAGATCCATCTCGATGATTGGCTGTTCGCAAGCCAGGAAAGAGACCCTCGTTAGCAAGTCAGCGAGCTTCTTGAGATCTACGGGCCTCTGACCTCTCACTCCCTCAAGCAGCCTTGCGGCTTTAGTATTAGATATCATGCCTAGCGCCTCTTCCTGAGAAACCGGGGCCAATCCGTAAGAGATGTCCCTGAATGCTTCAACAAATACTCCACCCAGACCAAACGCCACCACAGGACCGAAATCGTTGTCTACGGTAGAGCCTACAAGAACCTCAACACCCCTCGGCAACTGGTTCTGGATGAGAACCCCATCAAGCCTAGCTTGTGGATTTTTCTTTCTGACATTCTCCATGATCTCTTCAAACGTCTTGGAAGCTTCCTTGGAATCCCTTACATCAGTGACTACTCCTCCGACATCGGACTTGTGAGTTATGTCGGGTGAGAGGACTTTTAGGACGACAGGGAATCCCAGTCTAGAAGCTAACGAACCTGCTTCCTTGGCTGTTTTTGCGATTAGTTCAGTGGTTGTCTTTATGCCGTACGCTCTTAGAACATCTTTGCTTTCAATTTCCGTAAGCGTGTCTCTGCCCTCGGACAGGACTTTCTTGAAGATTTGCTTGGCAAGATCTCTCTTAGCATCTATTGTGACTGGTGAGGGCCAGGCCTTCCTCTCCCCTGCCTCTATCAATCCTCTGATAGATCTGATGACTCGCTCAGTCGTTGGGTAGGTTGGTATCCCTGCCTCCTCCAACTTCGCTATCAGTTGTTCTGAGAACTCGCCTCCTGTTGCCCAGCAGATGATGGGTTTGCCGTGTTTTTGGACCTCTGAAATGACATTGACAACGTCAGGCGATAATGGTGGATTCAGGAAGACCACGAAATTCAGTATCGCATCGATAGAGGGCTCTTCCAGTACGATCTCGAATGTTTTCTGATAGTCTTCAGTCGTGGCGCTTCCGGTCAGGTCCACGTATTCCGCGATCACCGCGTAAGGAGGCAGTGAGGACTGCAACTTGTCCAAGGTCTCCTTGGAGTAGCTGACGATGTTCAGGCCGTGTTCATGGCATAGGTCAGCTGCGGCAACAGATGGTCCAGCCGCGTTCGTTACTACTGTAACATTCTTTCCTTTTGCAGCTGGCTGCTTCTCTGTGGCTTTTGATAAGTCAAAGAGCTCCTCGAATGATTCTGCAATGATCACGCCGGCGTTCTTTAGGATCGATCTGCACACTTGATATGATCCGGTTATTGCGCCCGTGTGGCTCTTGGCTGCTTTTGAGCTCTCAACCCTACCGGTCTTCAGAAATATAATATGCTTTCTTGAGGAGGCCTCCCGCGTCTCCTTGACCAGTTGCCTTCCATCGCTGAGGCTCTCCAGGTGTAGGGCGATCACCTTGGTCAATGGGTCACGCCCGAGGTATCGGACTATATCTATCTCATTAACGTCGCATTTGTTCCCTAGGCTGACGAGCCTCCTCATGCCCAGTCTTGAGTTGGTGGCCCATTCGAGGAAGGTGAGTCCGAATGTTCCGCTTTGGGTCACAAATGAGACTCCCCCTGGTGACGGCCTTTTCATGCGTTCATGTGGGTAGAAGAAGGTGTCCAGTCTTGAGGTGCTGTCGAATACCCCTATGCAGTTGGGGCCGATTATCCGCATTCCATATTTGTGGGCTGTCGATACGAGCTGCTCCTCGAATAAGGCTCTGTCGCCGCCCATCTCCTTGAAGCCCCCTGATACAACGATCGCGTTCCTGACGCCTTTCCGCCCCGCTTCCTCAACGAGCTTCGGCAGTATGTTGGAGGCTGCGACGTAAACTGCAAGGTCAATCTTATCGTCGACATCAATTATTGACGGGTAACATTTCAGACCAAGTATTGTCTCAGCAGTCGGGTTGATGGGGTAGACCTGACCTTTGAATTCGTACTGTGAAATGTTTCTTACTATTTCATGCCCGATCTTGCCGGGTTTCGATGAGGCACCTACGATGGCTACACTTTGGGGGGAGAAGAAAGTGTCTAGAGGATCAGCCTTTTTGGTGCCGGAGCATGTGTTATTCAAATCTCAAAATCCTTCTGCATGATTTTCGACATGCGAGGCCCGGTTTCTGTAGATTCGCAGTCTTTGGAGGGCGAGTCTTGACGCAGCCTGCTATTCTATGATTTCAGGAATCCTAGTTAGGTTTCTCTGTATTCCGAAAGTGGAAGTGGTTGTCCATCGTACATTCTACGCATCAACAGCTCTGCATCTTTGTCTGTCAGAGCCTTCGGATTACGCACCAGTAGCCTCTTGACTGTAAGCATGCTCTTGGCCATCGATTCTAGGTCTGTCTCTTTGATTCCAATCTCCTTTAGGGAGAGTGGGCTCTTGACCTCTTCCATGAGTTGCCTCACAGCTTTAACAGCGTTGAATGCATTCTTCTCATGGCGCGCTCCTTCCTCTTTGACACCGGCAGCCTCAGCTATGGCCACAAGTCTGGGAAGGCACGCTGAAGAGTTCAGCTCCATCACATATGGCATAGCAAGTGCGCAGCCAACACCATGCGGCACAGTGACTGTGAAGGAGTAGGCAGCTGCATGACCGGCGCATACGCCTGATATGGCGAGGGAGGTGCCTGCAAACATAGATGC
>CAZVKZ010000175.1:0-3882 GCA_964627775.1 uncultured Candidatus Bathyarchaeia archaeon | reverse complement strand
GAGATGAAGAAGGTCCTTGAGGAAGAAGACTAGTCGACGATACTGACATCAATAATCTATGCATCTTGTTGCAACAACAAAAGCCTTGAGCGTGCCGTATTGAGATATGCCGGTCATCGGATTCTCCGTGGGCAAGAGATACTCCGAATTGCCTCGCGCAGCGGAGGTCCCCGCTACCCCAATCATTGCTCTGATATCGTAGATCATTATTGTCGCCTTCCGTACAGTGCTTTGAGTTAGCAGATGGTTGATATCAATTACGGAGAGGCTTTTCGCAAATCTGGAAATTTCATCATCAGAATCATCCAGCTTGCCTTCAAGCGATTTCCTCGCAGTTATCAGTATGTGGGTGTGGCTCTGCAGGGTTGAGGCCCCCTTCTCGGCAGGATTTGTGTAAAAGATTCTTTCTTCCATCCCCAGATCGTAGCCTGGGGCAGCAGCTTTGTTTGGATTACTCACGGTGCCAAAAAAGATGCTTACAACATCCTTGATTGGGGGAAGATCGTGAAAGTATTTCTCTCTATTTGCCTGCGCGACTATTGATTCGCCGTATATTGGCGCCAACTTTATCGCTGAACGTTGGATTTCAGCAAATTCAGCCACTCCCACTACTGCGAAGATTCTCCCATGTTCTTCTGACAGCTTCTCGTAAATAGAGTTCAGGGCATATCCTCTTTCATCTCTACCCTCAAGCGTGTATATGGCGGAAGGCCTGCTGCCTTTTTCCAACCCAAAGCAGAACGGGGTCAAGATTTCAGTTGAGATTTCCATCATGTAATTCGCTTTCGGATCACAGGATTTGATGTAGGCCTTTCCATCAAAAACCAATAGCTCCCCTGTCCGGTCTACTGAACCTAGGGCGCCGGCACCCAATGCGAACGCAACACTTGATGTGTCCTGCACAAGATATCTTCTGTAATCCAGGTCCCCATTCAATACGGGGAGAACGTCTCCTAGAACGAATAGCTGTGAAGTTTGATTAGACTGGTAGCTTCTTGATAGTATCTCATGGCTTGTTATTGCGGATGAGTAGATGAGCGCTATCGACAGGGCTACTACTAGAGAAATCGCTACGATACCTGTTTTATTGGCTTTGGAGATGCGCATATCCGTCACGTTGCCCTCTTGAGCTATTTAAAGAGCAATTTCTCTTCTGATGGCGTTTCCCCTCGGGAAAAAGTACAATTCCGATTGCTCTATGAGCTGGCATCTATCGCCCATCAGTCATTAGGTGCTGACGGATGCGTTATCGAAGTGAATTATGCGTGGCTTGATACTCTCGCATTCTCTAGCGAGGAAGTCATTGTCGCATATTTGGGAAACGCCATTGCATGTGAAACTTTTCAGAGAGAGCCCATGACGCTCTGAAGGCCCGTAAGGACAAGCGAGCTGGGACAACGTCTTAAGTAGTCTGCGCGGACGCTTCGACGACGATCGTCCTCGCGATCAAGTCGGCTAGTCGTTGGTATTCCTCGGGAATCACTATGAGAATAATCCCGATGATGTAGTCAAACAACTAGCGGCTTCAGGCAAGATACCATAATTTGAGCAGGACTCATCAGAATTCACCCCTCCGAAACATCTCAGATGTTTATCCATGTCATCTTCCCCGTCAGGAATGAATGCCATCATACATAAGCATTGAGAAGGATAACGTCGCGATCACAAGCTAGCAACCAGAGATCTCTTGCATCTGTCGCAGAATTCGTCCTCCTTCAGGTCGGTGTCTGCAAGGCTATTAGAGAAGAACATCACGCACCTCGGATTAACGCAGTGTCTAAGTCTGAACAAGTGGCCAAGCTCATGCACAGCTTCTTTTCCCGCTCTAACAAGAAGCACCCTATCATCATCTTGCATACCGTAGAAACTCGGCCTTAACCTGGCAATAGAGATCACAGCCACCAAGCCATTTGGATCCGCCTGCCCAAAGACGAAATTAAGCGAGGGGGCATACAGATCGACGTCTGCGACTCCCAGCAGCGCATGCTCATTAAGGTCTCTCATGTGAGCCAGAACCTCCAAAATATCGTCGGACAGGTATTGACCCCGATTCTTGTTCCTCTCAAAGGTATCGACTGGAATGCTGGATCTATACTCGGCTGTTATGCTGAATCGCCTTGAAATCAAATGTGTGAGATACTCTATGATGGCCGAGTCTAATGGCCCTATGGTGAGAATCCCAATCCTCATTTCAGAGTCTACTCATCGTCGGCGAAAACATGTGGGTGGTCAACCCTTTTGCGAGATAACAGCCTCAAAAGCCTATCGACAAATGCATGCCTCAACCGCAAGGTCCGAGAAGTATCTGTTCAAGTGAGCTGAATTTTCTAGCACGTAAGATGAAGGGCGGCCGCAACTTTCCGCTCTGATCTCAAGAGTTCATTAAATGTCTTGCATGCTTTGGCGGTGGGCTGAACTAAAAGCTCAACATTAACCGACCTCAATACCTCCTCCACTTCACTGGAAACTCTCATGACGCCTGAGTGGCCGGTGCCCACGACAAGCACTTCAGGTCTTTTCTCTGCCCTCAAGACTTCTTCTAGATCTTCAGCAGACAGGTTGTGACCCTCGACCCTCCACCAATGATCCAGAACCCTGTCCGGAAAGACTAAGACGTCACTCGTGTATGTCTTGCCACCAACCACTATCTTCCCAAAATCATACGCATCAATCAACAAGGCTACCATTTCATCTTTAGTGGTGCCGAGGTTATCTAAATATTGAACGTGCTTGGAACCAAGCAGAGGGTATTGATTGACGTGAAAAATAGCCGTCTAACTGGTACTCTAAGCTTCAATCGGTCTTCAGACTTTACCCTAGGAGTCAATCAAGTTATGTTCACCGCATCCCGCAGCTGAGGCAGTTGAGGTGCCCACACATGGTGCAGTAAAACATTTTGGAGCTTTCAGGAATCTCGGTTCGAAAGTTGCAGTTCTCACATTCAACGACCATTTGATTTGTCACATCCTCTGACTATGCGGAATCTCGTCATCCCTTCACTGTGAATGATTGGATGATCTGTCGCCAGCCAGTCTTGGAGAGACTGAGCCGTCTAGTCAATGATGCTCATAAGCGTTATGATACACATCGAGTGGTCACTCCAGTGTCAAATACTCGCTGCGAAATCCTCATCGGCTTAGAGCAAACAGAACCTAATCCATTCCCACCAGCTACGTTCTGAACTGCTCAAGAGTCGAGAGATATCAAGGCAACAGCGCAAAAACACTTCTCTCAAGATGACCGTAGGGTTCAACTCTCAGCGATCACTCTATTTCTTGGTTAATAATGTGCGACAAGGCTTGTGAATACTTCAAACGTTCCTTCTTCACGGTTGATGGACTGTGGTTCACGATGCTGGAGGAAAGTTCCTCTTTCGGGAAGGCCCTAGAGATCGATGAGAAAGTATGGAGGGTCATGCCCAAGATCCAATCTAGGAGATTGAGAGAACTATACGACATCAAAGGGAACACCCTGCAAGATCTCCTGGCGGCCTTAAAGATCAAGTTCGAACTCGAAGGATATGACATCAGTGTTGAAGAGGCTGGAGAAGATAGAGTCCAGATAATGGTCCATGGATGTCCGTGGTTCGACATAATGAAGTATGCAGGTAGGGTTGATCTTGCTGGCAGAGTCGGAGAGAGAATATGCAATGTAGAGTATCAGGGATGGGCGGACTCCTTCGACAAAGCGATTAAGTTCACCCTAGGAACCCAGCTGTGCAAAGCAGAAGAGAACTGCCAGCTTACGTTTCAAAAGTAGATTTGGTGTTGCTTTTGACTTGATCGATTAAGGTGACCTCTTCGGGTTGATCAGGAGACTCAGCCAAACAGATGAAGAAAGAATCTATGAAGTCATCAACGAGTCTGCCAGGGCATACAAGGG
>CAZVKZ010000174.1:2441-3903 GCA_964627775.1 uncultured Candidatus Bathyarchaeia archaeon | reverse complement strand
AATGGTGCGGGGAGTGGGATTCGAACCCACGAACCCCTACGGGACAGGAGTTCTGCTGCGCAGGTTCAGGCCTTGAATCGGCCGGATGCGCATCCTCAGTCCTGCGCCTCCAAACGCTGATTATTCTCAGCGTTCTTTGACCTGGCTTGGCAACCCCCGCGTTCCTGATTACATCCAGAAAGGGGTTTAATAACGCTTTACTGAAACGGAAGAATGCGCGTCTCTAATTCTTCCACCAAAGACAAGAAGTGCTCGGGGTTCCACACTTCATCTTATCCTTGCTATAGCCTTCCCCGTCACCAAGATCAGTAGGCCAAGAATTAGAAGAATAGCCCCACTGCCCAGAAACATCACCTGCATACCTGCAAGTGTCAAGGCGTTCGGTGCGAGTTTCAGCGCTAGCAGTTGATTTTGATCGGCAAGGGTTATCGATACGCCGATCAGCGCCATGAGCGCACCTGGGAGCATCATTGCCAGAGCGAAGCTCCTCCTCGGTATCTCACCTTTGATAGTTGAGGATTTTACCTCCTCCGAAATCATGCCTGGAAACGCTAAGGCAACCGCTCGAATCAGTGGAGGCCCAAGGAGTAACACGAACGGAAGCATGGTGACATACCACCACGCAATCAATCCTAGTGAGACGTATACCCAGGCCTCTTTGAAGACTTCTGGGTAGGAGGACTCCACAAATGCGCGGAAATACACGTAGAGGAATGCGACGATCACGTTTGAGATTGCCAGTGTGATCTGAGATGTTTTGAGATATTTTTCTCAGCTGAATCTTTTCTGCATCAATCGCCCGAATAAGTAGAACCCTACAAAATTCCCCGGAACCGCCGCTACCAAGCTTCTAACGTAGATTTGCCCATACTTGACCGAGTCTGCAATCAGCGTTCCCAGAGCCGCTCCCAAGCCGCCCACAATTGGTCCGAAAAGGGTGGCGAATATCGCCGGGAGCACGACAGCTGGTCGAAACTGGCCAGATCCCCATGGAGACGCAGTGTACGCGGTAAGATAGGATCCCATTGCGTACAGTACAGCGCACGTCGCGGACATAGCCACCTCAAGCGATACAGATCTCCTTCCGCCCGACAACAGGGGTTTACCTCCGCTTCTCAGCGGATGTTATGAGTGAGGGAAAGGCTCTGTAGCACGCCTTCAGAATCGGCGGGCCCAAAGCCAGAAGGAAAGGCATCTGGTTTGTGAAGGTCCATACGAACCAGATCAAAGCAGCAGTGATAGGCAGTTTGCTCCCTTGGTTTGCTGGGAGGATGAAGAACTGACTGAAGAGCCAGACGCCAAGGCCAACTATCGCACTTCCGAGGGCATTTCCAATTATCGACGCGACAGCGAACCCGCCCCATTCAGACCAGAGTCTCACCAAAGCGAACGTCAAGACTACACTCGCAGCGGTGAAAACAAGGAGGATAACAGCCGCTTCCGCTGTGAAGTCAGAACCCAT
>CAZVKZ010000174.1:0-2341 GCA_964627775.1 uncultured Candidatus Bathyarchaeia archaeon | reverse complement strand
ACGACCCCGACTATCGGAGCGAATATTCCAAGAAAGGTCATGTAGCCGAGAACCGCGTAGAGCGCCGCGTTCAGCGATATCATCATGATCTCTAAGCTCTTCTGCGCCATCCGACAAGACACCTCAGAAACTGATGGGGAAGAGTGTTAGAATCCCGGATTAGATATAAGGAATTACGGTCTGGGGATACTTCTTGATGAGAAGCTTCCTGAGCTCCTCACTCAGCCGACGGTCAAGCTCCTGATGCTTATCAGACACCAGACTCAGAGGATTCGGCGAAGCCATAATAGGACCTTGAAGCACCACAGGACTCCTAATATCATGTGAAGCAACAGGCTTGGAACTCATAATCTGAAGGAAAAGATCCTTGGGAGACTCTCCCCTGCTCATGATCCCAACAAGATCCTCCATCTGGCTCTGGGTAAGGGGCCTCAAACCGAAATCCTGAGGAGCAACACCCTTCATCGTTTCATTGACACCGGGTAGTCTGGCGCCGAACCCCACAGATTTGTATGGGTTGATCCACTCTTCTTTCAACATCCAAACTTGTGACCCATTAGAGATCAAAACCTGACTGAAGTTCCTAGGATCCCTACCAACAAGCACACTCCAGCCTGCTGGGTTGGAGTCGTACGACTTGGCAATCTCCTTCCTTAGCTTCTCAGCAGTCTGCAACGCATTAGTTATGGATCAATCCCACCTACTGCGCCTAGAAGCTACCCTCTCACAGTCGGAGAATATTAACCTTTCACGAACCTATTCGAAAGATTCTTTCTTAACGCCGCCAATACCTTTGTGAAGTCCAGCATTTTCGGAGGTCGACAGGAGCCGTTGCGGATACTTACGCTTGATATAGGCTCAGGAACCGAGGATGTCCTCCTATACGACGATTCGAAGGAGATTGAGAACTGTGTCAAGATGGTTCTGCCCAGCCCCTCCTTGGTCTATTCCAAGAAGGTCAGTTACCTCACAAAACTCCGATCTGACCTATTCATCAAGGGAGGGCCGATAGGTGGAGGCCGATTCGCGGATTCCCTGAAGAAGCATCTGAAAACGGGATCAAAGATCATCATGACTGAGAGCGCAGCATACTCGGTCAGAAACAGTCTGGAAGAGGTTGAGGCTCAAGGTATCCAGGTTACTGATGCAGATAACCCCCCACAAGATTTCAAAGGCGAAACCTTGGAGATCAATGAAGTAAACCTCGCTGAGCTGCAGGATTTTCTCAGTCAATTTGAGGAGGACATTTCGAATGTAGATGCTGTAGCCATAGCAGTTCAAGATCATGGAGTCCCCAAGGATAAGCAGAGCAACAGGAGATTCAGAATGGACGCGATCAGAAAGAGGCTTTCAGACTACCCCAAACTTGAAAGTTTGGCGTACAGTGCCGATGAAGTCCCAGACCACTTCATTAGAATGAAATCAGCCGCCAAGGCAGCCAGACTTCAGCTTCCAGAAGCTCAACCTGTCATAATGGACACGTCAATCGCGGCAATCCTAGGCTGCCTTGAAGATCCAAGGGTGAAGAAATCAAGAACTATCCTAACGGCAAACATTGGAAACGAACACGTCACAGCTTCCATAATCTCAAAAGGAAAAGTTCTCGCTCTTCTTGAACACCACACAGGCCTGTTGACATCAACGAAGCTTGAGTCGCTGCTCAAGGCTTTCAGTAAAGGAAAGGTGGAAGGTGACCGAGTCTTCGACGAAGGCGGACACGGCGCATTCTATCTACGGGAACCGGCAAATCTGCCCCGAATCGACATAATGACTGCTACCGGTCCTAACCGGGCCAAACTCCAAAGAACTCAACTTGAGATTCACTTTGCAGCTCCCGGAGGCGACATGATGATGACCGGCCCAATAGGCTTGGTCAAAGCAACTAAAACCAAACTCATCAAAACATAACAACGCAGAATTTGTAGTATGAAGCATCATCAAATGAGAAAGTTTCAACCTGTGAAAGTTGACAATGTGCTTAATAGATAGCTGCACAAGACTAATTGAAGGCTGGATGGCATGGACAAAGAATCAAACCTAGACACGAGTTCGCCACTGAAGCTGACAGATGCAGATTTTGACAAGGCAGTTGCTGACAACCCGAGGTTGATCATTGACTGTTGGGCCCCTTGGTGCCTCCCATGCAAGGCCATAGCTCCAGTCATAGATGAACTCGCAAAAATTTACTCTGGACGGGTGACCTTTGGAAAGGTCAACGTCGATGAGAACCCCAAAGTTGCGCAGCAGTTTGGAATAATGAGCATACCAACCCTTCTCTTCATCAACAAGGGACAGCTCATTGAGCGTCTGGTTGGAGTCGTCCCAAGGAAGACTATTGAAC
>CAZVKZ010000173.1:0-3912 GCA_964627775.1 uncultured Candidatus Bathyarchaeia archaeon | reverse complement strand
TTTGAGTCGCTCCCATACCGACTCGCTCACCGCTATGGTCTTGGTGCTTGCCATGCGTGGCACCGATCGTAACCTATATTCTATAACTTATAAATCATCCTCTCGGCTGATGCGTCATAATTCTCATATGAGTCCTTCTCAAGTCTCAAACGCAACACTTTGGTAGCCGCCATAGCTTCCCAGAGAATGAATGACTGTATTCGTGTGTTGGTGAATTTGGTCAAGCGCACCCTGTCAAATCTCTCCTTCATCTTATCCAGGGTATCGGTACCGGCTTAGCCCCGTCAAATCCCACATGATCCGCCAAATTCGTCTCGTGCCATGCGTCTTGAGGGTATTATGTTTAAATACATGTTTAAATGGATGCAGTCTGACGGGCTTTGACCAAGACGATAACGATAAGAGACGAAGTCTACAGGAAGCTTCTGACGGCAAAGAGAAAGGACGAGAGCTTCAGCAGACTATTTGAGAGACTGGTGGAAGGCGTGAGCCCCCTTGAAGCCCTGAAGAAACTCAGAGGATGCGTAGAGTTCAAGGATAAGGGTAAGATGCTTTCTGAGGTTCGAGCTTTGAGGGCTGAGCGCAGACTATGATCATACTGGACACAGACATCCTAATCGAGATTTTTGATAAGCGATCTGAAAGGGGCGATAAGGCCCTAGAGAATATTCTTGGAAGCGGTGACATCATAGGCATTACAGCGATAAGCCTCCACGAGATATTATATGGTGTCCAGAAATACGCGAAACCTGTAAGGGAGATTCTGCAGTTACCAGTCTTGGGTTACACAAAGGAAGACGCCAATCTGTCCGCCAGAATAGAGCTGGAAGCAGAGAAGACTGGTGCGCCAATACGCAGGACAGATGCTATGATAGCCGCCATAGCCATCAACAACAGGGCGAGCCTTTACACGCTGGACCTGAAACACTTCAAGCCGCTACAATCTTACGGCCTCAAACTCTTTCCTTCACTCTGACATCTCTTGGAGAATACCATTATGGCTAGACCTTGAGGCGCTGGGCCTTCACTTGGAATCGATCTCAACAACGGAAGACTAATAGTACAGAGTTCTCTTGAGTCGCCTTTGCCCGTGACTAGACATCTCATAATCTGCCGAATACTGCGACAGTGGCTTGACATCACGCGCTGTACTGCAGTAAACTCTCTTGCTTTTGGTGAGTTGGATTCATTCAACTAGTTGAATCGATATTCCCCGGTCCATCAATCTCGGTCGCCAGTCCTGCGGGGGTTACTAATTGTCTTCTTTTGAGCCAGTAAAGGAATAGTAATGATCAGGACTGTTATTAAGAGAATTATCAAGTACGGTAAGGTGTAGTCTGCTGTCCAGTTAGCGGTGACCGTTTTCGGAGAATCCATCAAAACATCAGCGGTATTGCTCGAGGAGGTTTTGTCGCCAGACCACCCCTTAAAGACATTCTTAGCACCGAGCCCTCCCATGAGACCAGGCAAAGGTAGGTCTCTTTCCGCACTTATCACTGCTGTGGAGCCTTCTCTGTACCAACCGCTGCCTGCCGGCTTACCATATTGGGATACAAGTTGCAGATAGTATTCCTTATGATAATTAGCCCTAGCTTCCGTGGGGGATCTGAGAATGATGTTCAGGCTGTTATCTTTGCTCTCAGAGCCTGAAACAACCCAGCTATCAAAGACGTTTCTAACCCCCTGTGAAACCTCAACCGTCCTCGGGGTATTCAACGAGACTGAGTGGTCCTTTGCGTACCACCCGGTGTTCCCGCCTGCATCTCCGTGAGGGGTCGCTACAGATAGGAAGTACTGCGTTGTGTAGCTGAAGGTGTGAGATGCACCAGCTTCTCTTGTGGCTCCACCCGACTCGTCAAGTATCCATGAGTTTGATTGACAGTAGTATCGTTCGCCTTTTGAGACTTCCACGTAGGGTTGAACAGAGAAAGTATGTGGTACTCCAGCCTTTACTCTGAATTGTTTGGTCTCACCTCCAGCGATCAGGCCCTGCAGTGAATTGTCAATTCTTGACTCGACAGAATATTGAGATGGGAGCCCACCGATGCTGATAGTCACCGAGATCAATGGGAACTCTGCGACAGCAGGTTCCAGATAGAAATTGATTGTAGTGTCTGATCCGTACCATACTGCAACCGTCTTAGATTGTGTATAGTCAAGTGTCACTGTTGAGAGTACTCCTGTCATCACGTAGGTTCCGGCTGGAAGGTAAGCCACATAGTAGCCGTCTGTGTCTGTTCTGATGATGGTCTCGAAGGAGTCGCCTTTCACTATGATTGATGCAAAGCCGACTGGCACGAAGTTTCTCAGATAATCTCTGGCGTAGACTCGTCCTCTGACGGTTCCTCCTTGGGCTTCGGTCGGTTGTGCGAGTAGTGTGGAGACGAGAATTAACAGTAGCATCGTGGATGCTGCTAGTCTGCTGGGTGACAATCTTGTTACCTCCAGAAAGGTAATTCCGGAGTCTAATATTCATGACTGTGGGTTTAACTCTTGGATGTGCTGTTTGGCGACTTATTGAGTCATAAGCTATAGTAGTCTGGCGCCCTCGAAGTCTATGGCTGTCGAGAACAGTCTGCTCATCGGCATTAGGACTCTCAGTCTCTCAAGCAACTCTTCTGTCTGGTCTTCTTCAACTATCGCGTGGAAAGCTTCCCCAAGCATATTCTGCGTGGCTCCCACAGCACCCATTCTCCTAGCCGCTTTTATTAGCCTCTCAATCCGTTCCGTCATGAAGCCGATTTTCCTAGCGAATTCCTCGGAGCTGTGCAGGAAATTGTCCAGACTCGGTTTCGAGAGGATAGATTCCATTGTCTTTCTTCCTTCTTTACCGATCCTTCTGGAGACGCTCTTCGACTTCAAGACCTCGGATGTTGGTATTGGGCCGTAACATCCGGATATGATCCTGTAGGACGGTCTTACTGGTATGCGATCGATTCTGCATATCCCAGGGGGTCCTCCCTCCTTCTGCAGAATACACCCGCCAACCATTAGTGGGCCAACAGTTCCCAATCCGGTTTTGCATCTTATTTCTGCAAGGTGGGCGAAGAAGCCTACCTGGTCAAACGTCAACCCAAGCCCGAGCAGTTCATTCATGGCCAAGGCCGCTGATAATGCGCCGGCAGCACTCGCGCCGTATCCGGCACCTATTGGGATTGCGACGTCATGTTCAATCTTCACTGCAAACCTTCGATCGGTCTGTTCCAGAAGGAGTCGGGCAACCGCTTCTGTCGTGTGACAGTCGTTGGCAGGTCTCTTGTTGAGGAAGATCTGTATCCTGTTGCTTCTCGACCGCTTGGCTGTTATACGGGTTGTTGTTCCTCTCTCGGTTGTGAAGCCTCCTCCACGAGCAGCAGATCGAGCCTCTCTCGGGAGCTGGCTCTGTCTGAGCCTGTAGGGCTCGAAGAAGCTAGTAATTCCGCCCGGACTGAAGGCCCTAACGGGGTCCATAACGCTCGCACTCACCTGAGCCTCTAGGGGGGCTTTATCACTTTTAACACTAAGTTCTTGCACAAGATACTCGATGTCTATTTTCCCAAAGCGTTTTATTTAGGGTCTACATAGAAAATCAGCCGTCAAAGGGAAAAGATAGGGCATGGTAGCGATTTCCCTAGGCGCCAAGGTAGCGCTGTTAGTCTCGGGAGCGGCTGTCATAGCATCTGGGGCAGTAGTCTTCTTCATAACATACACCTGGTGGGGAAGATGGCTGGACAGCGTCCTGTTCTTCCTTTTGTTTATCCCAGTTGGTCTACTGCTGATGATGTGTGCGCTAATATTCACTACAAAACCCAGTATGCCGAAATACCCGGGATACTACCCATTCTACTCTCAGTACCAAACCCCAGGCCAATACCCTCCGCAACCTCAGGACTTTGGGTCCCAGCAGAAGATGTACAAGCAGATGTATGACCA
>CAZVKZ010000172.1:0-3925 GCA_964627775.1 uncultured Candidatus Bathyarchaeia archaeon | reverse complement strand
ACTATGCTGAGGGATCATATCGTGTCAAGCTTGAGGATGTGCCCGATAAGCTCGATATCTTCTGCAACATCCTGAAGGCGATGCTAGGAACAGGTGGAAGGGTTGTTGAAGAGGTCATCGCAAGAAACCTCTACAACAAACTCACTCTAGACTTCACGAAACATGATGATTGGAGGCTCGTGGACTATGTGGAGGACGCGAAGAAGCTCGTCGGTGAAAGAAAGTAGCAGGGGAAGATGGCCCTAGACTTATCACGTTCGTACTGGCCCCATACCGCATGTTGGAAGAGAGAGGCAATATTTAGGATATCCTGAATACAGTCTTTGGATATAGATACCTTGGAAGATGTGCTTTTGATGGATGTCTATCTGGTTCAGCATGCTGAGGCCAAACCCAAAGAGATTGATCCTGAACAACCGCTAACAGATGACGGCAGGCGTGCGATCGAGAAGGTCGCAGGGTACGTTTCAAAATTGAATATGGCCTTCGGGGAGATCTTTCACAGTGGAAAGCTTCGTTCACTCCAAACTGCCAGGATCCTAGCAGAACATCTTGGAGAAAGGGAAGTCAAGATGCGGGAGGGCATAGCACCGTTGGACGATGTCAAGCCTATAGTGGAATGGTTAAGAGAAAAAGAATCCCAAGGAACCAGATCAATGACCATAGTGGGGCACTTACCATTCTCCGATAAGCTGACCTCGCTGCTTGTCGCCGGAAACGAGTCTGCGAATGTTGTTTCATTCCATCGTGCAGGTATTGTTAAGCTTGCGGCAAAGTCTGCCGGTGGAGGGTTCGCCGTTGACTGGATACTCACACCAGAACTTCTGGCGTGAAATCTCTTCTCCAAACTAGGAAGCTGACTTTGTTCGCAATGCTCAACAAGGCGCAAGCCCTTTGAGCGGGCTGTCGACTGATACCTCACCGAAATTGTGTCCTGAGAAATAGAAATCACCGGTCCGAATCTGCAAAATAGGTTTTCGGTGAGACGCGGTTTGAGAAGAAGGAGTGACAACAGCATTATATACTTGTACGGTATACCTCTTTGAAGGACGAACGGTATTACGGCTTAATATCTTTTTCATCATGATTAGCTGCATACCCTCAAGGAGGTGATGCCGGAGACGGGTGAGAGATGTGTCGATTGTGGTAGAAGAACTAGGCGAGCCCTAAAGTACTGTGACACTTGTCGGAAGACCCATTTCATGAACGCTCTTCGAGCGATAAGGAGCTTGCAGACAAAGAATCTGGAAAAGCAGCCTGTCTCAACCACAACAAGAGCAAGCCACCTCTACCTTGAGAGTGAGAGGAGTGTACATCTAGCCGAAAAAGATGAGCTCCTGAAAAAACCTCCCCAAGCAGTGCCTCATAGGATCACCTCGATCGCAAACAGGTGAACTCATTGTTGAGTAGGTTGTGAGGGCGGCATCCAAATGGCCTCGCCTCGCGAAAGCCAGATACTTTTTGTCAGTAGGCTCATTTTTCTGAAGATAGACTCCGACGATAGATTTTGAATCATCTGACCAGATCTGGCAGGCGCTCTGTTAGCGAATAGTCGCGCATTCGATGTCGGATAGCTTAAATCTTCACTGTGGGATTGTTACAGAGGCGATGATAGTATGCCCGTTATTGATTACTCTAATGCTGAAAATGAAGGCCTTCTGCATGTTGCCAAGCTGATGATGGTTTCCGCTAGAACCGCTCCCAAATCTGGAGGAAGAGATGATGTAGAGACCCTTCTGGTCTATGGGGACGAGAAGGACAAGATTGCTGAGGAGATGGAGAGGCTCGGAAAGGAGAGAAATGCAAAAGGCTTTCTGAGAGACGGCAAGAACGTTCGAGACTCCGCCGCCGTCATCCTGATAGGCGTAGAGGGAACCAAAAGCTTTGGATTGAACTGCGGCGGATGCGGCTACAAGACATGCGCAGATTTCGATAAGGCAGCAAGGACCAAGGGCATGGATTTCACAGGCCCAAACTGCATCTTCAAATCCCTAGACATGGGCATAGCCTTAGGCTCCGCTGCCAAGACCGCCATGGACAACAACGCTGACAACAGAATCATGTACAGGATTGGAACCGCCGCGGCAAGGCTGGGACTAATCAAGAAGTCAAGCATCGTCATGGGGATACCCATATCAGCCAAAGGAAAATCGATCTACTTCGATAGACCATGATTTGAAGCACCAGCTTTGCCAATGCTCACAACCCCTCAAAGGCCAGCTCAACGGCTTCTCGAACTGAGCCTGCGGAAAGAATCTTCCCTCCATCAATAGTAGCCCCGGCCATCTTCTCTGCAACACCACCTGAGGGCTTGAGCGCGATCACTCTCTTGCCTGCCTTGAGCGCCAACCCCATCTCTGAAAGAGTTCCGGCTCCTCCATGAACGGCGATGACCGCATCGGCAGATTTGACATTTATCACGTTTCTCCCATCTCCCATACCTGTGGCGATGACAAGATCGACGTATGGGTTTGCATCGCTTCCATCGCCAGGCAGGATCCCTACAGTAAGACCATTCATTCCTTTTGCCCCCCGACAGGCTGCCTCCATGACGCCGCCCCTGCCGCCAGTGATGAGGACCGCTCCACGTCTTCCTATAGCCCTACCTAATTCCTCAGCCATCTCATAGACCCCTGGAGAAATCTCTTCGCCGCTTCCAATGACAGTAATCTGCCTCATACGTAGCCTCCCCAATCACCTAGAGCATGCTGGTAAATGAGGATTGATCCAGGCCCGGGGGTACGTCTTAAGAGGTGGAGGCCTGTGTCTGTTTGACCACCATAGTCAGAGCTACTTCCAGTCTCAGACATGCGCTGCACCGCCACCGCCTCAAATCTACGGCAAGCTTAAAGTAGACAAGAAATTGTCTTGGACATCTACAGGAGGAGGAAAAATAGTGCCAAGTAACAGGTTTGATCTCACAGGTAAGGTGGCGATCGTCACCGGTGGCGGCCGTGGGATCGGAAAGGCTATCGCAATAGGATTAGCGGAACACGGAGCAGATGTCGCCGTCTGCTCTCGTACAAAACCACAGCTGGAACAGGTGGCTGAGGAGATTCGGAGATTAGGGCGGAAAGCCCTGCCTGTAGACGCTGACCTGACTCAGATGCCGGAGATAGAGCGCCTCGTCAATGAGACAGTGAAGGCCTTCCAGCACATCGATATACTCGTCAACAACGCAGGCTATGTCCAAAAAGCCTCGGCTGAGATGGTTGATGAGAAACATTGGGATTATGGGATGACCTTGAATGTTAAGGTGCCCTTCTTCCTCTCACAGAGAGTCGGCAAAATCATGATCAAACAGGGAAGAGGCGGAAGCATTATCAACATAACATCCGAAGTTGTCCAGAAGGTTGAGTTAGACGCTGGCCCATACTGCCCCGGCAAAGCAGCATTGAACGGTATAACCAGAGTTATGGCCAAAGAGTGGGGACCGCACAAGATAAGGGTAAACTCACTGGCACCATGCTTTGTCGACACTGAGCTCAATGCGCCAAACTTCTCTCAGAAGGATTGGTATGAGGCGAAGCTGAGGCTCGTACCTCTTGGTCGACACAGCGTTCCTGAAGATCTCGTGGGGGCCGCTGTCTTCTTGGCCTCTGATGCCTCAAGCTACATTTCTGGAACGACGATACTGGTTGATGGCGGGTTGACGGCCTAGACCGATGAAGAGCTAGCCTCGCAGACCATGGTCGCAATCAGGATGCAGAGCAGACTCTCGATAGGCATCCATCATTTCTCATGGTCTCTTGCCTGCTCTGAGCCAGCTGAAGTTCAGCAACTCGGGTGGTGTAATGGGGTGCTCCTTCAGACTATGGGGATTCCCCTGAGTGTGATCGTGGAGAGCGTCAGCTAACATACGGTTCTCTATGGCGTTCTTTTTGTGTGTTCCTGGCGTCAGGCGACGCTGGAGGATGCCTGTGAC
>CAZVKZ010000171.1:0-3950 GCA_964627775.1 uncultured Candidatus Bathyarchaeia archaeon | reverse complement strand
CCAACTTGGCGATGCATCTCCCTGACGGCTTCCGTGCAGCGCTCGAAGTAGTCAGGAGCATTAGAATACTTCCTTGCCGAATCCACAGACCCATACTTTATGTCTGGCATATAGATGTCGACGATGCCATCCAACAATCCTATGGTCTCCACATTCTCGTAGCCGCCGCAATTCCAGACTACTGGAACATTCAATCCTTTCGGGATGGCTATCTCGATCGCCTTTACAAGTTGAGGGGTGAAGTGTGTCGGGGTAACGAAGTTTATGTTGTGGCAACCCCTCTTCTGCAGGGAGATCATGTATTCAGCAACTCTCTCCTCACTCTCGGGCGTGCCATGTCCGAGGTGGCTTATCTCATAGTTCTGGCAGTAGATGCAGAGTAGGTTGCAGTTCGTCAGAAAAATTGTGCCTGAACCGCCTGTGCCGACCAGCGGTTCCTCCTCGCCGAAGTGTGGGCCAAAACTCGAGACGACCAGCTCCTTCCCTGATCGACAGTAACCCTTCTCCCCCCTGAGTCGATCTACTCCACACTTCCTAGGGCACAGCGTACAGTCTTCAAGTATGCGAAATAGTCTGCCTATTCTCTCGTCTAGACTTCCATGCTCGTATGAGCTGAGATAAATCGGTCTCATATGCTTCAGTGAGAAACTGTTTCTATGCGTGCGCTATTAGCTTGCACGCTGGGAGAGCTTACTGCGAACTAGGCTAAATAGATTAAAAAAGTTGATAGGCAACCCTACAATACTATACTCAAACCGCGTAAAGGAGTTCCTAAGGGACAAAGATGCCAAGACTCCGAGTAGTAAGGCGGAATACCGACATATACGTGGAAGACGAAGACAACGCACCCGTGATAGTTCCTGTCTCAAACGCTGAAGCAAGGCCACATGAAGTATACGAGAGACTGCTGGCGAGAGGACTATCCCTCCCAAACAGAGAAGACTTCCTCTACGTTTTGATGCAGGCGATATACAGGGGAGAAGACTTCGAGGTAGACATGTCCTAGATCTCCCGCTGAGACAAGCCACCTTTGCTCCATCGCTGAGCTTCAATTTCAAAGAGGAACAAAGGAGAAGCAGTAACACGCCAGGCGCAGGCTCCGCGTAGGATAACCATGAGAAAGGCTGGGCGCCAGCCCCAGTATTTATGAGGGAGAGCTTAACTAGCCCAGTAGTCAAAACTAGGGCAGTGAGGTTCTTGTCTTTTCGAATAGGCCGCCTCGCAGGTTTCCAGATCACGATCCACTACAGCTGGCTCTTCATCTTCGTACTCATCCTTCTTGTTCTTTCGATTGGCTACATGCCCCTCAACTACCCAGGGCTCTCAACACTTTCTTACTGGGCCATAGGCCTGATAGCCACCGTACTCCTGTTCGGGTCAGTCCTCTTTCACGAACTCTGCCATTCGATCGTTGCGAGGAAATATGGTATGGCGATAACGCGCATCACACTATTCTTTTTCGGCGGCGTCTCTGAAATGACTGAGGAGCCACAAGACCCAAAAGCCGAATTGAAGATGGCAGCGGCAGGTCCAGCCTCAAGCATTCTCCTGGCCATCATCTTTGGCATAGCTCTCTTCGTCAGCTCCATCCTCCGCATGCCAGCTGAGGTCCGTGCTCCTCTCGACTACGGATTCTGGATCAACCTCCTCCTGGCCGGGTTCAACCTCATACCGGGCTTCCCGATGGACGGTGGCAGGATACTGAGAGCAGCCATCTGGGTCTGGAGGAACGATCTAGTTAGAGCAACCAGAATAGCAACAAGTGTCGGAGTTGGACTGGCCTATCTAATGATCACCGGCGGGGTTCTATTCGCCTTCATTGGATCATGGGTCAGAGGCCTCTGGCTCGTATTCATCGGCCTCTTCTTGAAGAATGGAGCTGAATCAAGTCTCAGGCATACAGTCATCAACAAGGCGCTCCTAGGGATCGAAGTAGAAGACATAATGACAAAGGACGTAAAGACAGTCACCCCAGAGACAACAGTTGAGCAATTTGTCTCAGAATATCTCCTGCGGTTCCGGCATGAAGTATATCCAGTATTAGCAGATGGCCAGATCCTCGGCTTGGCATCCATACAAGACGCAAAGCAGTTACCCAAAGACAGATGGAAAACGGCCTATGTGAAGGACATAATGAGGCCACTGGAAAAAATGGTTATGGTCAGACCAAACCAAGAGGCAGTTGAAGCCCTGCTTAAGATGTCAAAGTATGATGTGGGTCAAGTATTAGTTGTGGCCGAGGGGAATCTGCTGGGGATAGTCACCCATAGCGATATCTTGCATGTTGTTAAGGCGCGGACCGAGCTAAATCTATAAGCCATGCGCCCGTGAAGAGTGTCGATGAGGTGAGAGGGCGATGGCTAAAGATCCAATATGTGGAATGAACGTTGACGAGAAGTCTGCCAAATTCAAGAGTACTTATCAGGGATTGACCTACTACTTCTGCTCCCCAAGCTGCAAGGAAGATTTCGATAAGAACCCCAGCAAGTACCTCTAAGCCAGAGAAACATTTTCTCTCTGCGAATGAAGCATCTCATATCAAGAGGAATTCTAATTGGCTAAAGACCCTGTCTGCGGCATGTATGTTGATGAAAAGACAAGCAAGCTCCAAGCTACAGTGAGAGGCTTCACCTACTACTTCTGCAGTGAAAGCTGCCTTGCGACATTCCTCAGACCCGAGATTGAACTCAGAAACTTGAAGATCCTTGTGGCCTTTAGCATGATGCTGGCTGTCCCAACTTTGATATTGACCTATTTCCCAGTCCTCCCTTATCTCCCAAGCAACATCTGGCTCTTCATCCTAGCCACGCCTGTGCAGTTCATCGCTGGATGGAGATACTACAAGGGCGCATGGAACGCCATCGAAAGCAGAAGCGCCAACATGGACACCTTGATAGCGGTCGGCACATCTGCCGCCTGGCTATACAGTACGATCGTAACATTCGCCCCGTCGGTCTTTCCCGGAGGCGAGGTTTACTTCGACACATCAGCCGTGATCATAGCCCTGATACTGCTTGGCAAACTCTTCGAGGACATCGCCAAGGGGAAAGCGTCCGAGGCTATCAGGAAGCTTATGGGGCTCCAACCAAGAGTTGCCACGGTAATTAGAGAGGGCTCTGAACTTGAGATTCCAATAGAACAGGTTGAGGTTGGGGATATCGTCGTGGTTCGTCCTGGAGAGAAGGTCCCCGTAGATGGGCAAGTGGTTGAAGGCTATTCCTCCATCGATGAGAAGATGATCACCGGCGAGAGCATACCTGTTGAGAAGCAGGTTGGAGACCAAGTCATAGGGGCCACGATGAACAAGTCAGGCCTCCTAAAGTTCAAAGCAACCAAAGTCGGCGCTGACACGATGCTCTCACAGATCATCAAGCTCGTTGAAGAAGCACAGGTCGCAAGGGCGCCGATACAGAGACTAGCCGATCTTGTTTCATCCTACTTCGTGCCTGCTGTGATACTGATCGCTTTAGCTTCGTTTATCATTTGGAACATGCTGGGTTCAGGATTCACATTTGCACTTGGGGTTTTCATTGCAGTTCTGATAATAGCATGCCCCTGCGCCTTGGGAATCGCAACGCCCACAGCCATAATGGTGGGCACGGGGAAAGGGGCTGAGAATGGTATATTGATCAAAGGCGGCGAATACTTGGAGAAGGCCCACAAACTTGATTCAATAGTATTTGACAAAACCGGGACCTTGACTAGAGGAGAACCTTCGGTCACAGATGTTCTCGCGCTGACACCCCACAGGGAGAGTGATGTTCTCGTGTTTGCCGCCTCAGCCGAGAGCGGCTCTGAGCATCCTCTGGGAGAAGCCATCGTTAGGAAGGCCAAAGACCAAGGACTATCATTACTCACACTCGAGTCATTCGAGGCTATTCCAGGCAAAGGCGTACAAGCGATATGCGACAAAAGAAAGGTCTTGCTTGGCAATCGCAGACTGATGAGTG
>CAZVKZ010000170.1:3605-3987 GCA_964627775.1 uncultured Candidatus Bathyarchaeia archaeon | reverse complement strand
TTGCTGGACAAGTATGAGGCGCTGAGCGTGCTCATCACCAATGCGGATGAGTTCATTATGAGGGGGGCATTGACAAGCCCCATTGGAAGCGAAAGTAAGGCTACCAATCTCGGCAAAATGTGGAGGTATCCAGCATAGGGCGTCAATATGCTGTTGGATGAGTACCCTATTGCGTCCTGGAGAAAAACCTGACCGTCCTCTGCGAAGGGTTGCGGATTCAACAGTATATCTGGTCTTCTGAGACAAATGATCGCCCCGAGCGCCAAGACGAACAGCGGGCTCGTTATCTTCGACTTAAGGGCTCCTGACCAGCGCATACGCGAACAGTCGCTCATTGGTATTACTGACACTTCCAGCAGTGGTATCACTAACACGCTGACAA
>CAZVKZ010000170.1:880-3595 GCA_964627775.1 uncultured Candidatus Bathyarchaeia archaeon | reverse complement strand
GCCCGAAGACTCTAGGCTACCTGGGCCTGAAAAATATGGGGAGAAAGAGCTTGGTCTAGGATGCTTAGGTGACTGGTCTGATAGATCTCTTCATAGCCTCGAATTGGCCTCTCAGCTCTTTGTTCTCATCCGTGACCTTTTTGTATAGTGCTTGGATGGCAGCCAGCGCCACACCTTCCGCGTCTACAGTGGTTATGTGTCGACTATCCTCACCTAGCTTGAATGCTGCGTAGAAGTCCTGAGCCATAGGACCAACATGGCGGATTGATGGATCCTGAGCCTTCAGGTTCCATTCGGTTATGGGGAAACAACAACATCAACAAAGCATCTGGCCTTCTAAGGATAATAATCGCCCCAAGCGCGAGGAAGAATGAGACAAGCGCTATCTTTGACTCGGAAAAGGCCCGCAATAGATGCATGGAATCACCGAAGAAGTGTCTCACACGCTCACCTGATTCTCCGTCGCGCACCCATTCGCTTTGGTGACATGGTCATTTTGCAGTTAAGCTTTTTCCATCCAACTGTTGCTGCAGAGCAGTGGAAGATATTCGAGGCGCCAACGTAGACCCTTGCTCGGCTAATTCAAAAGAAGACGCGCCAGCGTGGTGCAAAATTCCTTTGATATGTGCAAATCCAGCCAAACAGGTAACAAACAGCATTGCTCAACTTAAACAAGAGTATGTAGACCGACCTAATTTTGCACCAGCCTAGCGCGCTGATCTCAAGTGATTAATCATATATACTATTTGTGGACAATACTGTAAGATCTAAGGTGTATTGAATCTTGCCAAGTTGGTCAGGTATTGCGACTGAACATCCTCAATAAGTGTACCAGAAGGCGACAGGTGTGATAAGTGGTCAAGAGATGAAACTAGTCTCAACAATTCCTAACCAGAGCTTGACGGCTGAAGGATCGCGTGACTTTAACATGCTGATAATGGGCATCCTCGTACTAGTCGGATTTATACTGCTGATCTTCGGCATAGGATTCATTCTGCTGCTAGCAGCACTCGTATACTTCTTGGTTTCAAAGAAGAACGTCTTCTCAGTGGGAATCAGTCCTGCAGCCGGTGGATCCCAAGTGACAATAATGGCTAGTGGTTCCAAGGCAGAAGCTGCCATGAATCAGATGGTAGGTGTTCTCCAGCTCAGCGTATCAGGAGCACTTCGAAACTGCCGGAATTGCGGCGTGGCCATAGTAGATCCATCCGCCCTGTTCTGCCCGTCCTGTGGCTCAAGACAATAATGTGAACCCGATGCAACCGTCAGGATGAAGTGAACGCCTTGGGCTTTGAGCAAATTGTCTTCGCCGCAACGGGCATCGTTGTAGCTCTGCTGCTTGCAATCATAGGCTTGGTTACAGCCTCCAAGACAGTCGATCGCCTTACAGTGGAGCTGGACGAGTGGGATGAAATTAGAAAAGGTAATGCTGCTGTGGCGATCTACTTCGCTGGAGTGCTTGTCTCCGTCGGTCTCATGATAACTCCCTCAATAGTAGGATTGGCGGCTCACGTATCGAAGATCAGCTCTGAAACACCGCTATTGACTTTCATCGACCCCATTGAGAGACTGGTGGCGGTATTCATCATGGCCATAATAGTTCAGTATATTGGAATCCGCACATTTACAAGAATGACAAGGGCGATAGATGAGTGGGCAGAGCTTAGAAGAGGAAATCTTGCCGTCGGCATCGCCATGGCAGCTACACTTGTCGTGCTTGGGCTGATCTCTGTACAAGTGATTGATGGCCTAGTTCGACTAATGACCGCATGATAAAGGCTATTCCTTCGTAACAAGGCCGCTACACTTTCCCTTTTTTCTCCTCTCCCACTACGTTAAGAGATGGCCGGCGGAGGCTTTCAACGTCATTTCTGAAGTCTAAGATCAGGTTGCGCTGTTAAAACTGCCTAGCTCCACATCTGTGGCAATATTTGGAGGTCTCTGGCATCAGAAATCTACAGTTGATACAGTACTTGGTTCCGGGGCGGGCCAGTGGAGGGGTTTGCTGGGGCGGCTGATAGAAAGGCGGTGGTGTTTGCACCATGCTGGGAGCAGGCACAGCCATCACTGCGGGTTCTGTTGCATACCTCTTACAGTTGAAGCAGTACCAGCCAGCGTGTTGCTGGATGAATGTCAAGGGTCCAGAGCATGTGGGGCACGTTCCACCCCATCGCTGTCTCACGAATGGGATTAATGCAGGTATGACCCGCAATCTGAACGGTGATAGTCTTGTGGCTTTTCTCATTAAGACCGCGACTATCACCCATTGACAGGCATAGATTGACAGGACGATCAGCAGATTCCCACCCAGAGCTAAGATAGAATCCCAGAGTCCGTGGAAGACTGTTGCCAGCAGTAAGCCTGTCCAAACCAGCCCAGCCCTCCTGTGTCTTTCAAATTTTGCCAGTCCCAGAAAGTAGCCGAACATACCGCTGTCGAGGGCGTGACCTGGAACGCTTAGGACGGCTCTGAGCAGACCGACTTCCAAACCTTTCGACAAGACATATAACACATTCTCTATTGTGGCGAATCCCAAGGCAGCAGCGCTGGAGTAGACTATTCCATCCATTACTTCGTTGAATTCCTTTGAGCGATATGCTTTCGATCGCACAGCTAGGAATTTCATGAATTCTTCCACAAAGGCAATTATGATGAAGTAGTGGAGTAGAATCTGAATGGTGCTGGCGCCTTCTTCCGGTGCTGGAACTACTAGTC
>CAZVKZ010000170.1:0-870 GCA_964627775.1 uncultured Candidatus Bathyarchaeia archaeon | reverse complement strand
TGAGCAGTAGCCTGACCGGTTCCCGCTCGTACTTATCTCGAACCCAAAAGAACCAAAGGAAGAAGAGGCCTGGAGCAATGGCTAACACTAGCAGCTGTTCGAGAGAGGCCACGACTCCACCAGCATTCTACTCTTACCATATCAACAATAGGGCTCTTAAGATCAACCGTTGATCTCATAATAAGTCGGTTTGGAGGATGTCCCTTTTGGCTAGAGAGTTCAGCAAGATTCTTCTGCTAATTATTCTCACGACGAATCTCTCAACCCTGCTTGTGAACATGATGCCCGTTTCTGGGAGAGAATCTTTACCACCGATCAATGTTGGCGATGAATGGGTATTCTTTGAGGTGTGGGAGCCGACAAAGAACCAGTCTATCCCGCTAGTGGTCACTTCAACAGTTCAGAAGATAGAGCGATTTAGCGGCTACGAAGCTTATGTGATCGAGCATAGGGCTGTAAACTCCATCTCAGGCAGTCTGGTCTACACCCTCACTCGTTGGATCACAGCAGATTGGCTAGAGCTAAAGCAGGTATCGACTTCCATTGCTTCTCGAAATGTTACCTCGACGCGGATCCCAACACCGGCAGTAAAGCTACTTGAGGCTCCTCTACAAGTTGGAAAGAGTTGGTCCCTTGACACAGCCTTGGAGATCAGTACCACTAATGGATCAGAAACAACTCGAACGACTGTGAAATATGATGGTGTTCAAAGCGTCGTAGCTTCAATTGTCAACTTGGAAGTTATTTCTGGTCGCTTTCGCGCCTACCTTATAGAACAACATCAAAGTGGGATCCTGCAGAGTAGACGCTGGGTCAGTCTCGAAACCGAAAAGGCACCCCTACTCTTGTATATGCAGTCAATCGTCAAGT
>CAZVKZ010000169.1:327-3990 GCA_964627775.1 uncultured Candidatus Bathyarchaeia archaeon | reverse complement strand
GTCTTCAGAGCAGCGAACACGTCTCCGCTTGTAAACATTATGAAACCAGGGATCATGGGCGGTAGCTGTCTCACTAAAGATCCCGACTTTCTCATCCATGGGGCGCTCCGAAAAGGGGTTGTCATGGGGGTATCAATAGCTGGGCGGGAGCTTAACAGGCGCCTTCCGAACTATGTGGTCAAGCTCATAAAGGAATCAATGGATCGGGCATCCCGAGAGATATCTTGTAGCAAGGTGGCCGTACTGGGATTGGCGTTCAAAGGAAAGACAGACGACACTAGGGAGAGTCCGGTTTTGAGAATCATTTCACTCCTAAATGACATGAAGTTTGGCAGCATATGTGTATACGATCCATATGTCTCAAGAGGAGATGCAGATTCGGCTTCTCTCAAATTCGATCTTGTTCGTGATATTAGGTGTGCTGTCCAAGGCGCATCATGCATAGTTATCTCTACTGACCATCCTCAAGTAGTCGGTGCAGACTTCGGTGAACTCTGTCGTCTTGCAGTTCAACCTCCGATTGTCGTTGACGCAAAGGGGATTCTCGCCGATAGGATTGACAACGCAATTCAGAGTGGCATCGGTTTCCCCATACAGGATTCTGATTCTCATGTCCGGACTTCCACCCGATTCAACTGTTCTCTTTACGACGATTCCTCCCTTGGCGCCGGTTAGATATTTCGTTAGGATAATATCGTCTGATACAATGTCGTTAGAGTGGAAGTATTCAGATGCCGGAACGTATCTAGGGTAGAACTGTGACACGAGAGCCAACGATTTGAATGACGCTGTCCCCACTGGTCCTATCGTATCCTCAATATGGAATGATTCATCTTCATACATGACAGTTCTTCGGAATTTGATTCGGGTTCTCTTGGCTGACCAGATCAGGCGATCTATGAATGCTTTCTTGAACTCGAGGGTTGCCCTTCTATGCCATGCCAATGAAAGCAAAGCAAGTCGAGAGAGCACCATCTTAGACGCCGTGAGGGACTCGCGACGTACTTTGTGGAACGCACCTGAGGCACAGGCAGAAGAGGCGTTTACGCGAATCTTCGACGAACCATCAAGCCACTGTGTAGTGACCAGCTCTCCTTTCGTCGTCAGTCCGACGAAGCCAGAATCAATCAGTAATGGTCGTTGTGACTCTTTGTCAAACACTCTCAAGATACATCCCTTTCTAGTAGCTATGACAGCATAGTACCTCTTGTTCACAATTAGCATACCGCTGTGCGGAAAGTGCTTCACAAACTCTTGTCTCTCGAAGGGCAGTCTCGGCTTTGCCGCCCGCCGAGGAGAAGCCTCTAGATATGATTGAATGTATTCGGCGACCTGATACATGAAATACTTGTCATCCATTGCGCTTGGAGTTATGACCTTCTTGTTTGACATTCCCTCTAGAATCTTGTCTGCAACGGCTGCCGCTAGGGGAATTCTGTTTGCCATAACTTCAAAGCCGTAGGGGTGAAAGTGCTCGGTATGTCTGCTGCCTACACCCGCTCCGAACGAGCAATCCGGATAGACGAAGTAACTTGCGAAATCTATTCCCTTTCGAATAGAGCGAAGGATTCTCTCTTCGCCACTTCTTCTATAGATCCTTGTAAGGAATGTGATTGTCGTCGTCAGATATCCTAAATCGGCTCCATCATACTCTGTGAACCACCCTTCATTGGATTGGCATGACAGAACCCTGTTGAGTCTGGAAGCTGCCCCAGCTAAGAAAAGCTTCTCCGAAGTCCGCTGAGCTAGCTCAAGGAGAACCGCGGCGGCAATGGCTTGGTGATTTGCCAAGATTCTCGGTTCTTCTGAGCGAGCGAGGAACTTAGCTGCTCTCAATATCGCCTCGTATATCATATCGCTGACATATGCGTCCATCTCTTTGTTCATGATGTTGTAGGACTCCAGGACTGCGTGAAGTGACCATGCTGTTGCTCCGAAGCTATGTTCATTAGGATAGTGCTCGTCAAAGGAGCCATCTCCATTCTGGATTTCACACCAAAATTCCATAGAGGCTATTATCCACCTTAGAATCTTGGGGTTTCGGTAGAACATGTTGTTGTTGAGTTTGTTGGAATAGACCAAAGCCAGAGGTAGAACACCGATTTGTGCATGAGCACAGGGCACATCAGTCGCCTTGTCATGCCAAAAAGGCCGATAGAACGACCCGTAGGTAGGTGATCCTATGTTCCGATCTAGAAGGCTGAGAGCTCTCGGAATCAGACTGAACGCCTCATCCAAGTAGATCGAAGCACTATTAGTCATGACTTCGAGACCAGCTTTCCTTGTCAAATCGGTCAAGCTTAAACTTGATTCCGACAACAAGATCCAGAAGGACACCGAAGCTGAAAATCGTCAAACCCGTCACAACAAGAAGGGTCGTTAGGATGAGAGCTGGCACCCTTTTGAAGAGTTCAGGTATTTGAAAGGATGCCTCAGAGAGAACGGAGAATCCGTAGACTACCCCGACAGCCATAAGGAAAGGTCCGATTGATGTAAAAAGAGACTTGTAAATCCCCATACGAAGGACGAGTATCGGGATAGATCGAGTCGCATATCTTCTGATCGAACCCACAACCCTTGATTTTCCATGCTTTCTATGTAGAAACCTGACGGGAACTTCAGCTATTCTGAAGTTCTTTTCTGCTGCGTCGATAATGCACTCTTGCACATATGTATGCGTCCCTATCATCTCGAGCCTTTGAGCGACCTCACTTCTCATTGCTCGGAAACCTGTCTGAGCATCCGTGATTCTTAGTCCTGTCGCTCTGCGAACCAACCACGAAAGAAGGTAGTTTCCAAATCGGTTTGTCAACGGCATCTTGTACTTCACAAGCCCTTTTTGCAGGAAGCGTGAGCCCAATACCAGGTCAGCTTCATTATCTAGAAGAGGCCTTAGAACCTTAGGCAATTCCTCAGGATCGAACTGTTCATCTGCATCAATGGCTGCAACTATTTCGGGATCGAATCTCCTCA
This sequence comes from uncultured Candidatus Bathyarchaeia archaeon, assembly GCA_964627775.1. Taxonomy (GTDB): domain Archaea; phylum Thermoproteota; class Bathyarchaeia; order 40CM-2-53-6; family RBG-13-38-9; genus CAZVKZ01. The sequence continues at coordinate 1,017 of CAZVKZ010000169.1, read as the reverse complement.
ATGCCTCTCCCAGCCCTAGGTACATCGCCGCCCCAAGTCCTCTACCGTCTCCTCTCACAACATGTGCTCCCGTTTTTGACGCGATTTCTCCTGTTGCATCGTTGGAGTCATCTACCACTAAGATGCATACTGACAACTCTTTGAGGTTTGCCGTGACTTCGAACACCTTCCGTATCATATTCGCAATGGTTACGGACTCATTACGTGCCGGTATGACAACGACTAGCTTACGACAGCTCATGGGTAGCTTATTTGATACTCCCCACTCTTATTAGCGTGTCCAAAGGAGCTGAGTGTAGCGCTAGGGGTGGAATCAATGTGCGGGATTTGTGGACAGTACGGGTTTTCGGATACGTCACTGCTAAGAAAGATGTGTGACGTACTTCAGCACAGAGGCCCAGATGATCAAGGGTTATTCGTCGACAGCAAGGTTGCTCTTGGAAACCGGCGCTTGAGCATAATTGATGTCAAAGGGGGACATCAGCCCATACATAACGAGGACGAATCGGTTTGGATAACGTTCAACGGCGAGATATACAACTATAGAAGTCTCAGAAAGCAGTTGGAGCGCGTGGGCCATAGGTTCTATACACAGAGCGACACAGAGGCGATTGTCCACTTATACGAGAGCGAAGGGCAGTCTTGCGTTAACAAGCTGAGAGGAATGTTTTCCTTTGCTCTTTGGGATAG
>CAZVKZ010000169.1:0-317 GCA_964627775.1 uncultured Candidatus Bathyarchaeia archaeon | reverse complement strand
AAGATGATCTTGGCGCGTGACAGGCTTGGGGTCAAGCCCCTATTCTACTCCTTTCAAGAAGGTAAGCTCCTTTTTGCCTCGGAAATGAAATCGATCCTTCAATTCGGCGAGATCAAGAGAAGACTGAACCTGAAGGCACTTGATCGATACCTTACGCTTCGATACGTGAACGCCCCCGAGACCATCTTCGAAGGCATCTATAAGTTACTGCCTGCTCACGTGCTCACTATTCATGATGACAAGGTCGAAATCAATTCCTACTGGGACCTAGGCGACGGGCCTATTCTTCCTATGGAAGACGCCGTGAGATGTTTCTC
>CAZVKZ010000168.1:0-3997 GCA_964627775.1 uncultured Candidatus Bathyarchaeia archaeon | reverse complement strand
CTGCAGAGGTTGAAGATATCTTCAGCCCATTCGACCGGCCCAAAAAGAAAGAAATCCGCGCCGACGGGAACCGGGAAAAGGATACCTCCTGCCCTGCAAATCTGACGTAGCCTCTTATCCAACCTCTTGCCCCTCCTCCAGAGCTCTGTGAAGTTAGTGGACCCTACGCCGGTAGGTAAGCCCGCGAGGTCTTTCAACCGATAGATAGCCTCAGAAGCAGGCCCAACATCAGGGGCGTCGATCATGGAGACATCTATTAAAATCTTTGTAAAACCTATCCTTCTGGCCAGCGTCAGAAGTCCTGGCTTCCTACTGTTTCCCATCACAGCTTCGACTCTGCCCCCAGCGGTTGGGTTGATCATATTTGTAGCGGAAATTACCACTGCGTCCGGCTTGATTTCTTGGAGGAATTCGATCTCCTCCCGGCTGGTCTTGTAGTTTAGTGAGTTGTATATAGCGCGGTCAGCAAGGCCCGTCTCAACCACATACTTGGTTGTCGCCATCAGGGTCTTGGGGTCCGCGCTGTCCATGAGAAAAGGGAAGTTCACGTTCTCTGCCACAAAGTTAATGTATCTTACGAGCGATTCCGGTGTACCGCCGAAGATGTCGAGGACAACTGGGTTTCCAGTCTCTTCACGGAGCGATTCCAGTTTTTCCAACTTTTTCTTGGCATTCTCTTCGTCAAAGACGCCTTTCTTCCAATCCGTGACTATATCGTGTCCTTCGTAAAAGATCGTGCCTATAAGCACGGTGGGGTTTCTCCAGGGCGTACCCCCAAACTTGACGCCGTGTATATCCAACTCTACCTGCTCTGATTTGAATTCGAACATTACCCAGAGCACCCATGACGATTGTTGAAGCGTTACTGCGCAGGAGATTGGATGAGATTGGTCAGCTAAAAAGGATATGCCTAGCTGTACTCCATAGAGGCCCTGACCAGAGCTTTCAGGTTATCTGGTGGGGTGTCCCTAGCAACGTCGCAACCGGATCCAAGTATTAGTCCTTCCCATCCTTTTGCATCCTTTATGATCTTCTCAGCCTCCTTCATCACGTCGTCAGGTGTGCCCAAGAGCAGATTGCCTGCTGGGTTCAGGTTTCCCCGCGCGGCGATCTTTCTGTCTATCTGCTTGATCATCCTCTTGATGTCGACTTGCCAGTCGATGTCGATTAGCTTAGCTCCGGTGGTGATAGCATCCTCCATTATCGGGTGGATATCTCCGCAGATATGAAGCAGAGTGTACTCGGCACCATGCTTCATCAGGTTTTTAACCAGTTGTTTCTGATGTGGAACGATCATTTCTCGGTACATTTTCGGTGAGATGAAATTGGGCGAGCAAAGAGCTTCGCCCATGTTTACCATAGTAGCCCCAGAATCAATTAGAGCGCTGCCATATTCGGTTATCACTTCCACGCAGAATCGCAGCAGCCTATTGACGAATTCAGGTCTATCTGCCGTATCCAGCATTAATTGCTCTACCCCCCGCATTTGGCTCGCACAGTTCAAGGGACCCATGACCCAAGCTGAGATGAAGGCCTCCCTCCCGATCTCCTTGGAGCATATCTTAGTGGCCTCGACGACCACCGGCATCCTCCCGTCTTTCAGCGGGTCAGGGACCTTCAACTTGTCAAGGTCATCCGGGTTCTTTAAGACGGGGTCTATCAGGAAAGCTGTAGCGTCCTCAGGCTGACGGAGCTTGCTTCCAACAGCCTCTCCCTCGATGCTCACGTCCACGCCGGGGTGTACACCATCGTAGCCATATTCTCGATATGCAGCTATCAAGGCTTTGGCCATCTTCTTCCCGTTCGCCGCGAAGTCCTTGACTTTCATACCTATCACTCGTGCTGACGCAAAATGGATCAGCGGGTACACGGGTACGCGGTCAGGTTTCTCAAAGTTTAGAGCTGCGTTGACTCTTTCTCTCCCATTCATGTTACTCTCCTCCTCATTATGTGGATCAGCTGCCCCGAATCAAGTGTTGCACTACATCGACGGCTTCTTTAGCATTGTCGCCGAAAGCGTCGGCTCCGATTTTCTTTGCGAACATCTCCGTTATAGGCGCCCCTCCCACTATTATCTTCACCTTGTCCCTGAGTCCTTCCTCTCTCAGCTTCTGGATCACGCCCTCCATGGCGGGCATTGTAGACGTTAATAGGCACGACATAGCGAGGACATCGGTTTTCTCTTTCTTGATGGATTCGATGAACTTCTCGGTTGGAACGTCAACGCCCAAATCTATCACTTCAAGTCCTGAGGTCTCCAGCATAGTTTTCACTATGGTCTTCCCGATGTCGTGGATGTCTCCCTCGACCGTTCCGATCGATACTTTTCTGCGGGCCGCTGCCGCTTTTCGGGCTTTCACCTTTGGCAGCAGAACGTCGAGGCCTGCCTTCATCGCCCTGGCACTTAGAAGGAGTTCCGGCACAAAGTATTCGAACTTCGAGAATTTGTCCCCGACCTCATTCATTCCTAGTACAAAGCCCTTGTCTATGGCATCCATGGGATCGATCCCTTGGGCGAGAGCCTTCTCGGCGAGGCTTTTCGCCTCGGCGTGTTTGCCTTTCAGAACGGCTTCAGACATTTTCTTGAAGATATCCTCGGCCGACTGAGATCACCCCTCAGATCTTAATCTTAGTGAGCGGCTTGCCCTGAAGCCCCCAGTGCAGTTTTGGAATATCGTACAGAAGCACAGTTACCTGTTCAGGCTTCACATTCAGGACGTCTACTAGCACCTTCGTGATCCCCTCGATTATCTTCTCCTTCTGCTGGTCGGTTCTCCCAATTGTTAGTTTTACTTCAACTAGAGGCATTTCACATCTTCCCCAAGAGAATAGAAGCATACTGTACTATTTCCATAGGCTTTAAAAAACTTGACGCATCCTCCTGACAAAGATGTCGACACAATTCTGAGAAACGTCAGGAGTGAGATAGAGGCAGCAATCAGGAGGAACCTCGCATGCAAGCCTGAGCTCGTATTGGTAACGGAGCGTCAGTACCTACCTTCCGACTACCCAGCGCAGCCTTTCTGCATTGAAGCAAGAACTGGAACAGATGTAAGCAAGATCCTTCCGTATCTAATCGCGACGCACAATCCCGCGACTGGGCTTCCTGTCCCTCTTGACATGGTCGACCAAAACGTGGGGCTACCTCGAGGATTCACATGAGAGTTCGTCGAGGAGATAGAGGCAAACCTAGTCCGCGACTCTGAACTGAACAAGTTCTACCTCCTGAATCATTTCGCACATTTAAACCCGCAGAAGGAAGAATAGTGCTTGCTTGCAATGGTCTCGACATCAAAAGAGGAACAGCTTTGGCTAGGCTCAAAGCCTACTACTTCACTAGAATCACGGACATCATCCGAGAGAAAGATCTCGATCAATTGCGAAATGACGAAGAGTTTTGGGAGGAAATCGAACTATTGGAGATTACAAGGGAAATAGTCCACAGTATCCGCGAGAGATACAAACTCAGACTCAGAGATCTGACCTACGCTTAAGCACGCTCCAATCTTCTGTATGAGCCATGTCAGCGAGAATGGCTCGCATATGACCGAAAAGTGATGGGCTGAGGTAATGGCTGGTTTCCACAAACGCTTTCGAGGGCATAATTGGCAGAGCAATGAGAGGTTGAATTTAGAGGTTCAGCTGCACCAGCCCCCTATATGCCCGCAATGCCGATCGCTGAGAGTCTGGAAGGATGGCCTACGCTACACAAACATTGGCCAGGTGCAACGCTTTCTATGTAGAAGTTGTGGTTTTAGATTCAGCGAGTCTACGCAAGCGAATGTAAAGCTCGACATCGCCAGCCAGTTCCTCAAAGTGTCTGAGTCTGGAGAGGATGACGTCGAGGCTTCTATCCTTAAGGCTGATGCGCTTTTTAAGGGCCCTCCGGATAAGGGTTCTCTCCCTGTCAGTAAAAATGTAGGATCTCATGCTGCATCAAAGAGTGTTTCTGCTATAGAAAGATTAAAGGTCTTTCGACCGCATAATATTAAACGTC
>CAZVKZ010000167.1:864-4007 GCA_964627775.1 uncultured Candidatus Bathyarchaeia archaeon | reverse complement strand
TAGAAAGACAACAGTTGCTCTCTTCCTTCTCTTCCTATCTGTTATGGCCGTATGGTATTTGGGAGGATACCCCCAGCTTGCTCACAAGGAGACCCCCGTTTTCCTATACGAGAATTACTTGGGACTGCCCGTTGATATGGCCTATTCCCTGAATGCACTGTCAAAGTTCTTGGGGTGCATTGCAGTTGCAAGTTTGTTGACCCAGAAGAAAGTGAGCATGAAGCCACCTGAAGGCTTGAGTAACTTCTAAAACTGAAAAAAGGTTGAGAGAACCCCAAGCTAGCTGAGTCAGTCTTCCCGTTTCTTCTTGACTACCAGTGCAGTGACTGTTGCGGCCAGTGGCAATCCCTGCCAAGTGACTTGAACAATCAAGTTCAAGTAATGCCTTTAAGGGATGTTTTCACTCAACTCGGAATCACATGTGATTACGGATGAATCTGGCAGATCTGGTACAGGGCGCGCCGGCGACACGCCTGCTCTATTTGGACGATCCATACCTTAAGGAGAGTTCCTGTAACATTTTGCGGGTCGAACCGGATGACCGAAAAGACACATACGCCATACTCGATCAATCGGTCTTCCACCCAAAGTCTGGCGGCCAACCCTCAGATACTGGGAGGATCATTGGCCAGGGCTTCGTCTTTAATGTGAAGAAAGTCATGTTCGCCGGCGGGATCGTGGTTCACTGGGGAAGGAATGTCCAAGGGAAGATAGGTCCGGGCCCAGCTAGACTTGAGATAGAATGGGAATCAAGATACAGGTTCATGAGGAAGCATACGGCGGCCCATCTCTTTGACAATTGTTTGAAGAAAACCTTGGGAAGACGGATTGAGACAGTTGATTCATGGGTTGGAGATGACAGTTATGTTGGGTATAGTGGGCCCTGCCCTGCAATGGATCAACTGCGTTCTGCTGAGGAGATGGCTAATATACTCGTCAAAGAAGGTGCAAACGTCACAGCCCGAACGATACCAAAAGACGAAGTGCCGCATCTCTTGTCGGAGATTCCAGGCCTCGACCGTCTGCCCAAGGACAGGGACCTAAGAGTTGTCACAATAGAGGGGTTCCAGGGGATACCCTGCGGAGGGACTCACGTTAAGAACACAAATGAGATCGGTCAGTTCAAGCTTCTTTCTACTCAGCCCTTCGATGAAGGATTCAGGGTTAATTTCGACATTGTTCCCTAGGCCATCTGTGTCTATGGTAGCGCACACGTGAGGCGGAGAAGGAGCCCCCGTTAAGCCCCGATTGTTTCATAATCGTCTGCAATGAGATCCAATATTCAGAGCACCAATTTCCCAATTGGGCACAAGAAAAAAGGTGGCAGAGTCGTGTTCTCTGCAGCATTCATTATTCATTGAGGATCGCTGCGGCTCGCACGGGAGATCCGCTGCAATCCTTGAGTTTCAAAGGCAATCCGACGAAGACAAACCTCTTCCCGACGACTTTGTCAAGATTCGCAAGGTTTTCGTAATGAGGAACGAAGGACTCTTTGTTGTGGCATGGGAAGATTCCTCTCTGCTGTTGGTCGATGGGGTTGTCTGGCGTTACCGCATCGACGCCGAAGCTTTTGATGCCTTGCTTTTTCAGCCACATCATCGCCTCTTTGGTCAAACCTGGGTTATCGTTTCCATAGGCTGGGGTGCCTTGAGTTCGATTCCAGTGACCCGTGTATAGAAGTACAATATCGCCCTTTCTGATCTCTACACCAGATTTCTTGACTGCCTTCTCCAGATCCTCCGCTGAGATCCAAGCTTTAGGTGGAAAGTGTGAGATATCTATGCATACAGCCTCGCCATAACACCAATTGAGCGGCATCTCCTCTATGGACATAGCATCGGGTTCGGCGTTTACATGAAGGGGCGCGTCAACGTGGGTTCCAGAGTGGCTGTTGATATTCAGCCAGTCGGTTTGGTATGATGACCGACCGCTCATCTCTCTGAGACTCTGCTCATGTGTCATGAACCGAAAGATGTAGGGTACAGGGTGAAAGGGGTGTTGACCCAGCTTGTCACGATGCACCAAGCTCTGACTTAGATCTATAATTCTAACCATTCAATTTTGCCTCTTCTGCATACGCAGCATATTGTAATGCTGCTTTAGCGAGCTATAAATCATCACGCGATTCTCCATGTGCATCTGGTCTAGTTCTTGTTGATGCTTTTCAAATCCAGAAGACAGGCCTGAGCGTGGCCGTTCAGACCTACAGCATTCCAGGCTAGAATCTGCCAAACTCAGGGGTATCGGTTGCTGAGACTCTGCATCAGCCAGGCAACTTGAGGGTCTCTCGCAAAGACTTATAGGATTATTGCTATAACTCCATAGCCCATGACAACGACTGTGCAAGTCCGAGATGAAACACGAAGACTCCTGGAGAAGCTGAAGAAAGAGATGGGTCTGATGAGCTACGACGAAGTCATAAGAAGACTCGTCAGAGCCAAGACCGGTCTACCTCAGTCGCTTTTTGGCGCCTGCAAAGGCTCTCAGCCCTTCGTCAGGGAAGCTGAGGAGGAGCATGAGCTCTAGCTTCGTTATTGACACTTACGCGTGGGTAGAGTACCTTCTGGGCTCGAAGGCTGGCGAGAAGGCCAAGGAGTATATAGAGGGGGGACCGTGCATGACCCCGTCGATCGTCCTGTCTGAACTGCGAAGGTGGTACCTCAGAGAGATCGAAGCTGGAAGAAGAACAGACAGAGAGATGAGGATGCATTTCGCCTTTTTGGAATCTGCGGCTGAGATTGTTCCTCTCGACGCCTCCCTCGCCTTGAAAGCTGGCGAGACCGACTTCGTAATGAAGAAGAGGATCAAGAACTGGCCCTTGACGGATTCCATAGTCTACACGACAGCCAAATCAAGAGCCGCGCAACTTGTCAGTGGAGACCCGCACTTCAAAGGCTTGGAAGACGTAATATTCATTCTCTAGAAGAGCGCTTCACCAAGAGAGCGGCAGAATCTGAAGGTGAAAGCGCGTTCAATGCGAACACGTTCTGAGATCTACACCGAGACCATATGAGTTTTCAAGCCAAGATCCAGAACTGCGAAGAACGTAGGTTGAAACCCCGCAAAGAAGTAGGGCCAACCTGCCAAGACGATTACTGGGGAACTGTTCGTAGTCTGTCTCTTATACACATCTGACGCTGCCG
>CAZVKZ010000167.1:0-854 GCA_964627775.1 uncultured Candidatus Bathyarchaeia archaeon | reverse complement strand
AGCCTGCAGACGCCGAACCAAAGAAGAAGGCGCCATCTTCACAAGAGCATCGCACTAGGCCTTACTATGACATAACTACCCATTCATCAGTAATCAGCTTTCCATCAATATTGAGCCTGAACTCACAGCGCTCATAGAATGGCTTAGCGCTGACGCTTAATGAAAGCACTTCACATACCATCGCACAAAGCGCCTAACCCACTGTACTCCGGTGTCTTCACCTATTTCTTGGGCTTTGCACTCTTTGGCAAGAGAAGACAGACCGCTGTGGCGGCAAACGCGAAAAAGGACATGAGGAACATTGCATTTCCCAGTCCGAGTTGGTCCCCAAGCTTTCCAACAAGCAATGGAGCGATAATTCCGCCAGCACTTCCTATACCTGCAATTATCCCGAATGACGCGCTCACAGATTCCTTGGGAACATGGTCTCCTATTACTGCGTAGGCCATGGGGAAGCCTAGAGACATCCAGAAACCGAATATCACTAGCAACACTAGAGAGGTGGGATAAGGGATTTGGAGAAAGAGCATGAAGAAGAGTCCCATGAAGAGGCTACTCAGACCCAGAACAGCTCGGCGTCCAATCTTGTCTGAGAGGTGTCCACCCAGAGGCTGGCTCATTATTCCAGAGATGAGCATTATTGATGTTGCGACGCCGGCTGCGGCAATATCCAGATGCAACCTTGAAACCAGAAATGTGGGTATGAAGACCACTGTTCCATAGTAGAAGGTCGCCCTCAGAAGTGTAATTGCGGCGGTAAGAAGAATAATGGATGTGAAGCTCAACCTGGATCTTCTTTCTCTCCGTTCTTCGGCTCCGACAGGTAAGTGGAGAACAAGGATACCTGCCAGAAA
>CAZVKZ010000166.1:0-4014 GCA_964627775.1 uncultured Candidatus Bathyarchaeia archaeon | reverse complement strand
GACAATATATTGGTTGCCGTTACACAACAGCTACGACCCGTATGATTCAGATATCGGAACAGGCCACAATTTCGACCAGCATTCCTGGACAAGAGGAGAGACAACGACCGCGTTTGCAAAATCAAACAAGCTCGTCCATCAAAAACCTGTGGAAAACCCTGCGCTCCCGTGCATCCATGTGGTTAAGGATGCGAATGTCACTATGGCAGAGGTCGGTGACACCGTCAAATATAATATTACGGTTACTAACTGCGGCAATGTGCCTCTGACCAAGGTAAACGTGACGGATGATGTCTTAGGACCGATAGACACATCGGGATTCAACCTAGCTGTTGGAGAATCGATGTCCTTCTACGTCGAACGTCAGATCGATGCACTGGATTCTGACCCTCTGGTTAATAATGCAACGGCTGCAGGACTCTACGACACCACGAATGTAACCGACTGGGATATCCACTCAATCAACATCATCGTTGAACCTACCTTTTCATTTCACATATGCGGTTTCAAATTCGACGACCTCAATAGGAACGGTGTATATAATGTTGAAACCGAACCTGGCATCAACAGCGTTAATGCAACACTTCTCGGTCCGGATCAAGAGACAAAGGCAACGGATGCTTATCTGGGGAAGTTTGCCTATCCTCCGCCGGAGAACACTCCTCCACTTGACACCCTTCAGACAGGTGAGAACATGCTTGCGGGAAGTTATTGCTTCGACCTAATCAACATAATGCCTGGAACCTACATATTCTACATCAGGATAGAAGAGCCTTCGGGAAAAGGTTCGACAACCCCAACACTGATAGGCCCAATTACACTTGTAACGAGCCCTGATGGCCCTAGAGAATCCCTCAACAATAATTTTGGGAACGCACTGCCGAGACCTGTCGGAGGATACTTAACTTCTGTGAGCAAGTTGGCCGTTCTATCGCCATACTTAGCTTTGGTGGGGCTGATCGGAGCGGCATCTGCCGTCATCGTCAATAAGAGAAGGCGTAAAGCCTAAAGAAACTCTTTTTTTTCGCAAACTTCTTTCGAAGAATAGAACTTAAAGTTTAAGCTCTTGTCATCCTATTCTCTTGATGACAAGCATTGAAGAGCGGGGGCAGGAGAGACAAGGTTAAGGAGAGACGCAGAGTCAAGACTGGCGAGCTGGCTGGGTTCTTAGTCTTGACGGTTTTCATAATCTTCTTAGCCTACCTTATGATCTCTCCCCCGACCTCGCATACGGGGAATCCGCCAGAGGTTAGAACTTCGACAAGCGGATCCGCCACAGTCAACAAGCCTACTTTGAAGGCCGCCTGGGTAGACCAGCTCAGTGTCCATTCCCCTAACCGGGAGTTGATCGACACGGCCAAAGAGATGATGCTGGGTGCGGGGTTTGATGTAGACATCTATAACCCAAATGAGGTTACAGTCAACCTATACGGTTCTTTGGCTAAGTATGGCTACAAGCTTATAGTCTTCAGGGTTCATGCCGGGGTAGAGGTTAGGTCATGGGATCCGGAGATCAAGGGAAAGCCAGTAGGACTTTTCACAACAGAGACCTATAGTGAGCTCAAGTATCCTCAAGAGCAGTTGTATGATTTGGTGACGGCTGCTCAAGCCTTTAACGACAGCGAGGTAGTGTTCGCTGTTAACCCTGAATTTATTGAGCAGAGATCCGCGGACTACGGTGGCACTGTAATCATTCTGACGGGATGCTTCGGGCTCTTCAGCCGAGACCTGCCTCAAGCTTTCATAAGTCGAGGCGCATCAGTGGTTATAGGCTGGGATGGGCTGGTCGATGTCAAGCATACGGATCAAGCTACGCTTACACTGCTGAGGATGATGATCATGGAGGGAATGAGTGTCGAACAATCTGTGAGGGCTACGATGAAGGAGTTGGGGCCTGACCCTGTTGAAGGCAGCATCTTAAGCTACTACCCGCCGAACAAGGGTATCTTGACCTTTTCCGAACTCTTCTCCAACGAATCGTTGATGGTACCGGATAGGAATCTAGAAATCAGACGCCTACTCTTTGACCGCAAGACTTCAAGGAGGTTCCTCGAAGCCGTTCCGCAACCCTACACGCTCGCTTCTTGAAATGTTGGCGGGCGCGCGCCTCGCTTTTGTTCAGGGTCTACCTGGCTCGTCGGGCTGTGAGACAGAACTCTGCCAGTACACCCTTACATACTTTGGGAGGCGGAGTCTTATATCTCTCAAATCTATTCTTGATCTCCTGCTCTTCCAGTCTCAAGACAAGCCTCCGAGACGGTATGTCTATCTCAATCAAGTCGCCGTCTTGAACGATGGCTATCGGACCTCCTTCCAAAGCTTCAGGGGACACATGTCCAATGCATGGACCCCTAGTAGATCCTGAGAAACGTCCGTCCGTTATCAGAGCTACCGATTCGCCGAGTCCCATCCCCATTAGGATAGATGTCACCATGTGCATCTCTCTCATCCCAGGACCACCTTTCGGCCCCTCATACCTTATCACAATCACATCTCCGGATCGAATGTTGCCGCCGATGAGCTTCTCGACAGCTTCCTCCATCGAGTCAAATACCTTCGCCGGACCAGTGTGACGCATCATCTTAGGATCAACGGCAACTTGCTTGACCACAGCTCCTTTAGGTGCTAGATTCCCTCTGAGTACCGCTATCCCCCCTTCAGCGTGAACAGGAGACGTCAAAGGCTTGATAACCTCCCTGTTGGCAACTCTAGCTTCGAGAAGGTTGCCTTCCAGAGTCCTCCCGGAAGCAGTCTTCACATCGAGGTGAAGTAACCCAGAAAGCTCCTTCATTACTGCCGGTATACCACCAGCTTCGTCCAAGTCTTTGAGGTTGTATGGTCCGGCGGGCTTCACAGCAGCTATATGCGGTGTCTCTCTGCTCAACCGATCGAAGATGTCCAGATCGATTTCTAACCCCAGCTCGTTCGCTATCGCTGGAATGTGCAGCACTGTATTCAGTGAGCCTCCCAGTGCAATGTCTACCCTTATTGCGTTCTCGAAGGCTTTTGGCGTCACTATATCCGAGGGCCTCAAATCTGCCTTCAGCAGCTCTATCACTCGTCTCCCGCTCTCCTTAGCGATACGGTGCTTCTTCGATTCGACAGCATGAGCTGTAGCGCATCCCGGGAGGCTCATTCCCAGTGCTTCGGTAACGACAGCCATCGTGTTGGCTGTGCCGAACATCGAGCACGTGCCTGCACCAGGGCAGGCAACCTCTTCAACCTCTGATAGCACCTCATCCGTAATTGTTCCAGCCTCGACTTCGCCGATGAGCTCCCTCATATCTGTCAGCGTGAAGTCTCTTCCCTTGTATCTCCCAGGCATCATAGGTCCGGCTGTGACCACTATTGAGGGAATGTTCAGTCGTGCCGCCGCCATCAGTTGACCGGGAACAACCTTATCGCAACCGGGAATCAGGACAAGCGCATCTAGGCGGTGGGCCTCTACAACAAGCTCTATCGAGTCCGCTATCGTCTCACGACTTGGCAATGAGTATCTCATGCCGATGTGGCCTTGGCATAACCCATCGCACACCGCTATTGTGTTAAATTCGAACGGTGTCCCACCTTCCATCCGGATGCCAGCTTTGACGGAATCCGCCAAGGATCTGAGGTGGATGTGCCCTGGCACCAACTCAGTCCAAGAGTTCGCTATGCCTACGAAAGGTTGGGAGACCTCAGCCTTCGTCAAGCCGAGGGCGTAGAGAAGTGCTCTATGGCCCGCTCTCTCCCGCCCTTCAGTAAGTTCACGGCTTCTCAAGTCAGTTAACAGTGGCTTTTCCTCCTAGAAGCAAGTGCAGTAACTGAAGTAGATAAAGAGTTGGCTTCCGCTAAGCCTTCGAAATCTGTCAGAATGACACTTTTGAAAAGAGATTGGATCACAATCTGGCGCCGATACAAAATAATTGTTGAAAAGCAAGTTTGGCATCTTCGACGTTTCTGAGGACGAAGAATCCAGGAAAGAGGGTTCGAGTGATGTGGAATAGGAAAGTGGGGTTTTAGGGGATTCCTCCC
>CAZVKZ010000165.1:0-4061 GCA_964627775.1 uncultured Candidatus Bathyarchaeia archaeon | reverse complement strand
CTACAGTGGACAGGAGCAGAGCAAGAAACCCGGCACGCATGCCAGATCTCTTGATGTCAACGATTTTGCAGATTTTGTTGAGGAGACCGCGGCTTTTGACTTCGACATCATGCTTGAGGTAAAAGATAAAGAAAAGAGCGCCCTGAGGGCTTTGGAGATCCTGCAAGTCCGACGGGGAAACATGTTGGCTCAGAAATCATGACTTATCTAAACTTGTCAGTGAAGGGGGCACTGAGCGATCTTCGTTAAGTCGAAGGCCATGGCTCCTCTATAGCAGCTGAGACAGAGATTTTCGCCAAGGAGGAAACAAAAATGGAGGGTAGAACGGTTGAACACTCCGCAATAACCATCTCACAGCTAATCCAGCCTCATCAGGCTGGGCGTGCTGGCTTTGCTCACGGAGGTGAGATCATGAAATTGATGGACACAACTGCCGGAGCTGCAGCATTGCGACATTGTCACACCGATCTGGTGACGGCTCGAGTGGAAGGGATCAATTTCTACCGCCCCATAAAAGTCTGGAATCTGGTTACCATCAATGCCTATCTCACTTTTGTCGGCCATTCAACTATGGAAGTCAGAGTTGAGGTGCTCAGCGAGGACATACTCAAGGAAGAAAAGGTACATGCGCTAACGGCATACTTCATCATGGTGGCCTTGGATGATAAGGGTAAGCCCACTGAGGTGCCACCACTTATAGTATCATCGAAAAAAGAAAAGGAGCTGTGGGAGAAGGGCAAGCAAAGATACCATATGTGCAAAGGAGAACTGATGGCAGAAGAAGCTGACTACAAGGTATGCCGCGAGGAACCAATGCTTTTCGAATAGATGGCCCAAGCTAGATGATTAGCTGCTACGAAAACAGTATGAAACTCATCAGTGCTTGTCTCTTGGGGATGAGATGTGCCTGGGACGGGAGAGCCAGGAAGAATGACAAAGCGGTTGCCCTTCTGAAGAACGGAATGAGGATTACCGCAGAGGTAGACTTGTAGTCTGAAGTAGACGATAATCATTTTTTGTTATTGCGGAAAGACAGGATGAAGGTCAAGGTAGTGACTGATAGCACCGCTGACATACCTCCTGAGGTAGCTGCAAAGCTCGATATCACTATAGTGCCGGCGGAAATTCGGTTCGGTAATGACGTATATCAAAACGGGGTAGACCTTAGCACAGATGAGTTCTACCAGAAGTTGCAGAGCAGTTCTATCTTACCGAAGACATCGCCACCATCAATAGGTACCTTTAGGGATGTCTATGGCAGGCTATCCCAGCAAGCCAACTCTATCCTTTCAATACACGTAGCAGCCAATCTTAGCGTTACCCACGATGTGGCACGTGCCGCCAGTGCCGACCTGGAGTGCCCTGTATCAATAGTCGACTCTCAAACGGCTTCTATGGCCTGTGGTCTGCTGGCCATTGTAGCTGCCAAGGCAGCGCTCACTGGAGCATCCCTCAAGGAAATAGAGGCACTGGTGCTGGAGGCAGTACCCCGCACCATCACCTTCGGAGTGTTCGGCACTTTGGAATATCTCGCCAAAGGGGGGCGTATCGGCAAGGCACAGGCTTTCCTGGGCAGCCTGCTGAAGATACATCCCATCCTGGCCATCAAAAAAGGCGAGGTCTTGCCCATTGATAGAGTACGGACACGGGCTAGGGCCTTGGAGAGATTATGTGAGATAGTCCTGGAGTTGTGCCCTGCCAGGGAAATGGCCATCATGCACGCCACCAATCCGCAAGACGCTGAGAGTGTGGCACAGCGTCTGTCATCGGCCTTTCCACTGGAGCGAATGTACAGGGCAAGCATTGGACCGACAATGGGCACACAGGTAGGCCCCAATGCCGTTGGAGTTGCTTTAATTTCCGAAAGGGAAGTCTGACACCTTTCCGTAGCAGGACTGAAGCATGGGTCTCCCAAAGACAAGTGAGGGTTCACTGGTCGGCATCCATCTGGCGGGCGGTTCGTTATTCCTGATAAGCTATGTATTATGGAATACTGACCCATACTGCAAATCGTGCTGCCACATAGGGTACAGTACTGGAGTCAATCAAGCCATTATATGCTGTCTTTATGTTGCTTGCGGCAGCGGGATATCTCGCTTCTAGTAGCACTGGAGAGACTGAACGGTGTAAAATCATCGGGGTGAATACTATTCTTCTTAAGGAGGTTCATTACAGTGGCTTCACAGCAAGTCATTCTCCTAATCATTAACGTAATCGGTGGTGCCGCCGTAGTCGGCAGCTATATTCACGGTCTAGTTACCCATCCTAGGAGCGGCCTGGCACTCTGGGGTGGTACCCCGGAATCGGTTCGCCCGGTCTATGGAGTCTCCATGTTATTGGCTGCCTTGGCTTACTTTGCCTTCATCTACTTCATTCTGTTTCGGTTTGTCCCTGATGACACACACATTGCAGGCAGGTTCGGGTTCAGACTGTTCTACGCAATCTTTCTGGGGATTTTTGTGCCGTCTATACTTTGGATGCCGTTCACCTACACGTATATCGGCAACCCCACCACGGCAATGTGGATAGGGATACGTTTGGTCCTTATTCTGGTAGGTCTATCGTCAGCTGCCTTGGTGTGGGCATTACTCAATTTGGAAACAAAGGAACCCACTATTCCCTATTGGCTTGCGGTTGCCGGAAGTGGCTACTTTGCTTTCCATACGGCAATTCTTGATATGCTGTTCTGGCCCATTCTTTTCCGGATGTAGAAAGCTTCTGGTTCCGAAGCAGGGCAAACAGGACTGAGCACAAATAGGACTCGAATTCAGAAGCGACCGGGAAGCAGCAGTTAGATAAGTTGGTGAGCGGGTTAGATATCCACGCCTGCTTCCATTACGTCAATCATTAACATGAATAACCTGCACTCTGTCAAAACATGCCATTATGTATTCGGTCACCCTGGTGCTCATAAGCACCTGGCCTGGCCTACTAACAAATTCTGCCAGATAGGGATGCTTGGCGAGATATTTGCCGGCGAGTCCCTCGCGCTCTTTCCCAGTGACTTCCTCAACATTACCTATCGCAGTCACGGCTAGCGCATTATCGAAATCGGACGCTTGGTTTGTCCTGCTATCTATCATCATGGCCACTTTTGGATTTGCCCTTGAATAGGCGTATTTTCTACTGTTACGACTGGTCACGAAAATCAGTCTCCTTAGGTCATCTGCTTCAGCAAACGCTACAAGACTACTATAGGGTTGTCCATCATATTGCGTGGCGAGCACGCAGAGCCGCTGGCTAGCACACAGTCTTTTAACCTGTTGCTTAAGCTCAGATACATGTTCCACCTCGACACCTCCTCCTACCATTAATCATTGAAGAGCGTTTCCAAAATGAGTCTATTTCCCTCCTCTTGTGGTTCTTGATACTATTCTACTACCGGAGATTGGTGGCTCTCAAGTAATTGCCCTGGAATTGCACCAGCCAGTGCGAGCTTAGCCACATGTTGGGTCACAATGCGTCACGTTGTTACCACTAACATAACAATAAGCCATAATGTGTCCTATAGCCACAATACCTACAGTTCGCGATACCGATTAGCGGAATAAAGAAAAGGTGCCACATTAAGCAGCCCCTGATTCCAAGCTCCGCGAGTCTTAGGCTTTACCTATTCGGAAGACTTCGGTCCCACACCTAGGGCAGATACCTTGAGTCGCAGGACGTTTGTTCTTCATTGTGATAGCCCTCGGGTTCTTGATCTCAACCTTCTTTCTGCATTTCATGCAATACGCCTGCGTCTGAACCTCCTTCTGCTTTACTTCTACGCAGATAGAATCCTCTACAATACCTAGAAGGAGCCTATTTATCAAGCCTAGCCACCAAGTTTGCAAGAATCATCTTCGTATGAGCACTTGAAATTTGTTCTTCTCTATGATAGTATTCAAGCGACTCTCATAAGGTGATGTCCATGTCTCTGCCGCAGCAGTGCTATGTGGACATTGCCCGTGCAGCAGAGCAAGGGCCAAGTCACTGACCGAGGGGGAGAACAGTCAGCATTTCAGAGGGAGGAAGTACCATGTTCAGTTGTCGAGTTTCCAAAGCGAAGAAGGGGATCAGGC
>CAZVKZ010000164.1:0-4075 GCA_964627775.1 uncultured Candidatus Bathyarchaeia archaeon | reverse complement strand
TAGCTCTTGATTCTAGCTGAATTTCGCCAGTGGATTTTTCGGACTTGAAACACTGGTTACCCACGTCCATCTACACATTTATTGCTTTCCAATCAACTTATTCTAACGATTAGAAGGCTTGACTCGCTGCAAGCTCATTGAAGATTATGATGGCACAGTATACGAAGTCGAGACGCCTCTATCGTCAAAGGTCGATTGTGAAGAAATCAGAAGAGATCTTGCGATACCAGACTACGTTGATATGTCAAGTTTTCAAATTGAAAGAGGTCTCGTAACAGTCTGGGCGGGACAGAATGCTCATCGGATGAAAGAGATCTTTCCGGATGTAAGCCTAGAGAAGGCTCCGAAGGAGTCCATACCTATGCTCTTTTTCGGCGGGGCAGCAGTTCGGATGCTCTGTGAGAGCGCAAACAATCCTTCAGGTCCATTCTTTCGTAAGTTGAATGATATAGATCTCATTGCGCCGAGAGACCGTGCCCAAGAAATGTACAAATTTCTTCTGGCTCTGGGAGACCTCTGTGGAACAAGGTACCACTATTTCATTACGCGCTCTGATCGCAGATTCAACGCTATGAGAGCCGGCAAGCGATTCAGGGTCAGGACGATAGAGAGTATACTCGGTGACGGGTCCTTGCTGAGCGGAGTACTGGACATCTTTACTGATTCAATAGACCTTAGGCATAAGGTGGATGTCCGGGATATGTTTTGCCATCCCAAGCAAGGACTGTATACGATTGGCGCGACCAATGTCTTGCTGTCGAAATGTCAGTATATTTTTGATGTTCCGGCGACTGGCCGTGAGGAACTTGTCCAGCAGGGATTGGGATATAGAATCCTCGACTATCCCTACTACCGCGATGACCGAATTCCAATCGGGATTGAGGAGAAGGATGTCAAAGATATATGCGCGCTGCTACTTGACTGCGAGATAGGCGAAAAAGTTCAGGGCATAGACCTGAATAGAATAAGTCGAATCTTTGGGAGGGACAAGAAGTTCGCTTTGACCTTTAGGCTAAATATGGAGAATATACTGAGAAATGAGACTTTTCTAAGAGAAGGCGGGGTTTCAAGCGCTGACATTGGCAAGGTTTTCTCCCGAATCCAGAGTGTTTTGGATGCGGTGCCTAAGATTGATAAGAGGTGGAGCGATGCTTGGTGGAATGTCGATGTTGAGACACCTCAGATCTTCCAGAAGACACCAAATATATGACTTTTTGGAAACTCTTGTCTGAGCGCAACCTGTGAAACGCATGTTCAGAAACGCATTGTACGGAACATTCTCCGCAATCGCAGTAGCAGTGGTATGGGGACTTTCATTCGTAGCAGCGCGTGTAGTCCTGTCAACGTTAACCCCCATCCTTCTGGCGACGGTGCGGTTCAGCATCGCCTCTTTAATCTTCTTTCCCATCTTACTCATAGAATTCAGGAAGGGAAACCGACTCAGGCATCGAGACCTAGCTGAGCTATTCCTGCTAGGGCTCCTCAGCATATCCGTCTACTTCTGGCTTCAGTATACCGGTGTAAAATATGTGGGTGCAGGGATCTCAGCTCTTCTCGTTGTAGGGCTCACACCTATCATCACTGGCCTTGCATCTGCCTTTGTCCTCAAGGAGAACTACAGCATTCGGCAGGTGCTTGGAACGATTGTGGGCCTCTTGGGCGTTGTGCTTACCACAATGCCGGGGCTTTTCGTAGGAAAGGTTGACTGGCTCTTCTATCTAGGTGTTCTCTGTCTACTCCTGAACTCTTTATGCTGGGCTCTGTATTCCACGCTAAGCAGACGTTTCTTGAATCGGGTAACCAGCTCCTTGATGGTTACTTCGTACGTCACAGTTCTTGGAACTCTAGGGTTGATCCCTATGTCTTTGGCTTCAGATTGGGGCTTAGTCAAATCTCTCCAGCTCGGGCAATGGTTAAGCATATTCTATCTTTCATTTGGATGTTCTTGCATGGGCTATTTCCTCTGGAACTTCTCTCTGTCGAGGATGGAGGCGATTAGAGTTGCGGTCTGGATGTATCTTGAACCCGTCGCTGCATTCATTGGGGAGGCGTTGATCTTCGGCATGGTTCCGAGTGAAGTTACTATGATTGGCGGAGGCGCAATTATTGCCGGTGCTTTGCTCACAAGCTGGTCAGGTCATTCCCACAGAGTCATCGATTACTAGCTCGATGAGGTATGCCCCCTCAAGACCCCCATCATCAATACTATGATGTAGAAGACTAAGTTCGATATAATCGTCGACCGCCGGTTGAGCGGCATTCCTAGTCCCCAGCAGGGAAGGCAAACCAATGAGTGTAAAAGACTATTCAGTGCGTGTAGGGTCAAAGGTGAGACTATGGATGAGCTAGAGGCGATACGCGCAAGGAAGATGCAAGAGTTCATGAAGAGAGCTAGATCTCCAGCAGAACCTGTTGAGGTCTCGGATGTCGGCTTCAATGATTTCATTGGCCAAGGAGGATTGATCGTTATCGATTGCTGGGCTAAGTGGTGTGGCTCTTGCGGAATGCTCTCGCCAATAGTAGATCAACTTGCGAAGGAATATACAGGGAGAGTACAATTCGGTAAGCTGAACGTTGACGAGAACCCTGCAACAGCTCAACGCTTTGGAATAATGAGCATCCCAACTTTGCTGATAATGAAAGGCTCACAATTGGTTGAAACAGTCATCGGAGCGGTTCCCAAGAACCACATAAAAGCCGTACTGGGCAAATACCTCTGAACCGCGCAGAACTCCTCATCTCCGCATAGTTCTTGATGAGGAATCTCCTGTAATGTCTGCTCCCGCCTTTAGAAGTTCGAACTTCAAGGAAGCATAGTCAGGTAAGCTATCGAAGATCTTTCTTCCGTTGACTAGGACTGCCGTTCCCTTGCCCACTCCGTGTCTCAGGCCTTTCAGGAATCCAAGCGGTGAAGCAAGGTCTATCAGACGCAGTTCAACACCTCGGAAGTCCTGCATCACGTCCTCCGCTAGCTCGGAGATCCTCTGCAGCTGCTCTTTTGTTTCAGCTGGATATTCGTCGAACTGCTGTGAATGAACCCGAAGCCCTACTTCCTTCATCAAGTCCATGCAGTGCTTGCAGTGGCTGAAGATTGTGGGCACCACCGCAAGAAATTCGAGTCTGATGCCTGTCAAATCCGTCCACGATAGAATGTCAGGTTTAATGGTTAGGTTTTGTGAAATCTATAGTCGGTAATCTCACAGCTCTGAAATAGCTCGTTTGTGTAACTAAACAGTGAGGAAAACACATAAACGCTTCGCTGATCGTTTGGCGAGCCACTTGGCAGACAAGAAATTACTGTCCAGGATTAAGGAAGCCTTCAAGGGCATTCTGCTAGGCGTCACTGTATATGAGATGGCTCAAGACGCCTTGAGAATGAAGCGGTTTGCTGAACAAGCGCTCATGCTAGTGTCTATAGGTGACATGCTGGGGGTCCCTGTCTCCTCCTACTACCGACTCCGACTCATACCTTATTGGTATCCAAAGGTTGAAAGCTGGAAGACGGGGCTTCTCAAAGAGAGAGATCTCATAGACAAGATAGTCTCGTAGCGTGTGAAAGACAGAAATACCTATGCTAAACAAGTACTACCTCCCTAATAGGTGGATATTGATCATTGACTGAGGAAAACAAGAACCGAAAGGGCAAGAAGGAGGAAAGCGAAGTCAAGAAAGCAGTCAAGGGGCTGGTCTACGGTATGGCTATGCATGGCATGGTCACTTACGCGCTGAAGACGCGAATGCATCTGGAGAACCTTTTCATGCTGATAACGATGGGTGATATGCTAGGTGTCCCCATACTACCACCATATTACAGTCTAAGACTCCTGCCGTATTCGGTGCCTCATGTCAAGACCTGGAAGAGGACTCTGCTGCGAGAGAGAGACGTTACAGACACGATCTTCTAGCTTGGTGACTGGTTTGTCGGAGAGAATTACGCTCAAGGAGTACGTCCTCAGCAATACCAATTTGAAGTATATACTTTTTGGAGGAAAAGGAGGTCTAGGAAAGACCACACTCTCTGCCGCGACGGCGTACTGGCTTGCGCAGCAAGGTAAGAGAGTGTGCGTATTCTCAA
>CAZVKZ010000163.1:503-4076 GCA_964627775.1 uncultured Candidatus Bathyarchaeia archaeon | reverse complement strand
TCGATATCCTCAACGCGATGTGCATGATCGTTATCGCCAGTATTATGATGACCACGGACAGGTAAGCTGAGCCTATTCCTGTGGGAAGCCCGACGTATTGCAGCAGCGTCGATCCGCCCTTGATGAAGATGCCTGCTGGGGCCAATCCCTTTGCAGCATCAGATGTCAGTATTGCAACTGTGGTTAATGAGACCAGTGCTAGTACGCCTTCGGCGAGCATTGCTCCTCCTCCGATGAAGCGGGCGCTAGGCTCTGTGTCAAGCTGCTTGGATGAGACCGAGGAGCCTATTAGACTGTGCCAGCCTGAGATCGCGCCGCAAGCGATGACGACGAAGAGCATCGGCCATAGTGGGCCTGAGGCTGTGATTGCGGGGTTGAAGAACGTTGTGAAGGCGTCTCTGCTATAGTTCGGGTATCCAGCGAAGATGCCTACTATGATACCTATGACAGCGGCGTAGACCAGGTAAAACGACATGTAATTGATTGGCTGTATGAAGACCCAGATCGGGAGCACGGCACCGACGAAGCAGAAGAGCAGTGTCCAGAACATCCAGAAGTCCAGGGATATGTCTTTTGGAACGGAGACGGGGAATGCCATTCCCAGCCCGATCCCTATTGCCATTACGATTATCGCGAAGACCGTGGTGTAGACGATGTTGACCTTGAACTTGTAGATCATGTATCCTGAAATGACACCGACCAGCGTCACTACCAGCACTGGGATTGGGCTCACCGGGAACGACGCGAAGGTTCCTGAGACTACGTTCGTGAACGAGGAGAGTATCAGTATCAGGTAGAACACGATGTATCCGAGGAGTATTGTTCTGGCTCTGGGCGAGATCAACTCATAAGTTATGGGGCCGAATGATGTGCCTTCAGATCTGACTGACGCCATCATACTGGTGTAGTCATGAATCCAGCCGATGAATATGCTTCCAAAGAGTATCCAGAGCAGGGCAGGCAGCCAGCCCCATTGTATTGCGAGTATGGGCCCAACGACCGGGCCTAGGGCGGCGATGCTCTTCCACTGGAAGCCGAAGAGAACGTAGCGGTTCGTGGGGAAGAACTCGACACCATCCATGTAAGTGACCGCAGGCGTTGTACGTTGGGGATCTGAGCGTATGACGTTCTTATCGAACCACCTTACATAGCCATAGTAAGCCAAGCCGTAGAGAACAAGTCCAATTACGATGACCAATACAGAGAGCAATATTTTCCCTCACAAGTAAAAGTGTGCGATACGCTATTAAGATTAACCATCACTAGTTACCCCAAACCCGATCCTGAACCAGTCTATGCCGAGAGGTCAACGCGATGTATGAGTTCGAGGCAATAGTCATACTGGCTGCGACATTCATCATCATCTACATTATAGGCGCCTTCAGAAACCGCAAGCTACTGGTGAAATACTCGCGCCTCATCAAGAGACAAGTGCAATCGATCAGTGAATACACGGGGTTCAGACCTCTTGGAAGCAACGGCTTCAGAGCCCTAGCCAACATGAAGGAAGAAACGCCGCTGTCCAAGCTCGAGATCGCAGTCTCGCTGGTAGATCGGGAAAACGTGATGCATTACCCGCTCTCCATACTCACAAAGGAGCGCGACAGAGTCACTATGTGGGCGTTCCCGAGGGCCAAGCCCAGTTTCAGCCTTGAGATAACCCCAAACACAGGAAATCCATCGCAGAATCGTC
Source organism: uncultured Candidatus Bathyarchaeia archaeon (assembly GCA_964627775.1). Classification (GTDB taxonomy): domain Archaea; phylum Thermoproteota; class Bathyarchaeia; order 40CM-2-53-6; family RBG-13-38-9; genus CAZVKZ01. Next base: position 2,383 of record CAZVKZ010000163.1, on the reverse strand, counting down.
CAGCAGGGCTGAACCTCACTGATACACCGATAGACCAGGAAGACCTGAAGAAAACCTTCCTGATGGCCTCGTCAAACAAGAGGAAGGCTGGAGAGGTCATCAGTGATGATGAAATCACGAGCAAACTCCTGCGTGCAAGAGACTTCCTGGGCTATCTTCTGATTGATGAAAAAGACTCACGCATATTTCTCACTGGCAGACTTACAGAGGAGTCTCTCGGGCCCCTCATAGACCTCGTCATGGCTTCAGGAGAAAAGATCCGGTAACATCGATTCCCAAATCTCATCCCAAGCACGACAGAAGCCGTTAGATCCTTCAGCCCGAAAGAGAAGCTTGATAGAGCTGTCTTAACCAAATAATCAAGCCGAAGATTATGATACAGAAAAGTATCACATCAAAGGAGAAAAGAAGGATCAATAGAATCCTAGAGATCCTTGCCAAGGCCTATCCCACTGCCAAGGTTGCACTAAATTTCTCAACTCCACTGGAGATGCTGATCTCAACCATCCTCTCAGCGCAATGCACTGACGAAAGAGTCAACATAGTCACAAAGGATCTGTTCAGGAAGTACAGAACCCCAGAAGGCTACGCAAACAGCGACCTTAAGGAACTTGAAAGAGATATCAAATCGACAGGCTTCTACAGGGCCAAAGCCAAGAACATAAGAAACGCTTCCAAGATGATAGTTGAGAAGTTCAACTCCCAAATCCCAAGAACCATGGATGAACTAGTAACCCTGCCAGGTGTAGGTAGGAAAACCGCAAACATAGTCCTCTCCAACGCCTACGGCATCGTAGAAGGAATAGCGGTAGATACGCACGTGGCCAGGGTTAGCAAGAGGCTCGGGTTAACAAAATCCGAAGACCCTGACAAGATAGAACAAGACTTGACGAAGGTTATTCCAAGAAATCTATGGTTTCCCTTCACCTATCAACTGATAGATCATGGCAGAGGAGTATGCACCGCGAGGAAACCACTCTGCGCCAAGTGTCCAGTGAATAAGAGATGCCCATCAGCATTCACCTTTGAATAGATGTGATCCTCAAGATGAGCCTCAAAGATTATCAAGCCAAAAGAGACTTTAAGAAGACCAATGAGCCTGCGGGTTCAGTCAAGCAATCAACAGGCCCGGGTAATATCTACGTTATACAGAAACACCAGGCAACCCATCTTCACTATGACCTGCGGCTTGAGATGAATGGGGTGCTGAGAAGCTGGGCGCTTCCAAAAGGCCCGCCACTGCAACCGAATATGAAGCGGCTTGCAGTTCAAACAGAAGACCACCCGATGGAGTACGCGAACTTTGAAGGCGTGATCCCGGAGGGGGAGTACGGGGCTGGAAAGGTTGAGATCTGGGACAAAGGGAGCTTCAGGCCGATCGAATCTGACGAGAACAAGATAATCTTCACAATAGAAGGGGAGAAGCTGAAGGGAGACTACTGCCTGGTAAAGCTGAGACCCAAAGTGGATCAGAAGAACTGGCTATTCTTCAAGAAGAAGACCCACTGAGCACCATATTCTCCGTTACGCGTGCGTACGATAAACTCTGGCAAAAGAAAGCGTATACCCTTGCTCAATATCACATCGCCGAGAAATGACTCAATGCAATGTCACAATCCTCTATGGGCCCACAACTGCGGAATGAAGCAGAGGACTGATATGGTCATACAGAACAAGCCAGCATTTAAGAAGGTTCTCGATACACCTGGGCACGGTATGGTGCCAAACTGGGCCAGTAGAAAAGACTTGAAAAAGATGATCTGAAAGGAGATTCTGGAGGCCCACATTCTCAAAACGTGGTTAAATTGATCGATAAGATCATTGTGGATAGAATCCAGTTTGAGAAGCTGCCTAAGGCTCCTGCAAAGTGGAAGAAGAGT
>CAZVKZ010000163.1:0-493 GCA_964627775.1 uncultured Candidatus Bathyarchaeia archaeon | reverse complement strand
ATGTTTATGTATGTCTATATCCGTTATATCTTCTTGGGCCAAGATGTCTGACAAGAACCTTTTCACGACAGTGAAAATAATGAGATCGACCAGAGACAGACTTGTTGAGCTTGGCAAGAAGCAAGATACCTACGACGACATCATTAAACGCCTAATAAAATTCTATCATGACAATAACAAAGGGAATCAGAAATGACTCAATTGCAGACGAAAAAACTTAACGTCGGATATACTAAGAGTTGTAACTGCAAAGCGAATCACATAAACTGTCTAACGGCGAAAGAATGGGTCAAGAGTCAGGTAATAATTCAAGAATTCTTCTACGAGAAGCGGGACATTCGTAACAAAGATGTTCATCCGGCTGTCTATCCTATAGCACTTCCAGCCCATTTTATTAGGCTCTTCACACATCGCGGCGAACTGGTCTTAGACCCCTTCGTCGGCATCGGCACCACACTGATTGCCGCTAGAGACCTAAAAAGGAACTGTGTGG
>CAZVKZ010000162.1:0-4094 GCA_964627775.1 uncultured Candidatus Bathyarchaeia archaeon | reverse complement strand
GCCATTCATAAGGTAGCCAGAGGTGTCTGGGATCTGGATGGCCAATGAACCTGACTGGAGTGAACTCCATCATCTCCCTCTCAGACCAAGAGGACTCCGGCGCATCCACAGAGACGGACTCAACCTCAGGCTCATCGGGAGAAAGCGCAGCCTTGACGTTTAGGTGGAGAAATCTGTCAAGATGGTCGAAGGCATAGTGGTATACTACTTCGTAGCCATCCAAGCCCTTGTCGATTGTTGAGATATGTATTAGCCTTCCTTGGGCCTCCTTGGTAAGATACTTTGCGATTTCTCTTACCCTTTCCCGCTGTGTTTGAACCCAGAAGGTGTTCCTATTGCCCCTAAACTCTGAGATGAGGTCTGGCCCTAGCCTCTGCCGAAGTTCAGCGAGCAATTCTTCTGAATATCCCATGTCAGGCTTCCTCCTAGATCCTTGCTGTTGTCTCGGCAAGTATTCGCAGGGTATCCGCAAGTCCTGAACCTGATGGAAATACGCCCAGCCAATCCAGTGTGAAGTAAATCCCGAAGGCGATCAGCAGAGCCCCCATGAAGATGCCTGGTAGATACATCGATCTGGGCGGCTTCAAGTGATTATCAAAACTGCCACCTGACTTTGAGAAAAAAGCAGAGTACCAAACCGAAAGGCACGCAACAAGAGAGATTCCCGCGGTCGCTATGACCGTGATCTTTGTCAGGTCTGGTACACTACTGTTGAAGACCAGCTCCTTCAGGGTTGTGACACCAAAGGTCCCAGGGACCAAACCCAAGCTGAGAGCCCCAACTACGAAGGATATCTTCATAGTTGGAAGCCTTCTTGCGAGGCCCCCCATCATATTGAGATCTTCGGCATGACAGGCCTTGATCATTACGCCCGAATCGAATAGGAGCTGGGATTTGGCGAATCCGTGATTGCACATGTGCAGCAAGGCACCACCAAAGCCTAGGATAAGCGCTTCTTCAGAACTGGATCCGTGATTCGCAAGGATCCCTGCCAAGCCCAGAAAGACTGTTATGTATCCGACTTCTGAGATAGTTGAAAAAGCCCATACCCTCTTGATTCCCCGGATATGCCTTAGTCCAACGTGCAGCCTGGTATACTTGCTTCCAAACCAGGCCTCAGTGAGCGCGTACAGCGAGCCGACGAGCATGCTTGCCAAGCCGACAACGAGCAGCATGTTTGCAATGTAGGTGTTGGCTATCCCCATGCTTCCCATAATCCGTGCGATGTCAAATGCGGCGACCTGCACCAGTGCAGCGCTCAGGAGGGTGTGTATTGGAATCGGCGCCTCGCTATGTGCTGGTGGCAGCCACAGTGGACCAAAGGGCAGTAGCCCAGCCTTCACACCGAAACCCAGCAGGTAAACCGTAGCCAGGATGTTTATGTCAGCTTGGGAGAGCTTGGCGAGATCGGCTAGGTTGAGGGTATGAGTGAGTTGGTACTGCCAGAATATTCCCACTATTATGACGATACCTCCGAAGATGCTGAGTGCAAGGTACCGATAAGCGGCAAGTATGCTGCTTCTTCTCCGGCTGAACATCACGAGCACAGCACTCGTGACACTGCTTGCCTCCAAGAAGATGTAGATGACGAGGATGTTGAAGCTTGATACCATCCCGATCATCATGGCGATAAAGAGCTGATAGAGAAGGTAGTATGCCCAAGTCTCAGCTCGCTCTTCCATATAGCTGAAACTGTATAGAGCCCCAAGGAAGGCAAGTAGCAGTACAAGCTCAGACATGAAGATCGAAGCAGCATTGACGGTGAGCTCGCCGAGCCTAGCATATTCGAAGCTCCTCCCAAAGGACAGAGCAAGGAAGTAACTGTTCACGAGAACGGCGAGGGCGAATGAGGAGGCGATGATCAGGTTCCTGCAATTCACGGATCTACGTCCAACTGTCGTTGAGACTATTGCAGAGATGATTAGAATAACAAGCGGTGCAAAGGCTGCACTTGTCAACTTTCTTCTCTAGCCTCCTTGGCCTTTGGTTTGATCTTGTTCCGGTCATAGTAAAGCTCCCAAGCCTCGTCAAGATCTTCTGAGATGAGTGGGATTCCTGGGGAGAACAGTTCAGTGCCTGAGATGTAGGGTGATTTCGTCACCCCTCCGAGAAAGATCTTTTCTGGATCGACTTTTGAAGGGCGGAGCGCCGGTATTATGACAGCGAAGAAGACGTAGAAGGCGGAAATGGTGACGAGTTCCGCACAGAGAAAGGTTTCGATCATTGTTCGAGCAACAACAATGCCAACAGATCCTCCAGTAAGAAGGGTGAGTGAGAAACCGAGCGGAAGTCTTCTGGTTCTCATGGTGTCTTCATTATCCTTTCCAGTATTGGGTCAAATGGCACTCTGTGCAGGTGTGTCCCAATGTCGGCTGATGAGGCCCCCAAACATAGGGCCAAGAGTTCCAAATAGTTTACGACAGGAATTTGGAAGTCTTTTCCTTCATTCTTTAGTGCTACCTCTGCTCTTTCGATTCTCTCAGCACATGCTGGGCAGAAGAGGACTATGCACTCAGCCTTTGATTCCTTAATCTCTTCTAGCTTTACTTCTGCTCTCTGGTGAAGGGCAAAGTCAGGGTCAGCGTACATCGCTGGGACACCGCAACAAAGCCGCTCTGTCTTTGTGTGAACCAGTTCCCCACCAAGAAGTGTAACTAGGCTATCAAACTTTGAAACCAGGCCTGATTTTTCGCCAAGTATTCGGCAGCCATACTGGGGGGCACATCTCAGGCCTAACAGGGTTCGATCAAGTCTCTGCTTGATGGACTGGAGGCCGATTATGTCATGAAGAAACTCTATCATGTGGTATATTCGACTTGAGCCTGTGTATTCTTCTCCATACCTTGTCAGAACAGCGCTGATCTTTTCTTTCAGGGTTTTATCTGATGTGAGGTCTGAGTTTACCTTGGTCAAGGTGTCGAAGCAGCCATTACAGATCACACAGACATCTCTGCTGGCCTTGTTTGCGATCGATATATTTCGGCCAGCCAAAGTCAGCCAGAGGTCCTCGCCCAGTGTCCTTGAGATCTCAGGGTCCGGACAACAGGTCGCCTCTGACATCTCCTCAATAGTTACGCCAAGTTTCTCCAGTGAGAACCGGGCAGCCTTTTCCACGAACGGCTCTACGGCTGGGATCATGCATCCCCAAAAAATCATCACGGATTGGCAAGCTGCTTGCGTCTTCATGTCTTCAGTCTCTTCTCTTTCCAGTTGAACCGTACGGTCTTATCGAAGCCAAGCTCCTTGGCTATCTCTTGGGTCTGTTGGACCGCTCTCTCCGAGGAGTAAGCTGATGCCGGTTTCTCAGGAAGGCCGAGACCCAGCCGCTCGTCAATCCAAAAGTCTAGGAGACTTTGGATCTGCCCTTGATTGATGAGGCTTGTAACGGCGCCTTGGAATGAGGTTGGAACAGGGCTGCTAGCCTTCTTTCTCAGAGGGTGGAGTGGATTCTCTTCTTCCGACATTAAGATTGACGCCTCATCACAGTTCAGTGAATTGCTTGCGGGCAAGCCTTCTGGTAGTCTTCTTGAGAGCCTCTGCGGTACAGAACTTTACGCACAGCGGATCACCATCGCAGAAGTCGCACTTCACCACCACGCGCCTCTCTTCGTCAAAGCTTGGGTTTGAGATAGGACAAGCAATCATGCAGGCTTTGCAGCCAATGCACTTAGTCGAATTGATGTTGACTAAGCCGGTCCTATCGTCTTTAGTGATTGCTTCGACCGGGCAAGATGCGAGGCAATGAGGATCTTCGCAGTGGATACAATGAATACCGATAAAGCCGATCTTAGGCCTCTCAGGGTTATCGATTATTTTGATATGCGATTTTCCAAAGCTTGTCAGCCCATAATGCTTGAAGGAACAGGAGATCATGCAGTAGGTGCAACCCGTGCACTTCTCCGGGTCAAAAACAATTACTTGCTGGTCTAAGTCTTTCTTCTGGCTCAAAGCTAGAACCCCAGCTATGTTTTGGTTTGTTCGGCCCTGTGATCGGATGGGCTAAGTCACAGCCCTACGCAGTCATCTATCAAGGCGGACCATGATTTTGGGAATCTCCACGGATGCGAGCCTGATAAACATTATGAGGGAAGAGT
>CAZVKZ010000161.1:0-4143 GCA_964627775.1 uncultured Candidatus Bathyarchaeia archaeon | reverse complement strand
GGACGTGTGTTGTGGAGTTTATCAGTCTCAAGAAGTCATGTTGGATATCCGTCAGTTCGTCTTCTAGGCCTGGGGTGTCATGGTCTAACAGCATGACTATGACTCCTGATACCTTCGACTTGAGACTCTCATCCCATCGATGTTCTGTTATGTAGTTGCGCATTGACTGTTGAATTGCCTTGGATCGGTCTTGACCCGCGCTCTTTACGATTGTGTCGAATTCGTCTAGGAGGTCTCGTGGAAGAGAGATGCTTATCCTCGCGACTCCTTCCGCGCTCAATATCTTGCCCCCGTCTTCGCCGTCGACCCAGAGATCTACGCCAATCATCTGGATGACGCTGAAGAAAAAGTCCTCGCCCCATTGATAGGCCGGTGACCTAGAAAGTTCGGTAATACTTTCCGGCAATCGATAACACTCGGAGCTCTCATGCATCCTGCTTTAGCAATTATATCCTCCGCGCTCTCGGTCTTTCTCAGTCTACTCTCGGTTCCGTTCCTTCTCGGTTTGCAAGTTCATTTTTTTCAGGTGAAATCTTTTTGTGCTCGGGTTTGGCTGGGCCGTTTCGAAATCGCTAGGGCGAAGCTCTCCGTCTTATCTTACCGTGTGTAATCTGAGATCCGGAATGCCGTCTGAGAGGTCGATCTCTGCGATGTGCATGTCTGTCCTAGGCTTTACTCCGTAGAGCAGGATGTAGCCTCGGTACTCTCTTACCCTCAGGTGTGTGTTCGCTAGCTGTGCGAGATGCTTTGTGCACTCTAGGTGCGGTGCTGCTATTGCTAGTGAGAGGTCTCCGTGGATTGCTGTTCTTGTGACGCTCTGCGGTGCCTTTGCCAAGATTCCTTTGACGCCGTACATGTATTCGTCGGTCTCTTCTGCCAGTATTCGCAGTATCGGCCTTCCTTCGGTCTGCTCTTTCAGTTCTTTCCAAGCTTCGACGTAGTAGTCATAGTCCACCTCTGCGTCGACGCCTTCGTACGGTACTGTGATATTCTCTTCAGTCGTGTATGGCCTTTTCTCGAATACTCTGAGGAATGTGCTGATCTTGTCTTCGCCGATGTGCTTTGCCAAGGCGTTCTTTATCTTTCGTGCGTTGCTGTCCGGTCGTGGAACGACGGTGACTCCCCGCAATTGAGAGATGAAGTTCAACATTAGCCGGTTGGTCAGTAGGTGTCTGACGGAGTCTGGAACGTTCTCTCCTATGTCGAGTAGGACGTAGCTTCCCTTTTCGTATCCTCCTCCAAGGAGGCTGTCGAGGTCCTTGTTTCCCGTGGAGAATTTGCCATCACTGTCTGGGATGGTCTTCCACTCGTATGCGCCTGGTGTGACTGGGGGTTCTTTTAGCGGATTGTAGATCTCGAATCCATCGTTCAGCGTGAAGAGCATCCTCGGCGTGACTACTCGGTGGCCTTTGGTCTTCTGTATGTCGAGGATTCTTAGGAGCCTTCCGTCAAACTCTCTGTGCCGCAGGATGAAGATCGCGTCGGCCACGAACTCTCCTAGGTCAAGTCCGATGGGTTTCAATCCGGTTGGTCTCTCAGAGATCAGAATTGTTGTGCAGTTCGTTCCTCGGGTTATCTTTGAGAAGATATGGTGGAGAGCCGTTCTGGGCTCTGTTCTCTTGGTTAACGCTGTCGTTATCGCGCTGAAGGAGTCTATGACGAGCCTCTTTGCCTGTGTTCTCTGGAGTTCTTCGATGATCTGTGCGAGGATTGTGGATACGCTCTCCTCTCTGAGCGTTGGGAACCCGACGAATCGGAACTTCCCTTCCTCCTCGAGCTTGGCGAAGTCGTATCCAAAGTTCTTCATGAACTCATAGTAGGCGGCTCTGTCTTCGAGGAATGAGACGTAGATGCCCGTCTCCCCATACTTTGCGGCTCCTTCATACAAGAAGCGTGATGCGAAGAGGGACTTTCCTGTTCCCGCCCTTCCTCCGAGCAGGATGAGTGACCCCCGCGGGAGCCCTCCTCCGAAGCTCTCATCAAGAGCTGCCACTCCTGTAGGTATGAGGTTCTTGAACTGTCTAGGTTGACGAGCATTCTCAGGACCGCTGTCCATCTCGGGCCCACCATTCTGTTTTAGCGTCTTAGAAGGCCGTACAAAGCTTATTTGCACTGGTAACCTTTAATTCTTTTCATTAAGTGTTAATCTTTTCCTGCTGAAATACCAAATAATCCTCGGAGATTCGCGACAAGCCTTTTCCCGCCATTTAAGTTCTATTTTCTTACAGCTTTTCTGTATTTCTTGAGCCGAGGTCAGCAATTCATGCGTGTGTTTGAACAGATAGTCAACACATGGGCGAAACCGCTGCTGACCGCTGGCAAATCTCATATAGAATCTCACCAAAGCGGGACACGGTATCCGCCTTTGATGTCCTGCAAAATGCTGCTCTCCATCAAGAGCAAGGCACTGAGAAAACACGCATGGTTCTCTGAGTTCTCAAACATCGAACGCGGATTGATCAATTCTGTCCTCCGTGTATTTGAATCTGTGAAAAGTCGTTACCTAGCTGCAATCTTGGAGAGGATCGCGACAAAGCTTCGCAAGACGCTGGAGAGCGGTCGAAATTGCATATGGTCATAGAGGCCCGATTCGGGCTCTGCCAGCTGTCAGGAGGATAGAGGTTTTCAGATCTGCATGGGAGTCGTTGCTGCAGAGCATGGACTCGCTCGTGGCTGTCTTGCTGACTGAGGCGGGCAAACTAGTGTCTGGCGCTGAAGGCGAAGTGATGGCTACTGCTGAGCGACTCAGGCTTACACCTGAAGAGTATGGTAAGATCAAGATCAGATTCGACTCCGAGGCCCTCATCAAGAGCGCAGCCGCAAGCATACTCATAGCCATCACAGTCATCACCGCAGAGACACTGCGCTACGACAGACTACTCCTACCAGCCTACATCCTGCTAGGTGCAGCAACCTACACACTGGCATCAAGAGCACTGAAAGCCGCCAAACCAGAGGACATAAAGCTCATCAGAAACTACCTCGGCCCAAGACTCAGCTTCTTACCAGACCTCGCCACAAAGCTCCTCAGACCGAAATAACTCGAAAGCCCAGCGCTCTGTCATGCTTTACCCATGCCATTCTCAAGAGGTGAAGGGCAAGACCAATCCGATCAGATAGCGCCCGTCAAGATTTTCAAACTCGATGCAGGGAAAGAGAAAGAGCGCGCTAGAGAATCGTGCTAAGACATTCGAAGGTCACCGCTAGGAACCAGTCCAAAATCTTCAGAGTATCGACAACGTAGATTTCCTTGCCATACTTGTCTAAAAGTGGTGCGTAAATCCAAGTCGTGCCTCGTGGAAGAGGCCTTAGATGGCCTATTCCCTCATGAATGTATAGGCATCTAAATTTTTTATAGATGAAATCAAGGGCCTTATCAAAAGGAGCTGCCACCGGTGGAGGGCTTGCAAGGGGGTAATACTCGATCGGCGGGTTCCTTAGACCTTGAGGACAATACCTAAGAAAGAATTCCTTGAAGTTCTTGCGGCAACCTGCTTTGCCGCCGGCCACCTTCATTGATTCCGCACAAGAACAAAGAACCAGCATCGAAACACTGGGGTTACACTTCCGGCATCTTAGAGCTTCTTGATATAGAAGACTAGCACGCACAAAGCTCCATTTCTTCCTATTTCCAAGGGAATTGAGCCTAGCTTGGAAAACATCCCAAGAGATTCTGTTCTTGAAGGGACGATGTGATTTTCTTAGAGCATCCAAACCCGATCCCCGATAGCGCGGGTTATGTCCAGTTTACCAACTTATCTTCCTTTCAGTCACGATTTGGGCTGGAGTGCAGGTCTGTGTGAACTCCCGATCTTTTTTCTAGGCGGATTCGAAAGAGCGACCCAGAACTCAGGTCCTTTTGCGAATTGAGTCGAGTCATTGAACGTTAAGTTTCTAGGCTATAAAGCCTTGGCTTTGCTACTCCAGCAACGTAATACCTCCATCAGAGGGGACTGATTTTAACTCTATGCACCCACCACGAAGACATCGCACGAGATGTGCACTAAGATAGAGTTTGACCGAGTATACTAACTGACCTGAAACCAATCGGCTCATCGTCTTTTGGCCACGGCTACGAAAACCCAAGTGACTGACGCTTCGGCTGCTTACAGTCAGAACTCATGAGGTTTGCGGCTGACGAGA
>CAZVKZ010000160.1:0-4170 GCA_964627775.1 uncultured Candidatus Bathyarchaeia archaeon | reverse complement strand
AATTTGATGCTGAGGTGCCGCCGAGAATCTTTGCCGCCGTTTACGCCGGATGCATGTCGTAGGCGATAGCTCAGTGGTAGAGCAGCGGACTCAACTTGTTGAGAGTTGGGGCTGAAGCTGTTAAGCTCCATTCCGGAGTACACGGCAACCCGTTGGTCGAGGGTTCGAATCCTTCCGGCGGCGCCACTCCTAGATATGACGCAACGATGGAGAACTTGTTGTCAGGCATTACAGTGTCTCAGACAGAGGGTAGGGCTTAGCGTAATATTAATCCTTCAGCTTGTCTACGCTGAACCGCAAAGTCTTAAAATGCATGACCGCGTGGGTATAGGCAGTATGGTGAATAGTATGAGTGAAGTGCGCTTTGCATCGGGGGAGGGCCAACTCGGCAGAACAATTATCGGTCGACTCCTCCCAGGAACCGACCTAATGGAAGGTCTAAACAAGATCTGCGACCAGTATAACATCCAGAACGGCGTCATAGTAGAATGCATCGGAAGCCTCAGGAAGGCAATCTTCAAATTCCTTATTCCCAATCCGAAACTGAAGCTGGGATCTGGCTATGGTGATCCGTATACCCTCGACGGTCCAATCGAATTCCTTGGCGGACAAGGGGTTATAACGCAAGGCGAGGATGGAAAACGAAAGATCCACCTTCATGGACTCGTCAACAGAACGAGTGTCGAAGGCGGGAAGCCGAAGCCTGATGACGTGCTGGGTGGCGACTTTGGTGTACCACCGGGTTCAAACCTTGTGCTGGCCACGATGGACGTGACGATAGTCGAAGTGAAAGGGCTAAACATTACAAGGAAATACGACACGGAGACAGAGATAGCAACTAGACTGGACTTTGAGAAGGCCTAACACCTTCTCATTTTTTTGCTCATACAGCGTAATGCCACCTGAGGAACATACTACTATTCCGAGAGAACCGTAACAGAGAGCAGACTACTGCTACTGCTGTCAGATTCCCAAGTAAGCCTTCCTAATCTTCTCGTCTTGACTTACTTCTCTGCTGGTTCCTTGTAGCGCAATCCTGCCGTTTTCCAGAACATAGGCGTAACTTGATATCTGCAGAGCTCTCTTCACATTCTGCTCAACCAACAGTACTGGCAAGCTCTCGCCCAGTTGGGCCAAGGTGTTCATGACAAGGATGGTCAGTCTGGGACTTAGGCCAGTTGAAGGCTCGTCCAGCATTAGGAGTCTGGGTTTTGACATAAGCGCCCTGGCTATAGCTAACATCTGCTGTTCGCCTCCACTGAGCGTTCCTCCTCTCTGCTGTGTTCTTTCCTTCAAGACGGGGAATAGCTGGTATACCTCTTCAAGTGATTCCTTGAGACTACTTCTGGCTTTCTTTGTATAGGCGCCCATCATCAGATTTTCCAGAACTGTCATCTCGGTGAATATTCTTCTTCCCTCAGGCACCAGAGAGATTCCCATGTCTACACGCCTGTGAGGTGCTGCATTGGTGATATCGGCACTATCCAGTCGCAGAGTGCCAGACCATACTCTCTGTAGGCCGGTAACGGTGTGCAGGAAGGTAGATTTTCCTGCCCCGTTCGATCCTAGAAGGGCAGTCACGCCCTTATCCTGAACATCGAGAGAGATTGACCAGAGTACCTCGATCTCGCCATATCCCGTTCTGAGATTCTCAACCTGCAGAATGCTCATACGGACACCTCTTCTCCAAGGTAAGCTGTCAGCACTCGGGGGTTCTCAGCAACCTCTTTTGGCGTGCCTTCAGCTATCTTTTCACCTTCGCTAAGAGCCACGACCTTTTCCGAAACAGTCATTATGGCACGCATGACATGCTCAACAACGATAATTGTCAGTCCGAGTTCTTCTGCAATCCTTCTTATCATGTCCAAAGTGCTATCCACCTCGGTTGGTGTGAGACCTGCCATAGTCTCATCCAGCAACAGTAGTTTCGGTCGTAATGCCAACGCTCGCGCGATCTCGAGCCTTCTTTTCTCTCCAAGGGTCAAAGATTCCGCCGGCTCGTCTGCTTTAGATTCCAGGTGTGTTATCTTTAGCGCATCGTAGCAAACATCAAGTTGTCTACTGGACTTATCCTTGGCCAGGCATCCGAAGGCCGCTCCGACGTAGACGTTATCCCTAACGGTCATCTCGCCGAAGGGGCGTGCAATCTGGAAAGTCCTCCCTATGCCTTTCCTAGCGATTTTGTGTGGTCTCAATCCGACTAGGTTTTCGCCTTCAAAGTAGATCGCGCCCCCATCCGCCGGATACATTCCTGAGATACAGTTGAAGAGAGTAGTCTTTCCTGAGCCATTTGGACCTATGAGGCCGACTATCTGCCCTTTCTCAACTTCGAACGACACTTTTCTGAGAGCGTGCAGTCCTCCAAATCTTTTCGTGACACTGTCGATCCTGAGAATTGCCCCGTCAGCCATTTTACTCAACCCTTTTGCCTTTTTTCATCAGTACTTTATTAATTAGGCCCACGATTCCTCTCGGGAAGAACCGCACGAGTCCTATCAACGCTATCCCAAAAATGACCTGATGATAGAACGGAAACCTAATCAGCAGGGCATCCTTCACCACGTAGTATACTGTTGACCCGATCAGCGGACCGAGGATGGTTCCAAACCCTCCGAGCACTATGGCCACCAGCATGTCCACCGTTCTGACGACGGCGAAGTACTCAGGAAATGCATACGCGTAGAGTAAAGTTAGGACCCCGCCAGCAAACCCTGCGAAGAATGCTCCTATAGCGTATGATAAAATCTTGTACCTTGTGGTGTTTACTCCCATTGCCTCAGCAACATCCTCGTCGGCTTTTATGGCTCTAAGCCCATATCCTAACCTAGCCTTGAGGATGAAGTGTGAGGTTAAGATCACCGTGAAGAGTGCCACCAATAGGAAAATGTATAGGCCTTTGATGTCGTAGCCCGGCACAGATCCGTAAATGGTTATGCCTCTGCCTTCCCCAAGCTGTCTGGTATTGATTATGATGACCTTCACAGCTTCATTGATACCAAGTGTGGAAATTGCAAAGTAATCCCCTCTGAGCCTCAGAATGGGGAAGCCTAATGCTATGGCGCAGATACTTGCGAAGGCGCCTCCGGCAACAACATAGATGAATGGGTTCACTTGAGGTGAGTTAACAATGGAAGCAACCACCGCTACCACGTAGGCGCCTATCCCATAGTATATGACGTGACCGAAGTTTATGTAGCCTGACAATCCGCTGAATATGTTTAGACTGTATGCAAGGATCATCAACTCAATCAGGGCATAACAGTATGCTGTGGTAGCTGGATCGGAAATCAAACCTATGATTCCGATTCCCACAGCGAAGGCGAGACATAGATTGATACTAATTCCTCTAAAGCTTTCAGTAAGAGTCATTGTCTCAGCTCCTCCTACCAAACAACCCTTCAGGCCTGAGCAGGAAAGTGATGACGAGTATGAGGTAGGCGATAGCTGGGCTCATGCCCTGAGTCCAGTAACTGCCTGTGAAGCTCATAGCCAACCCTATTATCAGACCTGCTACGAGACAACCTGTAGGGTTACCTACGGTTCCCAGAATAACTATGCAGAACGAGTACAAGGCATACGTGAGGCCTCCGTAAGGTTCGAAGGGGTATACTAGAGCAATAAGGCCTCCAGAGAACACCGTTAGAGCAACTCCAATGGCGAATCCGTAGGCATACACTCTATCTACATTCACGCCCATTAGGGTGGCGGCTCTCCAGTCTAGCACCGTGGCCCTGATGCTTCTGCCGAAGTTTGTCCGTTTCAGAATGGCCAGTAGCACGATCGTTGTGGCGATAGCAAAGGCAGACGTCAAGATCTTGTTTCCCGACATAGTCACACTCCCAAACTCTATGACAGGATAGAAGATTGGTATGCCCTGAGTTTGCGGCGACCACGCCAGGAGCATGGAGTTAGCCATTACGCCTGATAGCCCGAAGAGCGTCAGCAGGGATCTGAGACCCGGGGTCAATACGATCCCTTTGATCAAAGAGAAGTATAATCCTATGCCCAGAGCAACCCCTGTCAGAATGACCAAGGAGAGTCCAACTAGAACATTCAAATTATAAAGAGTCACCAACCAGAAGAGTCCATAGCAGCCGAGTATGACCATATCTCCTGCTGCGATGTTGAAGATCCTCATTATTCCAAAGATTAGGGTTAGACCCATTGCAG
>CAZVKZ010000159.1:0-4202 GCA_964627775.1 uncultured Candidatus Bathyarchaeia archaeon | reverse complement strand
GGTTCAAAAGATTCTGAAACAAACAGAGCTTGAGAAGAAAATGGGCCTTAAGTAATGGTGAAGGAAATGAAATATGCGCTCTTCTTGGGTTGTCTCATCCCTGCCAGAGAACTCAGCTACGAGGTTTCCGTCAGAAAAGTTTTGCCAGCATTAGGCGTTGAACTGGTGGACATGCAAGGGGCAAACTGCTGTGCGCCCTTCAGCATCCAGTCGCTAGACTACGCAAGCTGGATGGCGCTGGCCGCAAGGAACCTTTGCATAGCGGAGGAGATGGGGCTTGACATCCTAACCCTATGCAACGACTGCTACGAGTCCCTTCTAATGGTGGACACGATTTTAAAGCAGGATGAGGGGCTCAGAGATCGGGTGAACAAGGTACTTTCAGAGGTGAACAAGGAGTTTAGGGGAGAGACTAATGTAAAACACCTAGTGGACGTTCTCTACGATGATGTGGGCGTTAAGGCGATCAAAAATGCAGTTAGTGAGCCCTTTAAGGGATTGAGGGTTGGAACCCAGGCCGGATGCCACTTGGCCAAGCCCAAGAGGCTCCATTTCGGTCTTATACGAGGATATGGCGCACTAGATGAGCTCGTGAGGATCACAGGCGCCGAAACTGTCGACTATGATAAGAAGGAGATGTGCTGTGGTGGGCCACTGCGAGGCATAAACGATGAACTCTCCAGGCCCTTGGCTAGGCAAAAGTTAGCCTGCATGAAAAGTGCTGGGGCCCAGTGCGTCGTCACCCTTTGTCCCTTCTGCTTTCTCCAGTTTGATTTAGGCCAGCTAGAGGTCAGGAGGCACTACAAGGAGGATTATAATCTGCCTGCACTGCACTTTGTCGAGCTTCTCAGGCTGGCCATGGGCATGAAATTATCAGACTGGGAGGTTAAGTCCCATAGGGTTCCATTGGATCAAATCCTTAAAGATCGATTGTAGAGGTGATTTTGTTGGGAGAATCCGCGGTATTGGTTATCGGGGGCGGAGTGGCGGGAATACAAGCCTCGTTGGACTCAGCGAGCGGAGGATTTAAGGTATACCTTGTGGAGAGGTCGCCAAGCATAGGGGGCAGGATGGCCCAATTGGACAAGACCTTCCCCACCATGGACTGCTCGATGTGTATCCTCGCGCCCAAGATGATCGAGTGCTCCCATCACCCAAACATACAGTTACTTACCTATTCAGAAGTGAAGGGAGTGGAGGGCTCTGCTGGAAACTTTAAGGTAAAAGTTCTCAGAAACCCAAGATACGTGAATGAGACAAAGTGCACTGGCTGTGGTACGTGTGCTGATCACTGTCCGGTGGAGGTACCCAACGAATTCGACGAGGGACATGGAATGCGAAAGGCCATATACATGCCCTTTCCCCAGGCAGTGCCTAGAATGATGACGATTGATAGAACTAATTGCTTGGAATGTAGGCTCTGTGAAAAGGTTTGTGAAGCCGGAGCGGTTAGTCTTGAGCAGCAGCCTGAGGAGATTGAGTTGGACGTAGGAGCCATCATCGTGGCCACAGGTTTCGATCTCTTTGACTCCTCTGAAATTCCTTCCTATGGATATGGCCGTTACAAGAACGTATTGACCGCCTTAGAACTGGAGCGTTTGCTTTGCGCCTCCGGTCCAACTGGAGGGCACCTGATAAGGCCCTCGGACGGAAAGATACCGAGGAAGATCGCCTTCATACAGTGCGTTGGGTCGAGGGACAAGCGATTTGGAAACGCCTACTGCTCCAGCATCTGCTGTAAGTATTCGGTTAAGGACGCGGTCTTAATTAAGGAGCACACACCGGATGCGGAGGTTTCCATTTTCTACATCGATCTTCGGGCCTTCGGAAGGGGTTTTCAGGAGTTCATCAACAGGGCCAAGACCGAGTACGGCATAAGGTTCATCCGAAGCAGCCCAGGCGAGATCACGGAAGACCCTGTGACGAAAAATCTTGAGGTGTGGTACGAGGACACCTTAGCGGGAAGCATAGGGAATCTAACCTTCGATTTAGTGGTGCTCTGCCCAGCCCTAGTGCCACGAACAGACGCTAAGGAGTTAGCCAAGATTTTAGGAATAGATGTTGACAGATACGGGTTCTTCAGGGCGTCAGACGACATAGCCCATCCGGTGGACACCACGGTTCCAGGGATCTTCGCCTGCGGCTACTGCCTAGGACCGAAAACGGGAGACATCCCAGACTCAATAATGCAGGGCAGCGCAACGGCCGCTAGGGCAGCGGAAATCATATTGGGGATGTGAGCTATGCAGGAAGAGCCTAGAACTGGAGTTTTCATATGCCACTGCGGGGTCAACATAGGCGGCGTAGTCAAAGTTCCAGAGGTCGTTGACTACGCAAAGACCCTGCCGCATGTTGCCTACGCCGAAGATAACATATACACCTGCTCCGAGGCTGGACTAGATAGCCTCAAAGAAGCCATAAAAAAGCACAACCTAAACCGTGTTGTGGTGGCCTCCTGCACCCCCAGAACGCATGAACCCTTATTCAGATCCGCCTGCAGGGAAGCTGGATTAAACCATTACCTATTTGAGATGGCAAACATCCGCGAGCACTGCTCCTGGGTCCACGCACGTGATCCAAACAGGGCTACGGAGAAGGCAAAGGACATCGTGAGGATGGCTGTGGCAAGGGCTGCGTGGCTGCAGCCACAGGAAGAACCCGAATTGGAGATTAAAGACTCAGCTCTAGTAATCGGCGCGGGCATCGCTGGAATGACCGCGGCGCTAACCCTGGCTAACCAGGGCTTCAAGGTTTACTTGATTGAGAAGGAAGCTGAGATCGGAGGAAATCTCAGAGGGCTATATAAGGTATACCCGACCCTGCAGGATGCGTCGGAGGTCCTGAATCCTGTAACTGAAGCCGTAAAGGCACACAAAAACATTGAGTTGCTGACCTCAACAACAGTAGATGAAGTCAAAGGCTACGTTGGAAATTTTAATGTCACAGTCAATAAGGGAGGCGGAAAGGAAAAACTTGAGGTCGGCATTATCATTGTTGCCTGCGGCGCTCTGAATTATCGGCCACCTGAAGGTTTGTATCAGTATGGAGTCTACGACCGGATTGTAACACAGATGGAAATGGAGGATATGTTGAGGGAAGGGAAACTTGAAAGGCCCGAGAGGGTTGTGATGATCCAATGTGTCGGGGCCAGGAAGGGGGAAATACGGGCTTATGACCTCATGGCCTTCGCCAAGTCCGACACCGCGCGGTTGCTACTGAAGATCCTGAAGGCGAGGAAGGAGGAGGGCTGGCCCTACTGCTCCAAAATCTGCTGCATGAACGCCATTAAAAACGCCCTAATGATCAAGGGTAAGTATCCCAACACAGATGTCATCATCCTCTACGGAGACCTCCGAGTATACAAGGAGTATGAAGACTTCTACGCAGGGGCTCGAGACCTCGAAGTGAAGTTCATAAAGTATATTGAAGAAATAACCCCCGAAATCAGCGAGACCCCAGAAAAGAAGCTTAAGGTAAAGGTGCATGACATGCTTGCTGGTCAGGAGGTGGAGTTCCCCTGTGACTGGGTTGTTCTTTCAACGCCTATGATTCCCCACAAGGACGAGGTACTCTTGGCGCGGTCCCTCAAGATACCTCTAAGCCCAGACGGCTTCCTAATGGAGGCCCATCTAAAGCTGAGGCCTGTCGACACCCAGATGGACGGAATATTCCTCGCCGGAGCGGCCTCCGGCCCGAAGGACATCCCAGAATCCATTGTATCGGCCAAGGCTGCGGCAGCGAGGGCTGCTACCTTGATGCGTAATAAGAGGATGAGAACCGAAGCCCTCACATCCGTCGTGGACACAGCCCTCTGCATTGGTTGCGGGCTCTGTGAGGAGATATGTCCCTACGGTGCCCACTACATTGAAGGGGGCAAATCTAAAACCATCGAGGTCCTATGCAGGGGCTGCGGGGCGTGCGCAGCGGAGTGCCCAAGGCGGGCCATAACCATGCTCCACTTTACGGATCAGCAGGTCCTAGCACAAATTAAAGCAGCCTTGATTCCTGAAGAAGTTTATACGAGGTGAACCCTATGGGAGAGGCAGAGTTTGAACCGCTCATCCTGGCCTTCTGCTGCAACTGGTGTTCCTACGCTGGGGCGGACTTGGCTGGAACGAGCCGTTTTGAGTATCCGCCAAACGTGAGGATAATCCGGATTATGTGCAGTGGGAGGATAGACCCCACCTTCATTCTCTCGGCCT
>CAZVKZ010000158.1:0-4208 GCA_964627775.1 uncultured Candidatus Bathyarchaeia archaeon | reverse complement strand
CCCCTGTTCTTACAACTTACAGTCTAGGGAGCGTTACGATCTATTACGCGCGCGTGACTGTGAAGAGGCTTCGCTTCTAGATGGCCTGTAGTGTTGCTGCTGCTTCATGCAGATCCTTGAATAAGATTGACGATAAGTACCGCTCTCCAGTGTCAGGAAGTATTACAACTATTAGCTTATTTTGATTCTCTGATCTTTTCGCAACCTGAATAGCCGCGAACGCCGCGGCTCCAGAGGATATGCCGCATAGTATCCCTTCTTCCTTGACAAGTCGTCTAGCGGTATCAATAGCCTCCTCGTTCTTCACTTTGAATACTTCATCTACTAATTCGCGCCTCAGCACGTCTGGAACGAAGCCTGCTCCTATTCCCTGAATCTTGTGTGGGCCGGGTTTCTCTCCTGAAAGGACCGCTGAGTCAAACGGCTCGACAGCAATCGCTTTGAAGTTTGGCTTCTTGGGTTTTATGATTTCGGCGACACCAGTTATCGTTCCGCCTGTTCCAACACCGGCCACAAGGATATCCACTTCACCGTCTGTGTCTTCCCATATCTCGAGGGCCGTGGTTTCTCTGTGAATTTTGGGGTTGGCAAGGTTCTTGAATTGTTGCGGTATGAAGGAGTTGGGGATGGTCTTGGCTAGTTCTTCCGCCTTCTCAACGGCCCCTCTCATGCCTTTGGCTCCAGGTGTTAGGACGACTTCAGCGCCGTAAGCAGCGAGTAGTGTTCTTCTCTCAAGGCTCATCGTGTCTGGCATGGTTAAGATGAGCCTGTAGCCTTTGACCGCGGCAACCATTGCTAGTCCTATGCCTGTATTCCCGCTGGTAGGCTCGATTATCACTGAGTCAGATTTGAGTAGCTTCTGTTTTTCAGCCTCCACTATCATGCTGAGACAGATCCTGTCTTTTACGCTGCCCCCCGGATTTCGTGATTCGAGCTTGGCCAGGACCGTTGCCTCGGCCCCGTCTGTTATCTTGTTCAGCTTAACCAGTGGCGTGTAACCTATGGTCTCGAGAATATTCGTGTAGACTTTTGTCATCGGCTCGACCCCAATTGCCTTTTAATGTATGCAAAGCTTTACTTATTAACATTTGGATTTTAACGTTTTGGATACATCGATTTTCATAACTGAAAATTCACGCTGCTGCGCACGGTCGCAAACCGTTGTAGCTCAGCGAAATATTATCTTCCACAATGGCCGTATAGTCTGCGGAAAGGGAGAACATGATAGACTGGGATGCCATACGGAAAGCGGAGTTCCCTTCCACGTTGAAGAAAGTTCAGCTGAGGGCAGCTGGAGGGTCGCCTGTGAGTCGAAGTGCTTTCGATGCTGCCACCGCCTACTACGAACAAATGCACGATCACGGAGATCTGTTTTGGGAGGGCTATCTAACAAAGGTGGAGAAGGTTCGAGGGGAGATAGCTCACCTGATTTGTTGCAGACCTGACGAAGTAGCTTTTCTCCTAAATACTTCATCGTGTATGACGGTGGCGGCCTCCCTGCTCAGACCTGGGACGGTCGTATACCCTGCTCATGAGTTTCCAGCTTCAATTCATGCTATCCGAAGGTGCGGCTTCGAGGTCAAGCCAGTTCAACCTCAAGACAACAAATTCACAATTGCGGACCTCGAGAATGAGTTGCGCGAGGGAACCTCCACGCTCGTTGAGAGCCACGTTCAATTTCTCAGCGGGTATAAACAGGACATTGAAAGGACTGGAGCCCTCTGTGCGAATAGAAGCATCACCCATGTGGTCAACGCCACTCAGTCACTTGGGGCATTCCACATTGACGTTGAAAGGCATAACATTGACATCCTTGTCTCATCTGGACTAAAATGGTTATGTGCAGGCTACGGCGTGGGGATATTATACGTAAAAAGCGAGCTACTCGATGATCGAGACTTCCCAAAGTTCACAGGATGGTTGAGCGTTAAAGATCC
The DNA here is from genome assembly GCA_964627775.1 of uncultured Candidatus Bathyarchaeia archaeon. GTDB lineage: Archaea > Thermoproteota > Bathyarchaeia > 40CM-2-53-6 > RBG-13-38-9 > CAZVKZ01. The sequence continues at coordinate 2,271 of CAZVKZ010000158.1, read as the reverse complement.
ACTAAAAATGGACAGCCGAAACACTCAGATCATTAAGCAAGCGAAGGCGATGGACTCCTTTGGTGGCTCACCCAACTTCCCAGGCATCTTCGCACTCGGGGGCTCGCTGAGCCTGATCAAGAAGATAGGTGGAGGAGAGCTACGATCCGGGATTACAGAAATCAGCAGCCGGATAGAGCAACTGTCGGATTATGCCTTTGACATCTTAGCTGGACTTAAACTGAACATAATCACTCCAGCAGAAAAGAAGCATCGCTCAGGAATAGTCACTGTGGATACACCCAATGCGGTTGAGGTCGCTAGAAAGCTTGAGGACAGAGATGTCCTCGTATCATGCCGATACAATCCTGAGACGGGAAGACAAAGCTTCCTCAGGATCGCTGTTCACTTCTACAATAACTTTGATGATCTAGATAAGCTAGGAAAGACTCTCTCCAACATACTCCGGTAAGAACTATTCAAGCATGTTAAGAGATTCCGCAAGCGCACCAACTATACTAGCCGGATTCTCAGTCCCAACGGAGATCCTGAACAAGTATCGGTCCAGTCCCATCTGACGAATCTTGTCTGCTGGATCATGGTAATGTGCCAAGAGAGTGTATGGGCATAGTAGGGTCTGTTCCGCTCCGAGGCTGGGGCCTTTAATTATGGGAGGAGGAAGATTGTCGTAGAAGGTTGCAGCATTTGTCCAATTACTATTTTTCAGGACGAAACTGATCAGGCCGCTGCATCCCTTGGGCAGGTATCGCTTGGCTAGATCGCGATCAGGATGGTCTCGTAGGCCTGGATAGTACACCTTTCCAATTTTCGAATTCTCAGAGAGGAACTCGGCCACGACAAGGGCGTTATGATTTATTGTTCTCATTCTAGACTCGAAATTGGCCAAGTTGCTGCAAAGGACTTCTGCTTCTGCAACATCCATGTAGCTTTTGGTTAAGTCTTGAAAGTCTGCTAACGCTGTCAACGTGCCTCTGTCTTTTGACAATGCAGCTCCTCCAAAATGGTTGTTCATGCCGCTGAGAAATTTTGTTGTGCTGTGAACTACGATATCAGCATCATAATTGAAGGGGTTCAAGTTGAATGGAGTGGCAACAGTATTATCCACTATCACCTTTGCTCCACATCTGTGCGATATTTCAACTATCCGTTCCAGATCGATTATGCGAACCAGAGGGTTGGTGGGGATCTCCAAGATAACCGCGGCTGTCTCTCGACCTACGACACTCTCGACAGCTTGGAGATCTTCAACATCACATACGAAGGTTGCAGGTTTTGTCCCTCTAAGCGCAGGCCACTTCTCAAGGATGCAGATTGTATCGACATAAGCTGAGCCCAGGAGGACCAAGCCAATTCTTGTCTTGTCAAGGCATGACATGATCGATGAGAAGACGGCCGCCATCCCTGACGGAAACAAAAGACAACTATCTTGGGCGACACCTTCGAGCTCGGCTATGTTTCGTTTCAGAACTGGATATGGGTTGACTACCGTTTTCTCCTTATTGCCCGCTAGACGTTGAGCCTCTCGCGAACTCAGAATGAATCCAGCGTGTCTTCTTAGGAGGTTGAACATCTCATAGGCTTCATCAAATAGAATTACGAACCCAGCTTCCCCTTGAGGGTGTTTCGCCACGACGATGTTGCAGTGATCTCTGCAGCCCTTGACAGGTAGACCCCGGTCATCATATCCGATTACGGTTTTTTCCTTACTTTGGGTCTGTTTCTGTCCGTATTCGAGCTTCTGTAGGTCTACGATCTCAACCTCAGCATCGTTACGCGAAGCGGCTTGCGGTATTCTGCCTGCGGTTGCGCTAAGGAATCTTAGGATTGTTGATGGGAGTTCTCCCTCCACATAGACGGTTTTTGCCTTTCTGGCGAGGGAGTCGATCAGTAGGAATAGGGCACTCTCGAGAGAGGTAAACGCCAGGACTGAATCTGCCTCGTACAGGCTTCTTACAGTCTCCTCCAAGTATTGCACTTCAGGGTGCTGTACAAATCTGGGGTATCCCCGGTTGAGCTGAATCTTCTTCTCCTCATAGTCAGCTATCATCTGCAGAGTTGGAAAGGCAGCGGTTATGCCATGGTAGCCGCCGACCGGTTCCACTACAAACTTCTCGTTGCGCAGTTTATGGCCAAGAATAGGGGGTGATTTGTGTCCGAGCACTTTTGCTTCTCCAGTTAGCACAGAGACTCGTGTCGACTGTTGGGGTTTCTGCAATTGAACGATATTCCAATATTAATAGTATCTTGTTCTCCATATTCCTAATGGAATCT
>CAZVKZ010000157.1:0-4230 GCA_964627775.1 uncultured Candidatus Bathyarchaeia archaeon | reverse complement strand
GGCACTACTATCCTCGCTAAGACCTTGGCTTGCGGATTCGCAGGCTTGCTTTCTTGAGATTAAGAAGCAATAAATACGGTAGGAGCAGAGTCTGCAAATCTGAGATCGACCTTGCAGAGTTATGAAGACGCAGTGAAGGCTGCATCCTCGAGAGTTCTTGAGTTAGTTCAAGACGGACAGATTATAGGTCTTGGGAGCGGCAGAGCGGTGGCTCAAGCCCTAGCCATGCTCGCTGAGAAGATTCAGAAGGAACCGCTGAGACTCAGCTTTGTGCCCTCCTCACATCAGATAGAGTTTCTGGCACGGAGGCTTAGGCTCCAACTGACACAACTTGGGGCAGGAAGATTGCCTGGTCTGGCGTTGGACGGTGCTGACCAGGTTGAGATGAGCACCTTGAACATGATAAAAGGCGGCGGAGCAGCGCTGGCGAGAGAGAAGATCATCGATTCCTGCTCCAAGAAGGTAGCGATCATCATCGATGAGTCCAAGCTGACGAAGAGGCTGGGTGAGGGAAAGCCCGTGCCTGTGGAGGTTCTCCCTTTCGGAGTTGAATCAGTCATCCAGAGTATCGATGAGATCGGTGGAAGATCAACTCTGAGGCAGGGTCAAGGAAAGGTTGGACCCATAATCACAGACAACGGGAACATGATCATAGACGTGGATTTCGGTCCAATACAGGATCCATCCTCGCTTGAAAGAGAGATCAAGATGATCCCTGGGGTGATTGAAGCTGGGATCTTCACTGGCATAGCGGACCTGGTCTATGTTGGAAGAGGAAGAGGATCCGTAGAGGTTCTCAGGCGAGAGTGAGCAATTCATAGTGACGGTATGTAAGTGCCGGGGACGGGAGTTTCGGCTTTTGCAGTCGAACCCGCGGCCTCTGGATCTCTCCAGAGAGACTCAGACAAGCTCTTTATGAGTCCAGCGCTTGAACCTGCCCGCGAGGGCATCTAACCACAGCTGAGCCACCCCGGCAGAACTGAATGAATGTACCGACAGCTAAAAAAGCTTGATATCGTGATCAAGAGAGGCCTGCGAAAAGAAGATATGCTGGAGATTTAGGTCGCATCAGGAAGGAACGAATGCCCCGGTAGCTCAGCCCGGCCAGAGCGACGGCTTTGTAAGCCGTAAGTCCTGGGATCGAAGCCCAGCCGGGGCTCCAACACCTTTATTCCAAAGAACCTTAACCTACACTCCCATCTGAGTTGCTTTCTTCTAGAGATCAATGGACCAGCTTCATTGAATAGGACATATGTCTTCCTGGGTTCCGCTCAATCCCGACTGTTTGATCTGAACCTCTAACTTGGTCGTTAAGAACCTCATATATGCAGATCTTGAGGTAGCTTTCAGTCGTATTCAAGAAACATTGGATTGATTATCTTCTTCTACCGAAGACAAAAGTGCCGACAACGATCATTGTTGCATCGAACAGACCTACAGCAAGAACATCGAATTCTAATGGAAAGAGTGGACTCCAAGCCCCCTTGAGTATTACCGTCCTCAAAGCGTCAACACCGTAGGTAAGAGGGTTTACGATGCTTACCCATCTAAGCCATTCGGGAACGTGATCTAATGGAAAGAGGGATCCGCTCAGAAAGAAGAGGGGCAGGTTCACAAAGGTCTGGATCACGCCGAAACTCTCCAGACTCTCTATAAACGAAGCTATGATTAGGCCGATACTTACTAATCCAAAAGTGATAAGAACCATTATCGGTAGGGAGAACAGGAAGGATTCTATGTTCATGCTGACGCCCACTAGAAAGCTGAAGACGAAGACGAAGCTGCCTTGTATTACGGCGTCTGTGCTTCCACCAAGCATCTTTCCCACAAAGACTGAGGACCTTGATATTGGTGCTACCAAGATCTCCTTGAGGAAACCAAACTCCCTATCCCAGATGACTGATATTCCCATGAACATCGATGTGAAGAGTAGAGTTTGGCCGATGATTCCTGGGAAGATGAATTTCTGATAATCAATCCCGCCGAGTCCTGTGGAAGAGAACCGTATGCCTGATCCAAATATGACCAGCCAGAGAAGAGGCTGGAAGAAAGAGCTGATAAGTCTCGTCCTCTCCCTCACGTAACGTTTGACCTCTCTTAACCAGAGGGTATAGATGCCTTGGATCTCACTCATCTAATGCTTCTCCTTTTTATGGCAACTATCCCGTGATACTCTTCGCCACCGGCTGAACGTATCTCTCTTCCAGTGTAATGAAGAAATACATCTTCAAGTGTTGGCTCTCGAATTGAGATCGACTCGATGTGGATTCCTGAGCTGGCTGCGATCTCTACGATCCTGGGAATGATCGCTTCGCCACCCTTAACGGTGTGTTTCAACTCGCCTTCCAGAAGTTTCAAGTCCTTCACCCACTCTGCTCCACTCAATCTCTCGGAAAGCTCCTTGGCCATAGCGGTCTTGACGAAGATCATGTCGCCCTCCAATTCCTCCTTCAGCCTTCCGGGTTCATCGAGAGCAATTATTTTTCCATAGTCTATGATCGCAGTTCGGCCGCATAGTCTGTCAGCTTCCTCCATGTAATGAGTAGTAAGAATCATGGTGATTTTCTCGCGATTACTCAGCTGTATGATGTAGCTCCAGATGTGCTCTCTAGTCTGAGGATCGAGCCCCAGAGTCGGCTCATCGAGGAACAAGACCTTAGGATGATGGATGAGCCCTCTCGCTATCTCAAGCCGACGCCTCATCCCCCCAGAGTAGGTTTTCATCAGTGAGTCGGCCCTATCCTCCAGCTCCACTAGCCACAAGAGTTCTTCAATGCGCCTTTTCTGTTCGCCTCTCGGAACCCCATATAAGTTCGCGTGCATCTCCAGGTTTTCTCTACCCGTGAGTCTATCATCGATGCTCGGTTCTTGGAATACGATGCCTATTGACTGTCGAACCTGGGATGGTTGCCTTATCACATCGAACCCGTTGATTACGGCTGTACCGGATGTGGGTTTCAGAATCGTGCATAGCATCGAGAGCGTCGTCGTCTTTCCCGCTCCGTTTGGCCCTAGCAGCCCGAAGATCTCACCTGGCTCGACTGCAAAACTCAGCCTGTCAACTGCGACCAGGCTTCCAAACCTCTTTGTTAGGTTCTTGACCTCAATCGTGTAGTCCACATCTGAATATACAATCTGGTCAGTCTTAAGATATGATGGACCAGTAGAAAGGTTGAGAGTTGCCAAGGCACCCTTCGAGAGTATTGTGGATATTGATTATGTTATTCAAATGGGGTTCATGGAGCATGATGGCGCTAGCTCTGCATTCCGCCTTGACGAGACATGTGCGCATATCACCTAAGGGAAAAAATATGGTAAAGATTGCGAGGGTGAAGGAGGCGACCCTTTCATTTCTGTACGCAGCCTAGGCCTCTCTTTCACTCTGACAATCAGAATTCTGCTATGCTCCGCCAGAACCCTATAATGGGAAAGACCGAGGCGATGAAGAACACGCTTCACTTCCATCTTTACCTCTTTGACTCCCGGCTGCGGATGATTCTTAACCTCAGACATTGTCAACTTACTCCCCTTTAGAGCGAACTCCGTCCTCAACTTTTCTTCCAGAAGACGAGAAATCTCCCCGCCCATTTTCTTGAGGTCGCCTAACTCAATCTCTATCAAGCGGATCAGCCCAAGAAAGATAGCGCCGATTTCCCTCCTATGTTTTTCCCATCATTCCTGATTATTGTTCAGGGGCCACACAGCATATGTCTCTCAATTCTATCGTAAGACCTATTGAAACACCTCCTGCCACCCACCCCTCCCCTAGGGGGGTCTTTCAATTCTACCATAGATCGATTGAAACTTGGACGCTCCGCGCCAATGTCTAGCAGTATCTCTTGCTCTACGGATTAGAATGGTATTCTGTTTCCTACCTCTTTTGGTATGCTTTTCTTCTGCACAGTATCGCGTAGACTTTGATTGTTCGTGGCTTCACCAGTTCAAATAGAACTCTGTAATCGCCCACCCTCAATCTGTATTGACCTTCATGTCCGAGGAGCTTCCTGATATCAACCCTTGGCGTGAAACCGTAATCCCTAAGACCGCATAACGCGCTGAGTATCCGCTGCCTCTCATTCTCACTGAGATTGTTCAATTCCTTAGTGGTTTCTTCTCCAGATAGACTTCGTAGCGTTGCAGGTGCCTGGTCTCTATAGATTCATTAGTCTTTCAGACTTCGCGCGCTAGAGAGGCTGTACGTTCCAGTATCTTGAGAGACTATCTAATATG
>CAZVKZ010000156.1:2519-4244 GCA_964627775.1 uncultured Candidatus Bathyarchaeia archaeon | reverse complement strand
ACCTTCTCGAGAACCCTCCAACACCCCTAGCCCGGGTCCTAGTTGTTCTGACCAACCATGAAGGAAAAGACGATCGGTGGACCGGCAGCAAAGTCAAGAGAGCCATACAGGACCACGCTTGGCCTGACGATGGCGCCGACGAAGCCATAGACGAACTGGTCCGATGGGAGATCCTCCGCAAACAGTCAAACAACTACCTGCGCTTCTATCGTGACCGGGTCCAAGTTGTCGACCGCAGCTACCAGGTGCAGGCAACATGAGAGGAGTCTGAATGAATGATCATTCATTCAGAAAGAGAAGAGAAGGCGTAATCGCGCAGGGCTGGAAGCCCAAGTACTTCGCCCTCGATCCCCTCCTAAAGGACCGGTTCGAAAGGCTATGCGGCGCCCTAGGGCTTCAGCAAAGCCAGATCATTAACAAGCTAATCTCAAAATGGGTCGAAGAGAACCAAGGCGAAGTCAGGCTCGACCTCTACATTCCACATGGGCAGGTCGTCATCAAACAAGCAGGCCAGGTCAACATCGCTGTGAAGGCGGAACTCACCTATGTCAAGGTAGAGCTGTCTAGGATCCTTGGCGTCTTGGAGACATGTTCCCAAGAGAGTCGACCAGACTTCCTCAAAGACCTAGCCAAGATGATTCTGAAGGCCAGCAGGATCGATGGCGCTTTACAGGATCAAGAACTCGATGAACTCCTAGTCAAAGCAGAGGCCCATTTAAAGTGAAGTTGTCCAGGATTCCTCTCAGCAACAAGCTGCAAGCCATTGAGACGATCCCAGATTTGTGAGAGCGTTATCCTGTTCTCTATTTCGTCTATCTTTCTCCACGACTCGTGCAACGATCTCGGTCTCATCCCAACGAGGTATAGCGCACGTGCTTTGCAATCCATGTCTCTATCGTCTTTGGAAAATCGCCAGAGCAATCGCTCGACCAATCGTCCAGAGAAACTTGAACGTGCTTATGAAAATCCAGAGAACAATCTTCGCAGCAATCACCGTTCCCGCAATCACCGCCAGAGAAGCCACAGCAGCAAGCGTAAAAGTCACTATAGGAAATGGTCGGCGCCTATCGCTGCCGCCTCCAAGAGTGTAACCCAAGGCAAAAATAACTAGTTCCCTGAGCATATTCACCACTAGGTTCTGTGTTGTTTGAACAGTTGATTGAGGCTTGTCGACGCACAGATATAAGGTCTACAGGCTGGAGACCTTCTCCGGCAGAAAGAACTTCACGAGTTGATAGGTGGTCGCATCCTTGTTTGCCAACGCTATGCCTTCGTAGTAGGAACTCACTTCTTTCCTCAACGGGATGCGACGATACCTACGTATCATCACTGCTTCTATCTCTTCCCTTTCCTCTCTCAGACTCTCAAATTGCTTCTTTGCGTCTGCAAAGAGCTTGACTGTTCACGTTTGGAGGGGCAATGTTCTATTTGAGAACAAACGAATCGAGCGTATTGCTTCTAGGGTCAGTGTTTCCCTGCATCACGTCATAAGTTCTTGGGATTTCCACGTTTCCATTCATCCTGGTGAACATCCTGCCCGTCCCCGTGCACCAGATATTCCATTGCTTTCGATCATTGGTTATGTACACAAAATAATCCAAGTCCCTCAGATCCAAGTCCTTCAGCACAGATACCCTGAAAGCTCTGCTTGACCAGAATCCGACACCTATTTTCACTATGGTATTCAAAGATTCGGGAACGAACCTCTTTTGGAAGTTCCTCAGC
>CAZVKZ010000156.1:0-2509 GCA_964627775.1 uncultured Candidatus Bathyarchaeia archaeon | reverse complement strand
GTCTTTGTTTCTTTTGTATTTAGACATCTCATTGATGTCTTCTTGTATCGCCTCCTGCGAGAAACTTCCCTTGCTTTCCTGCAAGTTGGTAATTTCATCGGGAATGAACGAAATTATGTCCACGTATTTTCTCCTTTGTCTTCTGCCGGTTCCTGCCTCTATGAGAATCACGCGGTCGGCCTGGGCGCCAGGATAGCTGACTGCAATTATCCTGTAACCATTTGGTCTGAGTATGTTGTGGACCGTTATGTACGTTACGTCGTCTTCTTCAAGTGCTGTTCTCTCTTTCAGGGGGGTCACAGTTTGATAGTCGTCGAAGAAGTCTGGCTCATCATATGGTTTCCATTTGAATATCACCCTTCTCTGACCGGATACGTCTTCTATGACGAATAGAGAAGAGTATGCGAAGATCGTTCTGAGCGGCTTATTGAGGGCAAAGAAGTTGGCCTTGATAAATTCCGTGAGGTCAAGCGTTGCGGTCGAGTTCGAGCGGTGTTCGAAGCGCCTCAAAAGCTCCATGAACTCTGCGTTATCTCTCAGTCCGGAGCCTAGGGCGAAGCAGAAAAGAAAATCGTAGGCATCTTTCAGGCCATTCTCTTCGATATGATCCTTGATTTGAGTCTCTTCGGGGATATCCTTGTACCATGCATCATTTCTCTCTGAAAACAACATCTTGGAAACTATCGTCTTACTTATACATCCGTAGTAGGCAAGCATTCCTCGCTCTGGATCCATGGCATGTCCAAACCTGTTCAGCTTCAGTTCTAGCGCCCCAGCTCCTAAGAACGACTCCTTTTCCAACCAACGGGTCCTAGACGTATTCAGCGTGGTGACATCAATTGGAGGTGTTGTCCCCAATCTATCCATCCAATTCGCAAAGAATGGCTCCGCCCTCAAGAGACTGGCGACGGAATCCATCCATCCGCTTGAATAGCCCTTTTCAAGGACTATACGCAGTATCGCAGTCACGAGGAGTTCGAATTGATCTATCCGTCTTGGGCAGGACACATAGTTTTCCTCAACATCTACGACCCCTGTTTCATCACACTTCCAATCGAAGTGGAAGAACGTCTTCCGGAACTGTCTTAGAATTAGCGAATAAGGACCAGCATAGTCGAACTCAATGTTCCCACCATGTTCACTTGGCGAAGCTTTTCTTGCCGGAGATATCTTGGCGTATATGCAATTGTTCTTGGCCGCTGCAACGAGTCCATCGAAGCGTTGAAGTTCGTGATCCTCAGTAAAAACGGCATTCGAGAACTCGACCATAAGCAGAGGATGCTCATGCCCATCATCTAGAAGTGTTATCAGAACGTCCGGCTTCTTCCAGAATATGATCGGAGCAATCTCCCTGGCATAGAGCTCGTGATTTGCCCTTAATTTGACTAGTTCTATCTCAACCTCCTGCCTAATTTCTTTTGCCCGTCTCTCGACGATCGGATAGATGAAATGATAGGCCTGCTCCAAGCATTCAAAGTATATCCTGATCTGTGTGTCATCTCGTCGGGTCATTTTTGGTTTCTCAGCAGGATGATATGTTCTAACTTCGCCCTGTTTCTAAACGCTGGGTTGAATGTCTTGCTAGCGTAGCTTAAGTTGTATTCAGCTTTTTCTACTAGTCCAAAACCTGTCCTTTTGGCGAGCTCGCTGACCACTTCATCGCCTCGCAGCAGCTCTTTTCGAATTATCGAGTCTCCAACCACAATAACGAACGGTCTTCTGGGTTTGAGAATCCGACTGAAGTGTTCAAAGCACTTCGCCATATCCCTCATATATGTATCTACGTTCTCCCGTTGACTTGAATGCCGAAGCCTCGAACCGATTTCGTTGTGCTTTGCCCTTTCCCAATCCATCTTCAGCCAGAACATTCTCAGCTTGTGATAAAGATAATAGTCGTAAGTGTTAGGATAGGGCGGAGAGGTAATTATCACATCAGCTGAGTTGTCCTCTAAGAAATCGAGTTCCCTTGCATCGGCGTGATAAGCGTTGGCCTCGCAGTCACTTGCCACTTGAAAAAACGTTCGCATCCTCTCGACCATGTCCATCGCCTTATGCTTGAAAAGTGTGAAAGGTTGTTTTGGCTGTATTCGCTTCTTGATCGCGGCATATCTGGTTTCACTGTCCTGATTAGAAACAGGAACTATTATGCAAGAAAAAGCCAGCAGAAGCAGGTTCCTCAACTTCAAACTAACATCGGCTTCCATGACAGAAGTGTATAGTATCGATAACTCGTGCAGCACGTGCTCTTGAAACCAGTGATCCCCGTTTGGAAACTTGGGGACAACATAGTGAAAACTTTCACTCTCTGAAGGGTTCGTAACAAAATCGAGGAGCGTCTTCTCTCTATGAAGCTTCGTCGCAGAATCAATTCGTTTTTCGATTATTGTAAGAATTGTGGGAGCAACCGATAACTCATCCGGAGGGATCTTCGTCGTTTTGACCTCAGACATGAACACTCCGAGCGGATGGATGTCCACACCCACCGATCTTCGTCCCAACAGCTTCGACT
>CAZVKZ010000155.1:0-4251 GCA_964627775.1 uncultured Candidatus Bathyarchaeia archaeon | reverse complement strand
ATATGGGAAGATACTGACGGTGAAGTGGATATTGTTGTTGGTGGTGTCGGGACAGGGGGAACAATAACAGGAATCGCTGAAGTGATAAAGCCCAAGAAGCCCAGCTTCAAAGTAGTTGCCGTTGAACCATTCGATTCACCTGTTCTCTCAGGAGGAAAACCTGCACCTCACAAGATTCAAGGAATAGGAGCCGGATTCATCCCAGAAGTTCTGCGGCTCGATTTAGTAGACGAGATACTGAAAGTGAAGAATGAAGAGGCCATAGAGGCTGCTAGGCAACTTGCTGAGGAGGAGGGCATTCTGTGTGGCATATCCAGCGGAGCAGCAACATTTGCCGCTCTTCAGGTGGCAGAACGCTCAGAGAACAAGAACAGGCTGATAGTCACAATACTTCCTGACACCGGTGAGAGGTACCTATCTTCAGTCCTCTTCAAGGAACTTAACGAGAAAGCAGCCTCTTTACAGGCCAGCTAGAGATACTCTGAAGCATAATTGCTTCGCTGCCCTTTATTCCGAAATCTCTTAGCCAGTAATGGATTTGGTTACTCTAAGCAGATCTTCGAACACCTTCTCCAGCCGTTTGGTTTCTGCTTGAAGATTTGCTCTTGTTTCGTTGAGCCTGTCCATTCTATCTCTGATCATTCTATTGACCTCTTCCGGATTCGGACCCCCCCTTGTTCGGCGAGATCTCAGCGAGGAGACCGGTTCGAGGACTCTTCTCAATTCCTCTTGCGTAATCCCTACTTTTCTTCCGAGAATTCTTTGCGAGTAACTTTCTATCAGGTCTGTCGATACTTCGCTCAATAGTCTGTTCGATTCAATATTCTCCCTGACGATGGCTCCTACGAGCTGATGGGCCTGCCTAAAGGATACACCTTTTCTGGCGAGCTCTTCAGCCAGGTCTACAGCGAGGGCGTAGCTTTTAGAGGCTGTCTCAAACAATCTATCTTTATTGATCTTTAATGACCCCATCACTCCTGTAAGCACATCGAGGCAGCTCTCTGCTGTATCTAGGCTTGTCCATAGTGGCCTCTTCATTTCTTGAAAATCCCTGTTGTATCCCGTCATCAAACCTTTGAGTGTAGTGAGCAGACTTACTAGCTCTCCACAGACTCTGCCAGTCTTGCCTCTTATCAGCTCAAGGGTGCAGGGATTCTTTTTTTGCGGCATCACACTTGAGGTTGATGCGTAGGCATCATCTACCTCAACATAGCTAAACTCACTACTCGACCACAGGATTAGATCTTCTGAGATCCTGCTTAATTGAGCCATCAAGACTGCTAGGCACGCGATAGACTCCAAAGCAAAGTCTCTTGAGCTTACGGCATCGGCTGAGTTCTCCACCAGACCTCTGAATCCAAGAAGTTCAGCTGTTCGATTCCGATCCAAAAGGAAGCTTGAACCCGCAAGCGCACATGCCCCCAGAGGTGATTTGTTGACCCTATCGTAGCTTTGCCGGATGCGCTCGTAGTCTCTGAAGAGAACATCGACGTAAGCCAACAGGTAGTGTCCAAAGGATGTTGTCTGTGCATGCTGAGTGTGCGTGTATCCTATCATCACGCTTTCAGAGTTTTCGGAGGCTACTCCCAGCAAAACCTCGATTAGATCAAGAATCTTCAGACTGACCTCGTTCAACCCCTTTCTTAACGCCATTCTCTGATCAAGGGCAACTTGGTCATTTCTGGATCTCCCCGTGTGAAGCTTCCCGCCGACATCTGGACCAGTCTTTCTCACCACGTAGTCTTCAACGAATTCGTGAATATCCTCATATCTTGTGTTGAACTCGACCCTATCCTCTGTACAGAGGGTGAGCAATTCCTGAAGCGCCTTCAGGATCTCTCTCGCATCACTGTGCGAGATGACCCCCCGTTCGTGCAGCATTATTTCATGCGCTATTGTTCCTAGGATATCCTCCTGCAGTATTCTTTCATCATCCGTTACTGATGACATGAACTTCGCAGCTGATTCGGCTACTTCACGCTTTAGCCTGGATCGGTAGATACCCGAAGTCAAATCTCAGAGTGACCTCCAAGCAACAAACAAAATGAGTATTCGCACGGCATAGATAACATTGTTCGATCAGCATTATAACCAGTATGAACCTCGACCCTTTGGGACAGGTAGCGGGCTAATGGGAGACCTATTACCTGCTGCCCAGCACTAGTCTATATCGTGTTAGATTATTTCCGGGCTGGTGGTCGCTTTCTCTTGCGGCGCCTGCTGAGAACAATGAGTGACAGAGCCACCAATACTGCCAAGACAATGAGGATGCCTGTTGTGGTTGATGCCAAGCCTCCTTGGGTCAGCTGAGCCTTGGACGGTTTGAACGGCAAGTCTCGAATGATTCTTGATGCCTCCGTAACGCCTACGTATGTTTGTATGACATTTCCCGAGGGATCTACCAAAACGAGTGTCGGAATGGCTGTGACCCCATACTCTACTGCAATGAATTTCGTGTCCTTTGCAACCTCCCAGTTTAATCCGTACTTCTTCTGGTACTCCCTGAGTTGCTGAAGCGATTCTGAGGGGTCTACTCCGATCGAGACTACGCTTATATTGGATCCGAGCTGACTTCTCAGTTCCCTGAGATGTGAGATCTGGACTTTGCATGGTTGACACCAAATTGCGAAGAAGTCTATAACCAAGTATTTTCCTGCAAAGTTGGAGAGTGAGATCTCTCCGCCATCGGTGTCCGGCAGTACAAAGTCATAAGCCTTCTCTGCAGATAGAATCTCTCGTGTTGTAGTTGCGCTCACTATGAGGGTGAGGAGAAGAAGTAGGACCATTCTTTTCATTGAGGACCCAACGAACTAGATCGTAACAAGCACATTCGGGCAGTGACCTCTTACATAATGAAACTGAGTCTTAATCATTCTGTCTAGCCTTGAACTATTAGAGGCAGGCTCCAAATGAAATTGGCAGCTCGCCTCTTCAAGTTTCAAGTAATCCACGTACTACGTAGCCTATTGCGCCTCCTCCGCCTTCTCCCCGCTTTCAGCCGTAATGCAGAAATACTGTTCTAGCGATCTCATTCTTAGACATGAGTTCTGAGGATTCGATTCTAGTCAGGAACTGGATGCGCTCAAAGGCCAAGGTTAGTTCAGACACCTCCATAGTTGAGGTGGCTGAGGTAATGGCTTCCAAGGATGTTGGCTCGGTTCTTGTAACAGTTGACGGCAAAGAGAAAGGGATCCTAACTGAGAGAGACCTGACAAGGAAGGTAGTGGCGAAGGGACTCGACCCTAAGTCGACTAAGGCAAAGGATGTGATGTCATCCCCTCTTTTGACCGTCTCTCAAGATGCGACATTGTTGGAGGCAGCGGGGATCATGTCCAAGAAACGCGTCAGGAGACTCCCTGTTGTGAATGAGAGTGGAGATGTTGTCGGAATCATATCGACTAGAATCATAAGCTATGCTCTACCTCTCATGAAAATAAAGAAGTCGACAATACTTCAGCTTCTCAGGACAGACAAAGACGAATAGTAACTACTTGATCTCATTTCGCGCGATGATCATCCGCTGCATCTCAGACGTTCCTTCAGCTATCGTGAGTGTCTTTGCGTCTCTCACATGCCTCTCGACAGGACCCTCTCTTGAGAGGCCGTATCCACCGTGTATCTGCACTGCATCAAGGGCTGCGCGAAGAGCCGCCTCTGAACTGTACAGTTTAGCCATCGAGGCCTCTTTTGTGAATCTCACTCCCTTATCGGCCAAGGAGGCCGCGTAGTGTGTCAGGAGTCTGGCTGCCTGAACCCCTGTTGCCATGTCAGCTATCATGAACTGTATGGCTTGATACTCGGATAGAGACTTGCCAAACTGTAATCTCTTCTTTGAATAATTGATTGAAGCCTCAAGGGCGGCCTGCGCTATGCCCACACCGATGGCGGAGGTAGCTACTCTTCCTCTATCGATGCAGGATAGGGTTATCTTGAGTCCGTCCCCCTCACTGCCAATAAGATTCTCTCTTGGTACAGAACAGTCTTTGAGTAGGATCTGGCCATTTGATATTCCCCTCATGCCGATGAGATCTTCAGTCTTGCCAATGCTCAGGCCCTTTCTATCTTTCTCAAGAATGAATGCGCTGAGACCCTTGGATCCTTCGGTCTTGTCCGTCGAGGCTAGGATAACATAGAGGTCGGCTTGTCCAGCATTTGTGATGTAGCTCTTCTCACCATTCAACACATATCCGTCTCCTTCGGCTTTGGCCTCTGTCTGTATTGAGACTACATCAGAACCGCCTGTACGTTCTG
>CAZVKZ010000154.1:0-4263 GCA_964627775.1 uncultured Candidatus Bathyarchaeia archaeon | reverse complement strand
AAAGCCGTAGAGCTCTAAATGACTGATCTAGTTTCATCATGAAAGCCAAGGGTTCAGGCGACACAAGAAAGAACATCTGAAAAGGACTCGTATTGAGAAAAGCAAAAACAAAAGCATTGACCCAAATAAGATCATTAGTACGCCAGCCTCCGAAGTTGACAACCGTCACAAGCATGACCAACGGAATAAGCATTGCGACATTCTGCTCCGAAACCCAACTTCTCGTAAGCAGGAGAATAAACGACAGAGAAGATGACCACCTAACAAGATCCATCCTCTTGTTCAGACTCGTTCTACATAGAATATAGTAGCCCAAAACTAAGGCCAGGATCCAGACAAAACCCAGTAACTCTAACCCTTGAGGTAAAACCGCTTGGTCATAGAGCAACTCAACAATGTTGAATAGTGTGAAGCCACCCGCCCTGTTGAAGTGGTAACCCAAGTTGTCAAATACTATTTCTGGGTTCCAACCGAAGACAACGAAGGGCAAGCAAGAAAATGCTGCAATAGAGACTGCGCACGTCATAATGAACTCTAAGCTTGATCTAAGGCTACAGTTTCTCTTGACGAACATGACAAACAGTGGGAAAAGTATGAATGGAAGAATTTTCAGCGATGCTGAGAGGGCAAGAAGAACCGATGATCTCTTGATCCTGCGACTGTACACCTCGTTAAGCGCGAGAACAGTCACAAGTATGTTGAAAGAGTCGAACTGTCCCCAGACCGCTGAGACATAGATCATGAACGGGTTGAAGAGGAAGAAGTAGAAGATCTTATCAGAGTACTTCCTTACTGCGCCCTCTTGAACCGCCATTCGTTCTACTAGGAAAGCCAAAATCACATTGCTGAGTATGCTCGGGAGCTTGATTCCGAGATTGTATGCGAATATGCTCCTTGTAGAGTTGTACAGTACCAGGTAGACCAGTCCAAGATACAGCGCCCATGGAGGCGGGTATCCTATGCCAGGTAGTTGCTCAAGAAAGGCTGGGTTCTTGAAGATCTCCCTTGAAGGAAAGATACCGTATGGTGAGACGCCGTGAGAGACTCCATGTCCGACCGTGAAGAAGATTCCCATGTCATAGTGATGTCCTAAGAACAATCCCAAGAGGCATTGTACGATGATGCTTATCGTGACCGCAATGGCTCTTTTGCGTCTGATCTCTAGCGCTATCTTCATAAGGCCTTTTTGTTCCTCGCTACTTCATCGCTCTGAACAATTCATCGGTTATCTTCTCCAGAGGCGTTCCCAGTAGCCTGTAGCCTCTTGAGCCTAGGTACTTCCTCATCATGAATTGCACAGCTCCTTTCGCTATTGCGAACTTGAGCTTGAGTTCTGAGAACTGCGATTTGAATAGAAGACTGTGCTCGATCATCCTAGGTCTTCTTTTGGCAGAGTCTTTGAGGCTATCCTTGACCTTCTCATATAGGCCAGTTCCAGGTATGGGGTAGGGCAGTGTGAATGAGAGGTAGTCCAGAGGGAGAGAGGCGCCGAATCTTGTTGTGTTGAGTATCGCCTGATTGCTCTCGCCTGGATAGCCAATTATGAAGAAGGCGCCTGTCTGGATCTGTGCAGAGCGGGCATTACGCACTGCGGTCCGTGCAGTCCGAAGATCCGTCTCTTTTCTCATTATCCGCAGTGTCCTCTCGTCACCTGATTCTATGCCGAAGTATATCCTCTGGCATCCGGCTTTCTTCATTCTCGAGGCCGTTTCAAGATCAAGTGTATCTACCCTAGATAGGCACTGCCACTTGAGATTCAATCCTCGCCTCATTATCTCATCACATATGGCGACAACTCGTTTCTTGGATATGGTGAAGCAGTCGTCGGCAAACCATACAGTGTCATATCCGAGAGCTGATATCGACTGCATCTCATCAACTATGCTCTGTGGCGATCTGGATCTGAAGCTGTCTCCAAACACTGGCCTGCTGCAGAAATCACACTTGAACGGGCAGCCCCTAGAGGAGATCATAGATGTCATTGAATATCCAAAACGAGTCTGGTAGTACTTTTTGTAGGGTGCGTTTTCAAAGAGTTCTCTTGCAGGGAAAGGAATCAAATCAAGATCTTTAATGAACTCTCTATTGCCTGTGCGGTGAATTCCTGAACCATCTTTGAATACTATGCCTGGGACGTCTCGCGATTCTCCGTTATCAAAGAAGCTTCTTGCGAGATCGAGCATCGTATTCTCGCCTTCGCCGATTACCACTAGATCAAAGTCGTTCAGGAAGCTTGCAGGATCAACCGTTGGCAGTGGACCACCAACTACCAGAATATCAGCGATGCCCTTGATCCTCCTTGCGAGGTTGATAGACTCTCGTTCCATCGAATACATCGAGTAGATGCCAATTATTCGGGGGCTTGAGTTCTCGACCTCTTTAAGGATCCTCCGCTGGTCTTTGAAGGTGCAATCCAGTATCTTGACCGTGAATCCCTCTTGCTTCAGCAATGAAGCGATGTAGCCGATTCCTAGGGGTGGAAATCTGAAAGGCGATCTGTCAAATCTCGGCTTGAAGAAGGGGTAGACTAGGAGAACATCAACCAAGATCTTCACTCTAGTTGATCTCTATCGTATACTCAAACCGTTCTTTGCTGGGCGGTACTGAATAACAGAATCCTGCCCAGTCCAGACGCGGTCTCAGAAGCTCCCGTCCCCGATACAGTACGGTCCCTTCTACATTTCTGACGCAGAAAGTGACCCTCGCGTGGGTGCTGGTCAAACAAGCCCTTTCAGATTCGGTCATTTCCCATACTCCTATCTCATCACCCTTCAATGTTCTGATCTTATCCTTGTAGAGATCGAAACCTGATGATTGTTCATTGAAGATCAAAAGCCTCTCGTATCTTCTATCAATAAGTTGAGAAGAGTCGACAGTTACCTCCACATTCCTTCCTGATAATCGATATCTTATCTCAATCAGCCCTCTTGATCTGATCTTCTGGTATGATAATCTGAATCCGAGTAGTGATATGAATCGCATGACATGGAAAAGAAATGCCCGTTGTCTACTATCCAAACGGTATCTGTTGACCAGCCTTCGTTCCAAGAGCAGATAGACTCTACCATCAACCGGAAACCTCTGTCTCCAGGTCTTTCTCTGAACAGTATCCGTCGAGAAGGATTTCACTAGTTCTTTGTTCCTCACTCGGACGGTAGCGTGGGTGCAGAAGAGTATCCTGCCTAGATACTCAACCGCTGGTACACCGAAGCCGACACCCTCACCACATACAGCCCGGCCCTCGACAAGCATGACCAAGCCTTTTTGGAGAGCCGATGAATCGCCCGGCCCAGCTTCGACCGTTTCGTGCAGTCTGAAGCAAACTCGGTCATTCAGTCTAAGATCATAAGATCTAGCTGAAGTTTCCTGATGGAAGTTCTTCCGTTCTCTCATCAAGTCGACCTCAGGCATATCGAGCGTCTGCTCGATCCTCCTAGGAGAAACCTACTTTCCTAGGATAGTTATCGATAGCAGTGGAAACACAATCATCAAGATTGTCCAAGTGAAGCTGATCCTTGAGACCTGAAGTGGCCCAATCTGCTTGACATACTTCTCCATCAGGGCCAGAGGCGTCAATATCAGCAACATGAGATTGAAGATGCTCGTGGATGGCTCGTGCTCTATCGGCAGGTATGTTGCGAAAGGTTCAGGGTTGAACCATCTGACCAAGAAGAAGATCAGCGGCATATGCGCCAAACCGACATACGCTAAGCTTAAGAGATGTATCTTCAACCATGCTTTGAGCCTAGGCGGTGGTTTCAGCAACTCGGTCTGTCTGTTTCTCTCGACTAGATGCAGCGCGATCAGGATTGCCAGAAGTGTGGCTGCGATGAACGTAGCTGCAGACCAAGGCAGGAAGGCCAGCTCCACCGGCACTGTCAAGAAGGATGCAAGTACAGCTGCTAGGTGGCATGAGATCTTTCTGGAGTGAGAGGCCAACCCGACTGTTAAGAAGATGATGGGGAGAGCGAAGTTGTGCCCCCAACGTGTATCGAGCATGAAAAAAGGCAAGGCTGGGCCGATCCAGAACAGTAGCCAAAGCACTCCTTGAATGAGAACCCGGAGCCAGCATTAGCAATCCTGTCTGTCTTGAAATCCAGCAATTATCCTCACAGCATCTTCTTGGTGAACAAAACATATTAGAGCTTAAGGACACTAGCAGGGGGGAGTGTTGTGCAAAGGACAATTATTGAACTGAGAGCCTGCTGAGCTTCCTCTCTGCAGTCAGTTTGACCCGATCAGTATTCACTCCTCGGCATCAGC
>CAZVKZ010000153.1:0-4272 GCA_964627775.1 uncultured Candidatus Bathyarchaeia archaeon | reverse complement strand
AGGGAAATACATCCGGAATACATCCTGCCTGTAGGAGTCTGGAATGTGAGAGAGAGCATTCGTGAACTTTTCAGAACCAAACCTGCCAGATATGACACATTCCAGAAAGCCCTCTCGGGGGCGCTAGCAGCCCTCACCATCCCTTACGGATACTGGGTTGAAACAAGCACGATGATCAAAGAGGCCTTATTCCAGAGGAAGATAACTCATTTCTTTAGATCAAAGTCCATATCGAATAGTTGTTAAGGTAGCATGCCGATACATCTGAAGAGCTCTGAACTGCAGATCCCTTCCGACCCCATTGATGCCGCTGTCCAGGGTAGGGGTACATACATTCTAATCTACCGGCATGTAGCAGGAATAGTTGTGGCTTTCAGCCACGGAATGTAGCTGAATCGGTGGCACATATGGGTGTGGATCTTGGTGAAATAATTGAGAAGAAGAAGATCAGGCTAGACGATCTTCAAGGAAGATCATTGGCTGTGGACGGTTACAATGCCCTCTATCAATTTCTCGCAATCATAAGGGGTGGGTCTGGAGAGCCCCTCGCCGATCGAACTGGTAGAATAACAAGCCACCTGAGCGGACTATTCTACAGAACAGTGAACATGATCGAGCGAGGTATCAATGTAGCTTATGTCTTCGATGGTAAACCTCCAGCAATGAAGGAAGTCGAGATCAAGAGGAGGATGAGAATCAAAGAAGAAGCATTGGTGCGGTATGAAGACGCCCTTAGCCGAGGTGCCCTTGACGAGGCAAAACGTTACGCTCAGATGACCTCCAAGCTGAAAGACGATATGGTTGACGATGCAAAGAGGCTCCTTGACAGCATGGGTGTTCCATGGATACAAGCGCCCTCCGAAGGTGAGGCCCAGGCTGCTTATGTCGTTCTGAAAGGTGATTTATGGGCTGTCGCCAGTCAGGACTATGACTCGCTGCTCTTTGGAGCGCCGAGGCTGGTGCGCAACCTCACAGTCTCTGGCAGAAGAAAACTTCCTGGGAAGAATATCTACGTGGAGGTACAGCCTGAACTCGTCGATTTGAAGAGAGCACTATCGGTTCTAGGGCTCACAAGGGAACAGCTTGTTGATCTCGCAATAGTCCTCGGGACAGACTTCAATCCCGATGGATTCAAGGGTATCGGACCGAAGACAGCTCTGAAGCTAATTTGCGAACACGGCAAACTGAATAGAGCTGTCGGATATCTGCCGGAGGGTGCTGATATAGAGGAGCTTCTAAAAATCCGAGATATTTTCCTCCACCCCAATGTTACGGACCATTATGTGGTCAAATGGAGGAAGCCCGATGTTGAGGCAACAGTCAGATTTCTCTCTGGGGAGAGGGACTTCTCTGAAGAAAGAGTCAGAAGCGCGCTCGACCGCGTTACGAAAAGTCTGGAGTCAGGTAGCCGAACCACTCTTGAAAGATACTTTGGGAGTCCGCCTTCTTAATCTCAGATTCTCAAGCGCCAAGCTCATCCTAGTTAAAAGGCTTTCATTTGCGACCGCTGTGTTTATTAGCTTCCTTATCTCGGCGCACTGGCTAGCGTATATTGATGCGAGCTTCTCATCTTTGGCCATCTGAGCTCTCACGCATTTCTCGAATGTCGCCTTTTCTCTTTCCCGAAGGCTGAGGAGCATCCTCTCAAGCTTGCTTTCCTCTGATTCAATCTCTTTATCAATTTGAAAATACTCCGGCTCGGCATGTGTGGCTACCACAGAGAAGTATCTAGGCGTGACTTGTCCAGTCCTCTCAAGCCTTCCGAGGGCTAGTTTTACACTCCGGCTGTTCCACCCAAGGCTCTTTGAGATTTGCTCCACAGTCAGGCCCGGATTCTTCAAGATGAATTGCAGTAACTCATTGGACTTCTTTTGTCTAGGGGGTCTTTTTCTAGCCATCTTGTTCCTCTTTTTGAATAGCTTGATATGTCTGTGCTTGGCTTCTGTCATCTCCATCCAGCTTTTCCTCTCATTGGGACGAAAGCAACTCCCCCCAAGTCTTCCTTTTCCGTGTGCCCGTCAGAGTATTTTCTTACTCTCAAGAGTTGTTGGTAATGGTATATGCCCCCTACAGGGATCAGAAGGCATCCGCTGGGGCTGAGTTGACTGATCAGCTCTTGAGGAATGCCTGGGGACGCGCTCGTGACTATTATGGCATCATACGGAGCATATTCCTCCAAACCCATAGAAGCGTCTCTATGTAGGACATCAACCCTTTCAGAGTATCCACATCTTCTTACGTTGTCCTGCGCAAGCTTGGCCAGCTCCTCAACAATCTCGGCGGACCAGACGTGTCCCCATTTTGTCTTTGGCTCGTTGCTTGGTGCCACAACCTCTGCATAGACACAGCTCATGTAGCCACATCCACTGCCTATCTCCAGAACTTTCTCTCCAAGGTTTAGCTCCGCGTACTCACAGAACATTGAAGTCATGTGAAGAGCACTAGTGGTCTGGCCGTACCCTATTGGCAGAGGAGCATCGACATAGGCCTCTGCTTTGACTTCCTCGGGAAGAAACTCCTCCCTCGGAACTATTGACATAGCACGTATCGCACTCTCCGACCGCAGTATTCCTTCCTGTACGAGTAAGTCAACAGCTCTCTGTCTGAGCTGGGCAAATGTCTCCAGAGAACTTCAGCCCTTTCAACGAATAATGGTTCAAAGAAGCAAGATAAAAGCTTAGGACTACCACCAGAGTACTGTGGTCTATCGATCATACTCGACGGATGTAAATGTATGAAACACAAGGTTGTCGAAAAGATAGATGCCCGCGGACACAGTTCAGTGTCTGCTCAACACAAGACGACATTCGAGTTCACCAAAGAAGGAAATCTGACTGCTAAGGGGGACTGCATACTCGCGGTAGCCGCAAACAAAGGTGCTAGAGATCTATCTGAAGAATTCAAAAGACTGGCTGCAAGAGATGATTCCAGAATAGCAATTATGATCGCGGTTGATGGAGTCACCGAGACCGCTGAAGGTAGAGGAAGTTCATTGCTTGTTTTCACCCATGAAACTGATATTGTTGCGAGGAAGAGCAGATTCGCATGCGACAGGACTGTGATGGTGGAATCGAACAAGGCCGCTGCTGATTTCAGTCGCGACCTGACGAAAAGACTAGCTAAGCCAAGTGCAATTGTTCATATCACTTTGGTGGCCGAATCTTAGGCGACTCTGATGTCGTAGGCAAGCTGCCACTGCCTCGGTGCAACAGCCTTAACAGTTCTAACAGCCTCTATTGCCACCAATCTCCTGCCAGCGCTCTCGACCCTTTCTCGAATAAGCACAGACAAATTCTCTCGTGAAACCCCCTCGGATGCAAATGTGTAGAGGTGAATTACTCCACCCTCAGGTTTGAGGAAGCTGCACGACTCAGGAATGAGCATGAGGGACCTCTCGGGCAAATTCATTATGACACGATCAGCCGAGTGGAAGAGCATATTCGCTGTGATTCCGGTGACATCCGCCAGTATAGCAGTCATCTTTCCTCGTAAACTGTTGAGTTTGATGTTCTGCAACATGAACAAAACGGCCTCCGGGTTGATGTCAAAGGCATAGATTCTTTCAGCATTGCCAGATCTTGCAATAACGATCGAGATAGGTCCCGCCCCTGCGAACATGTCGACTATGATCTCTCCTCGCATCACTTTCGACGCCAACCTTTGGCGCTCATATGACAGCCTCGGGCTGAAGTATACCTTACGTGGATCCAAGCGAAACAGGCAACCGCGTTCTGAATGCTCAGTGATGGTTGTTTGTTCACCAGACAAGGTTAGGAAATCTCTCGTTCGGAAAGTGTCAGCCACTGGGCCGGCCTTGGCAAGTACGGTTCTGCAGCGTGGATTCAACTGCTTCACAGCGTCGCCGACAGTCTGGCCGTAAGCTAGCAGGCTCTTAGGCAACTCCAGTATGACAACATCGCCTATTACGTCGTAAGCTCGTGGGAGGCAGGCCATTAGGTGTGGTGGAAGTCTGCCGTTGAGAATCTCGATCAGACTTCTCATTCGAGGTTCCCTCTTTCTGAATGGGTAATTTAGTATCTGGTAGTGTTTGAGGGCAGACTTGATGGCGACCAGATCCTCCTCGGAAGGCATTCTAGAGAGAGGTATGATCACGTCAGTTTTGGTTGAGGTAACTCGCAATTCTCTGTCCAGAATGTTCAGTCTTCGTGCCACAGACAGAGCTACCTGCCCTAGATGCCGCGCCACCTTGAGCGATGGATAACTCGCCAAATCGATCCAATCACCGTTCTGAAGACGAAACGAGGCTAGATT
>CAZVKZ010000152.1:1339-4293 GCA_964627775.1 uncultured Candidatus Bathyarchaeia archaeon | reverse complement strand
TAGTACGGTCTCGTGGGCTCGGAGATGTGTATAAGAGACAGCGATTGAGGTGACGCCTTCAATCTGGGCGTTACCATACTCGTCACATCTCTGAACATGCAGTACCGCCACATCAGGTGTTATCTTTGGGTATGCAACGAGCTCTTCGCCCGTGAGGGGGCTCCTGAAGGTCTTGTATCCCAGCGCTTTGAGAACGTCGGTTCCCATCAGCATTTTGCTGGGTATGAATTCCGCACCAAGGGTATTCGCCTGCAAGCCTGACATGATAGAATATTCTGTATGCTCAGTGAAATTGATCTTGCCCGACTCCACCGCTCTCCTGAAGTTAGGTGCGAATCCGAGAATCTCGAAGCCGACATAGGCAGCCTCAACACTCTTAACCGCTCCTGCAGCAACGAGTAGGTCTACGTCGGGTCCGCCACCAAATGTCAGGAGCTTGAGACTTCTCTTCCCCAGCCTGATGAGCTCATGAACGATGCTCATCGGCTTTCTATGTATTGTCAGTCCCCCAGTTGCGATCTCGTCTCCGTCATTGATGCTGCTGGAGGCTTCTTTCAGGCTCACTAGTCTGCGTTTCATACACTCTCGCCATATTCTTCAGTATGTCCAGTTTGGTCTCGTCGTATACTTTTTCAGTGAATATACGTTCTTTAACTTAAGGGATGACTAAATGATTTATACCAATCTCGCCATAAGATCGAGTCTGAGGTCAATTTTCTGGATTCTCAGGAATGAATTGGTATGGTAAAGAAGAAAGCTAAGCCTAAACCGAAACGAAAGGCTGCGAAACCAAAGGAACCCAGCCTCGTTGATCTTGTGTCCGAACAGATAAGGAATGTTGAATCGAAGCTTCAAGAGGGGATGAGACAGCTTGAGACTAAGGCCGCTGAGTTCCTTGATCGAGTCGAGTTCGAGTCAAGAGTCAGCGAGCTGCAGTCAAGGATCCTTGAGTCGATTCCCAAGATGGAGGCTGAGCTCAAGAGTATGGAGACGAGGCTTGCGAGGGCTATTCAGAAGCCTGAACTTGAGTCAAGGCTTGCAGAGGTTGAGAAGCGGCTGGACAGTCTGGCAACTGAGATCGAGGCTCTAAAGGGAAGGGTTGAGGATCTCGAAGTTCCTGAGGTTTAGCGTGACTAAACCCGGAACTGACAGTCAATATCTGATTTCTATTTTCTGAAATTCCTCTCGACCCATCCGTCTATGATTTCCGCAACCTCGTTCTCGTGGCCGATGAAGCTGTGGTTTGCATTCTTAACTATTTTTACCGTCAGGTCTTTGGATGCAGAAGCCTTCTCCTTGAGCAGCTTGCTGGTCTCTTCAATGGATGGCTTGATGAGATTGTCTGCTTCGCCAAAAATTACCAATAATGGTTCTCTGATGCTTGACAGCGCTTGCCATTTGGGTGATTTGGGATTGTGATAGGGGAAGATGTTGCCTACGCTATCTTCTGTAAGGTATCCGTAATATGCTATTGCTGCCATTGGGCATACGGCCGTGAGTTCCTTGGGAAGCATATCTTTGTCTCTGCCCTGCTCAACCATCTCTTTGATCATTCTGTTGGTTTCGCGGTATTTTTCCTGCCCAAGGGTGGAATACATGAGGCTAGCATCATTTCCCGGCGAAAGGTAGATTTGTCCGATGACTCTTGGATCAGCCTTCATGTATTGGTAGAAGACCAGTTTCTGGCAGAGGCTGTGCCCCTGCAGAATCACTCTCTTGATTCCTTGCGCTTCAAGGAAGTCGATCCATGCTTTGATGTCGAGGGTGCAGTCCTCGAATCTCTCGAAACCCCCTCCGACCTGGGTCCACCTAATCTTTCCATCTCTATGCTGTCTTAGGTAGGCGTAGACGTCATGACCTCTGTTGTTCGCTGTTAGGTAGGAGATTCCTTTGCTGGAGAGCTTCTCGCCTATCACCTCTATGAATTTCTGCGTATAGAAGTCAGCCGCTGAGCCATGGGAGTGGAAGACCGCGATGTCGCTGTTATTGTTTATCCAGAAGCCCTGGAGCTCGATACCGTCAGAGGTTACTGTCTTGGCCAGCTGCCCGTACATCATGGCCTTTCTCTGCCTTGAGTACCTCTTATAAGTGTTCAACCGGGTGCGAAGAAAGGAGACGTTGCATCTTTCGTGTCTTGCTTTCTAATACATTGTTGTATAACGCTAAAACTGTTCTTGGTTGTTTGTAGCTTGACTTCTGCCGCATTTGGGGCAGTACAGCCAATCGAAGGAGAGTTCTGAGCCGCAGTAGATGCAGTATCTTCCCCGTTCAGTCCTGAAAGGCGACGCTCTATCTGCGATTGCGATCTGTCTTTTGATCCTGCGATACAGCAGTATGATGAAACCTGCCCCTAGAAGCAGGCTGAGTAAGCCGAGACCTAACGTGACTATGACGTTATAGATGGTGTGAAGTATGATGGGGACGACGAGAGCGTAGGCTGCCGATCCAATTCTACTGAACCGGGCGCGGCCGAGATAGAACCCCATCGTTGCCCCAAAGAACGCATGCCCAGGCACGCTGAGACCCGCCCTGAATATGGCAACGAGCCATCCGCCACTTACAACATAGAAGATATTCTCGATTGTTGCGAATCCCATAGAAGCAGTCGTGGCGTAGACCACTCCGTCCAAAGGTTCGTTGAATACTTTCGATCTGTAGGCTGGAAGTGCTGCAAGGAGTTTGCAGGACTCCTCAACCGCAGCGATCACTATCAAGTTATGGAGGACCAAACCAGCTGCATCGGAGATAGAATTCTCGGGCCTAGGTATGATCTTCGATAGTGCAAGCTCGAGGGTGAGTGCCGGTATTATCGCCAGAGCTCCTAAGATGAATGTTCCCAGTAACATTCGGAAAGGTTCTTTTTCGTATCTGTCCTTCTTGATGATGAACCATAGCAGGATGAGGCAGGGCAGGATCGCGGCGACGAGTAGTTCAGACAATGCAATTACGTATTC
>CAZVKZ010000152.1:0-1329 GCA_964627775.1 uncultured Candidatus Bathyarchaeia archaeon | reverse complement strand
GTTCCTGCAACCGCAGAAATTGTTCTGGAAGGAAAGATTCTTCCGTTCATCAAGATCCGAATGCTGCAAAACACTATTCCGTGAGCAGTCGGCAACATCGATACCTTCTAAGCCGTTGGCAGCAAAGCAGATAACCGACTATTAAACACTTGAAGCATCAACCGATTTCAAAATGATGCCTCTCAAACTCAAAATTCTGGAGAGTGTACAGTTGTCCAAATTGATAATCCTCGGTTCCGGTCCAGCTGGTCTAGCAGCTGCCATCTATACGACTCGTGCAGGGGTCGAGACAAAAATAGTTGAGGGCCCGACTCCCGGTGGACAGTTGATGTTCACTAGTGAAGTTGAGAACTACCCCGGGTTCCCAGAGCCGATCATGGGCCCAGAATTGATGTCTCTGATGAGGAGACAGGTTGAGCGACTTGGTGTGGAGTTCATTCCGGGTAATGTGACCAGTGTGAACTTCACAAAGAGGCCATTCGAGATCAATGTGGGGAAGACCGCGTATAAGGCTGACTCAGTGATTGTGGCAACTGGTGCTTCAGCAAAGCAGCTGGGGCTCGAGTCAGAACGGAGGCTGAGAGGAAAAGGAGTGTCCTACTGTGCCACTTGTGACGGCTTCTTCTTCAAGGACAAGAACGTCGTTGTCGTTGGAGGCGGTGACACCGCGGCTGAGGATGCGATCTACCTTTCAAACATCGCAAAAAGTGTCGCTCTCATTCACAGGAGGGATCGATTGAGAGCTGCGAAAGTAATTCAGGATAGGGCATTCAAGAAAGGCAAGGTCAGCTTTCTCTGGAACAGTCTCGTTGAGGATATTCTAGGGGAGAAGAAGGTTGAAGGTGTCAAGATTAAGGAGCTGAAGACTGGACGGGTCTATGAGTACAGGTGTGATGGGGTCTTCATCGCTGTAGGCTACGCCCCAAACACCGAGATCTTCAGAGGACAACTGGATCTCGATGAAGCAGGATACATAAGAGTTCATGACGCCACAAGAACTAATCGCAAAGGCATCTTTGCGGCAGGCGATGTTGTTGATCGCGTCTACCGACAAGCAATCACGGCGGCTGGTCAAGGTTGCCAGGCTGCGATGGAGACCGTAAGATACTTGGAATACCAAGAAGCCAAGTAACACTGCATCGAAGCCAGACAACTACCAGCGTTTCGTTCGCCGGTCCAACTCCGAGATAATCTCATCATATCAGGCCGCTGCCGGAGAAGCCAAGCTGGTGTGCTGCGACCGGAGCAGTGGTGGCAGCTCACGCTTCAACCTCGATTGCAGATTTGGATGAGTGAGCGAGAACGTCAATATCATGAGTGACGGCACAC
>CAZVKZ010000151.1:0-4316 GCA_964627775.1 uncultured Candidatus Bathyarchaeia archaeon | reverse complement strand
TTCCCAAATCTGCACGCCAAAGATTCAAGACAACATATTTATTACCTCTGCGCGATAGCTTGGGGCCTGTCGGTGTAGGAAATGAGCGGTCCTTTAGCCAAGACTAGGAGCCGATCGCTCTCATTTGCGTCAGGGTTCTACATTGCCGCAGGTCTTTATACGTTAGCTTTCGCGCTGATTTCGATCACAGATCTCTGGAGCCTAGTCGTATTGTCAATTGTTACCATCCTTGCTGGTGCCGGTATCTATTTTCTGAAGCGCTGGAGTTTCTGGTTGGCGATCGCGGTTTTCCCTCTTATGATGACTGTTGCAGCTTCAACGCTCGCGTTCTCGATCAAGGTCCCGATGAGAGATGCGGGCTTGGAGACAGCGCTTCTCAATCTGTCCCTTGGTTCGATACTGCTGCTATTCATTGTGTCTTTGGCCATAGTTCTAGGCAATAGGAATAGCTTTGGAAAGGGCCCGTCTGAGTCGCCTGAGTCCAAGCCGGGTCGAGGTTAGTAAGAATTCAAAGACGTCTTTCTTGGAGAGTTTTGAGACTCCCTCCACCCTGTCTTGGAATACTATTGGAACCTCTCCAATCTTGAACCCTATCTCTGAGGCTGCTGCAAGAACCTCTAGTTGAAATGCGTAGCCACCGGCCTTGAAGTTCTCAAAATTTAGAGTATCGACGACTTTTCGACGGTAAAGTCTGTAGCCTGAGGTCACATCTGGAGTTCTAACGCCGGCTATCCATCTGCCGAGCAGGTTGCCGACTTTTGAAACCGTTTTCCTGTACAGTCCCCACCCGACGATCCCTCCCCCCTTGCTTCGCCTAGACCCGATGACAATGTCGAACCCTTTGGAAGACTCCTCCAGAAATGCTGGTATGGACTCCGGGTTGTGTGACAGGTCCGCGTCCATGAGGATTATGGGATCGCCTCGGCTGAACCTGAGCCCCTCCACGATCGCACCGCCGAGGCCTCTGCTCTGCTGTGCTATGACTCTTACGCCTACCTTGTTGAGTCGAGACGGGGTGTCATCAGTGGACTTGTCAACCGCCAGTATTTCATAGTCATCCCTAATCGACCGCATCGTCTCCCTTATCTGAGTGATGAGGCTCTCCACCGACGGTTCATTTCTCGTTGGAAGTACTATCGAGATTATGCCGCTTCCCGCCTTGCTAACGGAGCATTCTTTTTTGATCCATGTCGATGGCTCCGTACTTTGTTGTTCTCTCAAAGGGAGAGCTTCCTCCAAGGAGACCTTCGATGGTTGCCTTTGAGTTGGTCAGCAGGGTTCCCATTCCCAGTAGCGCGATCCCCACAATATTCGTCAGGCGTTTGTAGTCCAGATGAGCTGTCTTTGAGAGTTCTAACACGGTTGTACCATAGAGGAGAAGTGGTGAGATGTATATGGTGGCGGAGAGGCCTGAGGCTATAGGTCCGAGTACGGTCTGCCAGTACTCCTTGAAGAAGAATGATAGTGGAAAAACGGCGAAGTATGGTATCAATAGAGCCAAGCTGAATATTGAGACGGGACAAACAAAATAGGTCGCTAGGAGCATCAAGGCCTCAAATTTCTGAAAGCGCGATAGCTTGGTCGATCCCAGTATCGAGCGGCAATACTTCCGGAAGCATTGGGCAAAGCCCTTAGCCCACCTGTACTGCTGCTTGCGCAACAGCTTGAAAGAAGGAGGAATTTCTCCTGGAGCGGTCAGTTCAGGAAGGTAGAGGTATTTCCAGCCTTTAAGTTGAAGCCTTATTGAGAGGTCCAGGTCTTCCGTCAGCGTGTCAGAAGCCCAGCCGCCCACCGACTGTATGGCTGAACGCCGGAAGAGTCCTCCTGTGCCACTGAAGTGGGCTAGGAGGCTGGCGGCATGCCTTGCTCTCTGATCTATGATCCCGTAGCCGTCGATCGCCAGCGAGAGTGCCTTGGTGATCCATGATTGATTCGCGTTCAGATATGTTGATCGAGTCTGAACGAAAGCTATGTCATCGCGCAGATACATGTAGGGCACTAGCTTTTGAAGAAGGTCTGGTGGAGGAACATAGTCAGCATCAAAGATCATTACAAACTCGCTGTCGGTACTCTCAAGCGCTGTCTTCAATGCTCCAGCTTTGTACCCAACTCTTTCCGTACGGTGGATGACCCTGACATTTTGCGGGAACCTTCTCGCAAAAGACTCAACCACCTCTGTTGTACCATCACTTGAATCGTCCACCACTACTATCTTGAGCTTCTCAGTGGGGTAGTCCATCTTGAGACAGGATTGTATCAGACGCGCGGCAACTCTCCTCTCGTTGAATAGTGGTATGTGGATTGCCACTTCTGGCAATTCCATCAGTTTTGGCATGGTGGGCGCCTTCCCCCGACCTCTGATTGATAGAATCGTAAGAAGGGACCAGTTGATCGCGTAAAGCCCCAAGAGGACTGTTACTGCGGTTATTAGAACTAGCATCAACTGCTGAGGAAAGGAAAGCTGAGCAAACACTGTCCACATTGATCATCGCTTGAAGTCTTCTATTTTCATGATGAGGATCATGATCTACTAGGTTGGCGGGCTACGGTGAGCCGTTCAACCTACTGCTCGCCTCACTGGGGTTCAAGCTTTTGCGGCGTTCTTCCACATAACATTTTGGGCAAGACATGACAGGTCGATGTCTTAAGCCTGCGGTTCTGACGAGCTGAAACCCACACCTGTGGCAGAACCTATCCAATAGCTTAAGCTTCCCATATTGTGGCAGCGGGAGCGAGAATCGACAACTGCCTGTCCAAGAGCCCGTGCAACCTATGAACCGCTTTCCTGTGCTCCTGCTCCTTACGATCCGGAGTGCTGAGCCACAGAGAGGGCACGGAACTTTGAGTGTGATATTCTGGAGGTTGGTCTCCCTGACTGCAATGCTGAGTTCTCTGCCTATTTCCTCCTCGGCAGCTTTGAGCTGTTCCATTATAGGTTTGAGCTGGTCAATAGCTGATGCGACCACATCATCGTGTCTGGCCTTTCCAAGCTCAATATTGTTCATTTGCTCCTCTAAGTCTCTTGTGAACGACGTGTCAACAATTCTTGGGCAATGTCTTCTCAGAACATCGATGACTTTGTCTGCTAAGTGTGTTGGTTTCATCGGTTCACCGACTACATAGCCCCTCTTTTGGATAATATCAATGATAGTGGCCCGTGTGGTTTTGGTGCCGATCTCAGTGTTCTCCATCTCTTTGAGGAGGCTGCTGGAATTGTATCGCGGCGGTGGTGCTGTGAAATGCTCTTGGACTGAAACCTCTTTAACCACGATCTCCTGTTCCACCCTCAGCGGTGGGAGAGATGCTTCTGTTGTTTTGAAATAAGGCTCGTAGAAACGTATCCAACCTCGATCAGCTAACCTCGATCCTTGAATGTAGAAAAGGTATTCGTTCGCAATCTTTAGAGTGGCTCTTTGACCGAACCTAGTTGCTGTTGGCGCGAATGCAGCCATGAACCTTCTGATGACCAAGTCAAGAATCTTACTTTCCCTCGCATCCAACTTGGATCCTGAACGCTCCCCGGTTGGGTATATCGCAGGGTGTGCTGGGTCAATCTTCTTCCCCTCCACAGGCCTCAAGTCGGACTTGGAAAGCAGTTCACTCGATAGAACCATGTACTCCGCATACTGTCTGAGCCCCCCAAGTATCTGCCTGTACCCGATTGATGGTGGGAGTCGCTGGCTTGAGGTCCTAGGATAGGAGATTAGCGCTCTCAAATATAGACGCTCAAGGATTCCCAAGGTCTGGCTTGGGCTCAGGTGAAAGTGCCTGTAGACCTCTGATTGGATCGCGGCTAGGTCAAAAGGTGGTGGCGGGCTGAGCTTGGTGAATGTTTCTTGGACATCGTCGATGTGCCCAGACTTGCCTTTGATGTTCGCTGCTACATTTTCCGCCTCAGCCTTTGTTTCAAGTTTTTTTGTTGAGTATTGAGCTTCAACCACGACATCTCCCACGCCGACAGTAGCGGTGATCGTCCAGTAGGGGATTGGGACATGTGTTGCGACATCAACTTCCCTCTCGACGACATATCGGAGTGTGGGACCTTGAACTCTCCCTGTGCTTAGAGTCGTGTATCTCTGGCTGTATCGCCGAGCTGACTCTGTCAAGGCCCTTGAGAGATTCACCCCGTACAGCCAGTCAATCTCGTGTCTGCACATGCCAGCTTCAGCAAGTGCGTAGTCGAGTTCCGAGGTTGCTTGAAGATAGGCTTCCTTCAAGTCGCCTTTGGTTAATGTGCTGAACTTCATCCTGGCGGCTTTGGCGTCGGCTCCGCCGCAGGCGTGTCTCAGGATCATGTAGCCTATCAGCGATCCCTC
>CAZVKZ010000150.1:0-4327 GCA_964627775.1 uncultured Candidatus Bathyarchaeia archaeon | reverse complement strand
ACGTTAGTCGGCTCTTTGCCTTTCAGGACCTTGACGACATCGTCAACAGCCATCATCGCCATTGCCAGCCGAGTCTCAACGGTCGCCGACCCGATGTGCGGCGTTAGGACCACGTTGCTGAGTTTCAAGATCGGGTCGTCTGATGCTATGGGCTCTTCTCGAAAGACATCCAGACCTGCTCCAGCGATCCTCTTCTCCTTCAAGGCCTCATACAGAGCCAGCTGATCCACAACGGGCCCCCTAGAAGTATTTGTCAGGAAGGCTGCGCTTTTCATCAGCATGAGTTCATTCTTCCCTATGAGTCCTACAGTTTTCTCTGTCAAAGGAACATGGACGGAGACATAGTCAGACGACCTGAGCAACTCCTCAAGAGTCACCAGCTTCGCTCCGTACTTCTCTTCAGCAAGTGCGTTTCGAAAGACATCATGGTAAACGATATTCATATTGAAGGCTCTCGCTCTCTCCATGACCTTTATTCCTATCCGTCCACAACCTACGATGCCCAGCGTCTTATCTGCCAAGTCATGTCCTAAAGGAAATGAAGTACGTTTGGCCCATTCCCCAGACTTAACGTAGCTGTCAGCTTCGTTCATTCTTCGAGAGAGAACGAGGATGAACGCAAAGGTTAGATCCGCCACGGCGTCAGAAAGCACGCTTGGCGTGTAGGTTACGAATATGCTCCGATCGGTTGCAGCTTCAACATCGACGTTATCGTAGCCTACTCCTTATCGGGCAATTATCTTAAGGTGCGGAGCAGCTCTGATAAGCTCCTCGTCAAATTTCTCGCCGCCAAGTATTACGCCATCGACATCTGCCACTTCATTCCTCAACTGTTCCTTCGTAAGAGGACGGGGGCTCCTATTCAACTTGACTTCAGCACACTCTCTGAGTTTCTCGATGGGCTCCTGCGGTATCCTGCAGGTCACCAAAATTTTCGGCTTCACAACAGCGTCTCCTGTATCCAAAGGTTGGAAAGAGAAACGCAATCATATGTCTTTCTATTTCTCCAACATGGTCCTGCTAATTCAAAGGACTGGTTCAGCATGAAGATGAGGCAGAAGCCGATCATACCCACCGTTACTCGCCTCTCTCTTCTGACAGACATCTATGCCCCGTTCCTTCCGAAACGTTCTGGGTCGAAAAGCGGAGAGATCAAGACGGCCATAGATGCCTGTTCAAAATGGAAACTCTTATACTATCATTGTATAAAGCAAGTCTGGGTGCAATTAATAGTTGAGTGCGCATAAACCAATTTGGATCGCTAGAGACTACATGAAGTGCAGTGGATGTAGAAAATGTGAAGTCGCCTGCTCTCTCTTTCATGAAAGAAAGATCTGGCCTGAGGCTTCTCGGATTCGAGTCTTTATGCCGATTCCTGGAGCGGAGATCCCTCATTTCTGCACTCAGTGCCATGATCACCCATGCGTTGAATCCTGTGCATACAATGCTATGTCGGTAAGCGAAATTACAGGAGCTGTATTGGTGGACAAGGAGAAATGCACGGCGTGCGGTGCATGCATCACCGCGTGCCCGGGAAGAATCCCTCACCTGCATCCTACTGAGAACTACGCATTGATATGCGATCTTTGTGGAGGGGACCCTCAATGCGTGAAAGTCTGCCATGATGGAAGATGGGATGCGTTGTGGATTGCTGATAGGCACGCGGACTACGGGCATTCTTGGAAGTTGTACGCGCGCAGACCTGAAGAGATACTGAAAGATCTGGTCATAAACCTTTTTGGAGAGAAAGGGGAGGAGTTGATCTAGAATGCGCGGATACGCAGGCAAATTTCTAGAAGTCGATCTCTCAACCGAGAAAACTAAGGATGTCGTATTCGATGAGGGGGTTCTGAGACAATATATAGGCGGAAGAGGACTGGCAACTAAGATTCTTTGGGATAGACTGGGCGACCGATGGGAGACAATTGACCCACTAGGACCTGAGAACATACTGTTAGTCTTGACAGGGCCACTAACAGGATTCTACCCGGGCGGTAGGATCTGTGTTTCTGGGAAATCACCGCAGAGCAACGGCGTAGTGGGTTCAACCGTGGCAGGTGAGTTTGGAATAGAGCTCAAATGTCAAGGCTACGACGGCTTGATAATAACCGGCAAAGCTTCTAAACCTGTCTACATCTCCATGATAGAGTCTCAGGCTGAGATCAAGGATGCAAGCCATCTATGGGGGAAGGATGGGAAACAGACCCTAAAGACACTCAACAATGAAGTAATAGAAGAGCTCGAGAAGAGAAAACCCAGCTACGGGGAATGGAAGGAACCCGCGATACTCTATGTAGGTCCCGCCGGGGAGAAGAAGGCTAGAATAGCAGCTGTGATGGCGAAATGGACGCATGCAGCTGGATATGGCGGATACGGAGGAGTTATGGGTTCAAAGAATCTGAAGGCCCTAGTCGCCAAGGGAACGGGCCCTCTACCAGACGTGGATGACATTGGTGAAGTGGCGGAGCTGATAGACAGAGTATCCAAGGCATCATATGCATTAGACCACTTCAGGCGGTGGGGAACAGGAGGTCTCGGCTATGAAGTTGGAGCTCGACAAAGTTCGGAGCCTATCAGAAACTGGCAGTCAGAATGGCATGACGAAAGAACATATGGCGTAGACAGGTTCGAGGAGAGAGTTTGGATAAAGAGGTATTGGGGTGACTTCGGATGCCCAACGACCTGCCTCAAGCTTGCTATGCCGAAAATAGGGCCTTTTAAGGGAGCCATAGGCGACAACCCAGACTATGAGCTGGAAGCTTACGTAGGAACAAACCTAGGCTTCTTCACTCCTGAAGAAAATGTATACCTCTCAACTGTGGTGGATGATCTGGGAATTTGCGGCATACAGGGTGGAAACGTCTTCGGATTCGCTGGGGAACTCTACCAGAGAGGGATCTTGACGAGGGAGGACCTAGACGGCATAGACTTGAAATGGGGAGATGCGAACGCGTTCACGGCTCTGGCGAATAAGACCGCAAACAGGGAAGGTATCGGCGATATACTTGCGGAGGGAACTTACAGGGCGGCAGTCAAGATCGGCGAGTTGAAGAAGAAGGATCTTATGCAGTACGCGGTTCAAGAGAAAGGCATAGCTATCGGTGCCCACGGCATAAGGAGCGGACTGGACTATCCGATCGAGATATCCTATGCGTGCTCTGTCCAAGGTGGAGACCACACATCCATAGCCTATCTGCCACTTACAGGTGGAAACAGTGAACTCTCACTAATGCTTCACGACTCGGGAGTGTACTGTTGGTTCAACGTGTTCGGACTGGCAGCGGGCTTTCCCGAGGTATGGGAATTCTTCAGAGCAGTCACTGGTTGGGAGATAACTCCGGAAGAATGGTATGGAACCACTTCGCGTAGGATACTCCATATGCAGAGGGCTATGCTGCTGCTGGGAGGCCCAGACTTCAAGTGGAACCCGACGATACATGATGATAACCCAGCTAGGTTCTATGAGCCTTTGCCATCGGGACCCAAAACTGGGCAAGCAGTGGATAGAGCTGAATTCGAAAGAATGAAGAAAGAATACCGTGAAGCTGTCGGTTGGGATGAGAGAGGAGTGCCTAAGCCAGATATCTTGAACCAGCTAGGGCTAGAGGATGTAGACAAGGTATTGAAGAGCAAGTTAGGGCGAAATCTGTAGGTTCTGATCTTCTGGGAAGAAAAGCGCACAACTGAGTGTGTCCGCATGGAGATGGAGCTTCCATACGGAAAAGAGAGGAAGCTGAAGATAGATGTGCCTCAGGAGAACCTGTATTTCGCCATAGATAGAGGAATGGTCCCTGCCACAAGAGATCTCAGGTTGAGAATGAGAGAGAAGCTTAGAAGACCTACTGGAACTCCATCATTTTCTCAGATGATTAAGGCCAATGACAAAGTCCTGCTAGTAGTCGACGACCTTACAAGGCCTACTCCTCAAGAGATGTTGCTTCCAACAATATTGAACGAACTGAACGCTCATGGAATCCCTGATATACGAATAGAAGCCCTCATAGCACTGGGTTCTCACAGGCCTATGACTAGCCAAGAGATTGAAAGAAGATTTGGAAGAGAAGTGGTCCAACGCATAGACGTTTCGAACCATGAATATGATAGGCCAGAAAGAATAGTCGACATAGGAAAGACATCGAGTGGAATCCCTGTGACTGTAAACAGGAAGGCCTTGGACGCAGACTTCCTAGTGGGAATTGGCAACATAGTTCCGCATACGCTTGCGGGCTGGGGCGGAGGAGCTAAGATAATCCAGCCCGGAATCTGCGGAGAAGACACTACGACTGCCGTCCACGTCGAAGCCCACTTGATGAATCCCATCGAGAAC
>CAZVKZ010000149.1:0-4331 GCA_964627775.1 uncultured Candidatus Bathyarchaeia archaeon | reverse complement strand
ACTCGATGATGCTGAGATAAGAATATATTGGGGGTTCAATGTTACTGTCCCGAAACTTCCACTTGCAGAGTCAACAAGAAAGATGGGATTTGACCTAGTCATATCGACTTCAAGGTATGGAAGAGAGATTAACGAGGTATTTCCTGATTTGCAGTCAGCGTGGGCAAAGTCAAAGAAGACACTCGTGGCCTTCGGTTCACCAGCGAAAGGTCTGGAGGAGATACTGAAGGGAGAAGGCCTAGGACTGAAAGAATACTCAGATTTCTCCATAAACATGATTCCGAAACAAGGGGTGGAGACTGTAAGGACTGAGGAGGCGATCTACGCCTCACTGTCACTACTGAACATCTTAGGGTGAGTTCTCTTGGGTAGGAGAAAGGTTAGCGCTCCAAAACGTGGGTCTCTGGCTTATCTTCCAAAAGCCCGCGCAGCCAGATGGACTGGAAGAATAAGGTACTGGCCTGAGGTTACAGGAGAGCCCAGACTATTAGCCTTCCCAGCCTACAAGGCCGGGATGACCCATCTTGTCATGCTTGATCAGCGACAGGGTTCACTCACATTTGGAAAAGAGGTATCGGTAGCAGCGACCGTTCTGGAAGCACCTCCTCTTGTAGTCGGCGGAATAAGAGTATATGGCAAGGCTGATGGTGGACTCCGCGTCGTTGGCGAAGCTTGGACAACAAACCCGCCCAAGGAGTTCGGGCGAGTCCTCACATTATCCAAGAAGGCTGACAATCAGGAATCGCTCAAGAAGATTGAGAGCCTCATCGATAAGGCTGAGGAAGTGAGGGTAATAGCTGCAACCCAACCCAAGCTGACGAGTGTCAGTCGAAAGACGCCTAACCTAATAGAGATCAAGATCGGAGGAGGAGACGCAAAGCAGCAGCTGGAGTACGCCAAGAATATGCTTGGTAAGGAGCTCAAGTCAGCCGATGTCTTCAAGGAAGGGGGTTACGTCGATGTCCTAGCGATTACCAAGGGCAAAGGGATACAGGGCCCAGTGAAAAGGTGGGGGATAAGTGTGCTCCACCACAAATCCAGAAAGACAACAAGGGGCGTCGGCTCGATAGGAGGATGGACCCCTAACTTCATCATGTACTCCGTGCCAAGAGCCGGTCAGATGGGTTTCTTCCAAAGAACAGAATTCAACAAGCAGATACTGAAGATCGGTGAAGACGGCAAGGAAATGACCCCGAGTGCCGGATTCGTAAACTACGGCAACATCAAAGGTCAATATGTGATCTTGAGAGGAAGCGTTCCCGGGGCTCCGAAGCGATTGGTAATGATGAGATCCCCCGCAAGGGTCAAAGAGCTCCAGGAGACACCACTGAAGATAGAGTACCTGAGCATTGAGTCAAAGCAGGGTGATTAAGTGAATCATGTCATCCGAGACAGTAGACGTTTACGAGTTGGATGGGACTTCCAAGAGCAAGATAGTCCTTCCCGAAGTGTTTGAGAGCCAGCTGAGGCCTGACATCATAAGGAAGGCCGTTGTGGCGTTGCAGACGCATAGACTTCAGCCAAAGGGCAGGGATCCCATGGCAGGGAAGAGGACTACAGCCGAATCCATGGGTGTAGGTAGAGACCTAGCGAGAGTCCCCAGGGTCAAGGGTGAACGCCATCCAAGATCTGGGAGCGCAGCTTTCGCACCAGGCACTGTCGGCGGCCGACTCGCGCATCCACCAAGATCCCAGAAGAGGATCTGGAAGAGGCTGAACAGGAAGGAAGCATGCCTCGCACTTGCCTCAGCCGTGGCTGCTACCGCAAGAAAAGAGGTTGTCAGCAAGAGAGGTCACAGGATCGAGCAGGTTCCTTCTGTTCCTCTTATAGTCTCCAATAGTCTCGAAGAAGTCTCGGGAACGAAGACCGCAAAGGAGATCCTAAGAAAGCTCGGCCTCTGGAGCGATGTTGAGAGGGTGCTTGATAGCGTCAAGAGAAGATCTGGAAGGGCGAGCAGCCGAGGCAGAGGCCGAAAGGTTGCCAAGGGGCCACTCCTAGTCTGCGTTGAGGACAAAGGCTTTGCGAAGGCGTTCAGGAATATCCCTGGGGTGGACACCGCAAGAGTTCAAGACTTGAACGTTGAGCATTTAGCTCCTGGAACGCATCCAGGTAGGTTGACCGTCTGGACCGAGTCTGCTGTTGAGGCTGTAAACAAAAGATTGACAGGGGGAGACTGAGGCGTGGCAAGAGTCAGGACTCACGAGGTAATTCAGTACCCACTCATTTCAGAGGATGCTGTGACTCTCATTGAGAAGGAGAACAAGATAACGTTCATAGTCAACCGCAAGGCTGACAAGAACGATGTCAGGAGGGCTGTTGAGGAGCTCTACGAGGCTGACGTGGACTCTGTGAACACCCTAATCACCATGGATGGCAGAAAGAAGGCCTATGTGAAATTCAAACCAGAGTTCAAAGCAGCAGATCTCGCCGTGAGGCTGGGAATTCTCTAGGTGGCTTGAAATTTGGGAAAGAGGATAATTGTCAGAAGAAGAGGGCGCGGAGGAATCTTCCAGGCTCCAACCCACAGAAGAGTAGCAGAGGCTTGCTATCCAATACTTACTGAGAAGGACAAGTCCCTGAGCGCTGTCGTAAAGAAGCTTGTACATGATCCAGGAAGAGGCGCACCTCTGGCCCTGATCAGTCTTGAGAATGGTAAGGAGTTCTATGTTGCCGCCCCTGAGGGTCTGAGTCTGAACAAGAAGATCACCATGGGCGAATCTACGATAGAGATCGGGAACGTACTACCTGTTGGGAGGATCCCCGAGGGAACGATAATATGCAACGTGGAAGGCCGGCCGGGTGATGGTGGGAAGATCGCCAGATCATCGGGCGCGTACGCTATGCTTGTAGCTCATACCCCTAGGGGAACTGAGGTGAGACTGCCCTCGATGAGATCAATCTATCTGAACGATGACTGCAGGGCAATGGTCGGGGTCATCGCTGGAGGGGGGCGGGTCGATAAACCCTTCCTCAAGGCAGGGCCGAGGAAGATGCTGATGAGGATAAGGGGCAGAAGATGGCCGCAGGTGAAAGGCACATCAATGATCGCTGCATCCCACCCACACGGCGGAGGCAGACACAGACACGAAGGCAAGCCGACAACAACCTCAAGGAACGCGCCCCCAGGAAGAAAAGTAGGATTAATAGCTGCAAGGCATACAGGAAGAGCAGCCAAAGGCAGAAGGACAGGACAAGACAGATACTAAAGATACTAATTGAATAACTGTAAAGAGACTCAAGAAGGTTAGAAGAATGCCGAGAGAATTCCTCTACAGAGGCTTAAACATCCAACAGCTCCAAGAGATGTCCATGGATGAATTCATCAAAATACTGCCCTCAAGACAGAGACGCTCACTCCAGAGAGGACTTACACCTGCGGAGAGAAAATTCCTTGAAGAAATCAAGGAATTCAAACGTGGATCACGCAAAGAGGGAGACATAATAAAGACCCACTGCAGGACCATGGTCATACTCCCAGAGATGGTTGGCCTGAGAATCCTGGTTCACAACGGAAAAGAGTTCGCATCTGTTGATATCACTCCTGAGATGGTTGGCCACTATCTCGGAGAGTTTGCCATAACGAACAAGAAAGTCTCACACGGTACACCAGGTATAGGCGCTTCAAGATCAAGCATGTACGTCCCCCTGAAGTGACGCTTCAGAGCTAGGGGATTGCGGACAGAATTTTGGTCTAGGTTTAGACCCCATCCGATAATTGTTTCTCGATTTACGCAATGATCCAGCATTGAGTGAAAACGCGCCAGCCCAACTGGGACGATTCACCCCAGTTCATTTCCCTTTAGGATCCTGCCGGCTGTCCGGTAGACTAGTATCGCGGCGAGTAGAGCGAACGGAAGAGCGAGATAGGGAGTATATCTTGGAGGGGCCTCATCCCTGAGGGGAGTTGACTCAGACGGTCCAGTTTTGGCAGCAAACATCGGAGCAGGCACCCCGAATGGTTGGGATGCCTGAAGATTTACTGCAACGGATACGATAACGAGAGCAGCCACAGCCCCGAAGACAACTGGCAGGAGTTTCTCTTTCAATTCGATTTCAGACTTCTTAGGATCATATCTCTAACTTAACTATTGATCTCCGTACAAACTGTTCAGAGATTAGAACAGGTTCTTGACAGGCTGTTTATAGTCCGGGGCTTTCCAGTCGTTTGCCCTTCCTGAGCCCTTGGGTTCGTGTTTCCATCTTTTGAAGGGCCCATCCCATTCCTCATTACGATTTTCATCCATTTTGAACCACTAACGCAGTTCAAATCGTGGTGCCCTCACCATCTATGCCTCAAACGCTATTGCGATACTGGATGAGATCTCTCAGGA
>CAZVKZ010000148.1:0-4410 GCA_964627775.1 uncultured Candidatus Bathyarchaeia archaeon | reverse complement strand
TATTCTGATCGTTTCGGCCGCTGTGACCTTTCCAGCTCCGCAGTATTCCAGAAGGTTCAAGATGCGTTTTTCCGCTTCATCTTCCGATAGTCCTGCGCCCATCAAGCGTTCGCCGACTTCCTTTCCGCCGACCGCGCCTCCAAGCCTCATCGCCGTCTGGTACCGTTCACTCGGAACCGTCGGCAAAACAATATGGCCAAAAGCATTGAGGCTGATTCTGTCTCCAAGTCTTGGCCTTTCCCATAGAGGCTTTCCGTCAAGCATGAACCCCATCAGTCTCTCCATGAGTCGGTCACGTATCCTTTCCACAATCACGCTGTCTATCGCCATCATAGAGTCTTCCAGTCCATCGATGTCTCCTGGCACAACCTTCACTTCACAATACTGATCGCCACGTCCTGTACACCTCGTCTCAATAATGTTCCAGTCTCTCGGTTCCTTTTCAAATCCAGATATGACACCCGCATACATTCCAAGGACCCCGAGTCCCAAAGCTGCGCCCGCACATTCAAATCCCCAGCAAGATGCATGTTCATACCCTCTAAAGTAATGCTCATCTGTCTTGGAGTCGTTCTCAAGATATTCAAAGATGAAGCTACGATCACCTTCCACTATACGCTGCAAGAAAAGAGTTAGCTTTTTCATGTCTTTTACTTTGCTGAAGCACTTTGGCATGAATTTGAGCAGAAACCTTGTACGCCAGGGAAGATTACGGACTAATTCTCCCATTTGCGAAGCTATGTGCTTGTTTAGGTTATACGTTAGCATTGGGAGTCTTCTAGCGTCCAAGAGCATGCTACTCCATCGTATGAAGTTAGGCCAGAAAACGTTTACGTAATCTCCAATCTCTTTTCTTGCGGCTGGTCCAGGCACCAGTCCCATGGAAATAGCCATCTGCTTGGTCGCTGCTCTCTGATCTATGCGAAAAGGGATTGCCGTGCTCCAGGTCATTGGTGATTCGATCTTTGCCGGACCCAGTTGAGGATGCTTCAAGACGTTGAAAGTCCTCGATCCGTTCCTCAATTCTATTTTGATGATCCCGTCAGCCATGCTCATCATGGCAACGAGATCTTCCTCCTTTCCGCACCCTTCATCCATACATGCTAACACAGAATTGCCCTCGGCCGCCGACTTCAGGAGGACCATTCTCATGAACCTCAAAATCTGAGAGCCCCTCATAAGATAGGGCGATGTAAGAGAGTCGAATATCAACAGAAGATTTTCACCAACTCTTTGCTGTAGTTTGGAAATCGTAATGCTTAGGCCCGTCAAGTCCTCAGAAGACGCGTGCACGGAGTCAGATCTAGCCTCGCATGAAAGGCCCACGGTTTCATGGAAGGCGTCGACAAAGCTGAGAGTGTGAGGTGTTACTGGACCTAGCCCTTTTTCTTTCAATGAGTCTACGACTTTTGATGGCGCAGATTCAGTTGTTACATAGATCACCGGTCTAGTCTCAATGTTGGTGAGAACTGCTTGATGGCAGAACGTCGACTTTCCAGAGCCAGGCGGACCGAACAATAGGATTGTGTTTTTTGGTGGCATCTCCTGCAGTTGTCCCAGAGAAACCAAAAACAATCCCAAGTTGTAAATCAGTCGGGGGCCTCTTTAATCTATCGGAAATACTCGATGTGCCTCGGTCTAGGCTTGTAGCGCGCGCTTCTGAGACCTCTTTAGAGCCCGGTCGAGTCATTTCTCGGTCGAGCTCGGAT
The DNA here is from genome assembly GCA_964627775.1 of uncultured Candidatus Bathyarchaeia archaeon. Classification (GTDB taxonomy): domain Archaea; phylum Thermoproteota; class Bathyarchaeia; order 40CM-2-53-6; family RBG-13-38-9; genus CAZVKZ01. The sequence continues at coordinate 2,701 of CAZVKZ010000148.1, read as the reverse complement.
CAACCTCAAAACCCACACAGACACAGCAATCCATAACAAAGCCACTGCTCCTGCCAGCACCCAAGACTTGATCAGGTAGGTGTAAATGAACGAATCAACTTCATCCATCCTCGAAAGTACCTCGAGCATACCAGGCGCTGTTGGCCAGGGAAGGAATGAACCAGCCGGGCTGGACGTCCAGTTCAGCGTGTCCTCGCCTACGTAGACGTAACCAGAAACGCCGTAGGCTGCAACAGTGTAAAAAGTCAAGAAAGCCGAGGCGAAAACCAAAACAATCAACCCTATCAATGATTTCTTGCTGAACCTCACGCTTACCACATGTAAGGATGACAGTCTGGCATTTATAATTCCAATGTTCAGAACAACACAGGACAGGTTCACGCTTTCGGGTTGAGGTTCAGATAAAAGCGCGCGCACCGTCTCAAGTGGATGTCACCCGCAACGCCTCCTTTTTCTGTCAGCGCTCGCCGCGTGAGTGTGAAATTCTAATATAGGGATTTACCGTCAAATATGGGTGGGTTCGGAGACTAGTATGGTGACGCTGATCGAGTGGACGGCTATTCTTTCCGCGTTGGCAGGCATTTCAGCAACCGCGTTTATCCTTCTTCAGCTTAGACACATGGACCGGCACAGAGACCTCGAGATTTCTATGAAGCTGTTTGACTGGGCCGAGACCGAAAGTCTTCGCAAAGCTTTCAGATGGGTTGAAAGGGAGTTTCAGTTTGAAGATTTCGAGAAGTACAAGGCTGAAGTGGAAGAGAACTTCGAAGTTAGCGACTATCCCTACCGAGTTGAAGCCTTTTTTGAGGAGGTTGGTTTCCTGGTGAACAAAAAGTTCGTGGATATTGACGTGATCGTTGACCGTTTAGGCGCCTACATAGTCTCGAACTGGAAGAGACTTGAGCCGTGGATACTTGTCATGAGGAAGGAAAGAGGCGACAAGACGTTTGGTGAGCATTTCCAAAAACTGTACGAGAAAACCGTTGCGTACATGAAAGGAAACTGAGAAGAACGCACGCTGCTTGTTTGGCGATGCGCACTGCTGTTTTTCCGGTTGTCACTTTTCGATTTTGCCCGCGTGCTCGGATCACCTAGCTTAACAGGACGTCTATGAGAAGAGCGAATATTATTCCCAACAACAGACCGACAGATACGGTGTGCTTGAACCCGTATTCATGAGCCACCGGTATCAGTTCATCCGCCGTTATGTAGGTCATTACTCCAGCTGCGAAAACCAAGGAATATCCGACCACAATCCGTGTGCCAACAGCAGATAGAACAACAGCGCCAACCAAGGCTGCGATAGGCTCAGCCAGCCCTGAAAGAAAAGTGATAAGCGCTATCTTCGAGGGTTTTGTCCCTGCTTCCCTGAACGGAATGGCGGTGGCAACACCTTCAGGGATGTTGTGAAGCATTATGGCGATGGCGATTATCACGCCAAGGCTTGGCATATAAGCGTAGCCTGCGGCAACAACGAATCCCTCAGGCAAGTTATGCAAGGTTATGCCAACCGCTATGAGCACGCCAGTTCGCAGCATTCTCTCGTTCTTGCCGTTTCCCTTTCTCCTTGTTAATTCAATATGTGGTATAGCCAGGTCGAGGACGATCATAATGACCGCGCCTAATGAGAAAATGGCGATCAATTCAACATGCGTTAGAAGTTTTTCAGCCTCGAGGAACAGGCTGTTGAATGCAACCATGAGCATTACGCCGGAGGCGAATCCCATAGAAAAACTCACAACCCTGTCACCTACCCTTCTCAGCAACAGGACGATTATTCCACCGATTCCTGTGGCCATGCCTGCAATAAGGCTTAGAAGAAATGGCTCAAGTACTGTTGTCATCTTGCAAACTCATCCAGCACAGTTCATCGAGGAATAAAGTCTTAAGATGAATATGTTCTATATGAATACTGGTGAAGACGCTGCAAAAGAGAAGATTACGGTTGAAGGAATACATGCTGCTAGGCGCAATCATACTCTTGATAATTGCGAGTGCTTCAATCATTTGGCATTTTCTGACTGATAACTACCCAACGCATTCAGACGTTTTCTTTATGGGAGTGGAAGCAGCTGCTCTTGCTGCCGTGCTTCTAGTCTGCCTGTTTCTAACTGGTTTCTTCCTACATCGTCTTGTCGTGTTGCCGAAGAAGCAAAGTGTCTAGTGTGAAGCCCGTTTTCAGATTTTGCCCACTCGTTCTGCTGTCACAGATTCTAACTTATGTGGTGAATTACTGGAGTTGCAGGGATGAAGCCTACAACTCCAGGAGAGAAAAACAGCAAGAAAACCACAAACCATATTGCAATATATTTCTGTCAGGAGGTCAAAAAGTAGTACCAACGTTATGAGCAATGTGAATGCAGATAGAGGCAACCACCGCACTTAGTAGATTCTATTGTGTTTCTCTATTTTTCGCCACCCGGTCCTTATGGTTCAGCTGTCGCTGTTGGAGACAACTTTTAGTCGCTTACTCGGTCTGAGAGGCACAGACGGCAACTCCACTTGGCATCGAGAATCTATGGGTTTGTACACTTGCCTTGTGTGTTAACTAACAATTAATATCTGGGAACCAGATAGATTACGAACATGGCTTCACTATGGGGGTAGCATCATGCTGAATGAAGTCTACGTATCGAACAAGCTTAGAGAAGTGAAGGAGTTCGAAGAGGGATTAGATCAACGACTGAAGAAATTGGGCAAA
>CAZVKZ010000147.1:0-4421 GCA_964627775.1 uncultured Candidatus Bathyarchaeia archaeon | reverse complement strand
CACCTCTCTGTAGAATCGCCCGGGCCTGAGGAGGCCACTCGGTCTCGTCAAACCTCAAGGGACTGTTCAGATAAAACACAACTCCCGCCAGATAGAGGCAGAGGGCAACCGTGTGGAAGGTGAATAAAAGGCGTCTTTCCATGTGTGAGGACCCGTGGTAAGAGATTTCTAAATACCTAGGGCTCATCGTTTCTCATGACGAAATTCTTTCTCCAGACCAGGCCTTCATATCTCCACTTGTATCTTAGAATGAGTCCCATCATCTTTAGGCCGAGTTTGAGCGCTTTGACTTTGCTACCGGTCACCGATGAGTTGCCGACCCTCTTCTTATAGTTAACCGGAATCTGAACAAATGGAATCTTGAGAACACAGGCAAGCAACATCATCTCAGGGCCGAAGTAGTTGTCCGTTACGGTGAAGTGGGGCTCCATTCTAAGTAAGGCTTCCCTTTTTACCACTCGCATCGTGCACCCCACGTCGCTGAGAGTGACCGTATTGAATAGAAACTCCATGAGCTTCGCAACGACATAGTTCCCCCACTTCAAGAATAGCCCCATATTTGCACCTTCCCATATGAACTCCTTCGCTGTCCTGGTCCCAAAGACGACGTCAAAATCTGAGCAATAGGCCAATAGCTTTATCACATCGCTACCAGAGAAGGTGCCATCGGGCTCACTGACTACGATATAGTCTCCTGAGGTCTCTCTGAGCCCTCTCTGGATGGCGGCGCCATATCCCTCCTTTTCCTCGAAGACTTCTATTGCAGAGGTCTTGGCTACCTCGTCCGAAGTCCCTGGCGTGGCGTGATTGTTCACCACGATCACTTCATCTACATAGCCGGATGCGAGGAAGTCGAGGACAGAGTCTCTTACGGACTCTCTCTCATTGTAGGTGGGAAAGACTACAGAGACCTTCTTACAGTTCCACATCCGTTAGACCTTCCTCGCCATTACTACATTGTGAGCCGCAAGATGTCTCGTCAATATGTTGCGTTCCAGAAGCTTCTCAAGCTTCTGAACCAGGGGCAACAGTTTCTCGGGTACGAAATCGGGCACGAAGCCCAAGCGAAAGGTCACTATCTCTTTGATCCTTTCATCCACAAGACCGCCAAGTATCTCACCTACTGGTACCAGCCTCTCAGAGCCTACATCCTGAGGTACCTTTTTCATTATTACTGGCCAGTACGGATTCAACGGGTTGTGGTCCCAGACTATGATCGTTCCGCCCTTTCTTGTCACTCTGACCATTTCTTGAATGGCCTTTCTTACTAACTTCTCCTCCCCCAGGTGATGAAGCACGGCAATGGATATTGAAGCGTCAAATGTTTCATCGGCAAAGGGCAGACAGTCCACCGACCCCTGGGCACCTACCAAGTTCCTGCTCCGTGCAACCTTAAGCATCTGGGCAGAAAAGTCGAGGCCGGTAACCTCGAACCCCATGATGGACAAGCGGCTGGCCAACCTGCCCGTGCCGCATCCAATGTCCAGAATTCTTGCCGGCCTTGGTAGCTGTTTGGTGATGAATGTTGTTCGCCTACTAAGATAGTGCTCTGCGATATGGCGAGGGGTCACTGAATCGTACGAATACGCCAGAGAGTCGAAATGGTCAGGGTCTCGTCTCGCTTGAACTACCATGTCTATCCCTTCTTGAAAGAAACAGAGAACCTCGAGGATCCACTTTACCTCAAAGCTTCCAGTCCTCCCCGTATCCCCCTGCTTCGGATGGGGCCAATTGCCTGAGTGGTTCACAACTTTGGCCGCAGTCGCTGTCGGGGCGCCTGCCGCCAGATGTTTTGGAGGAAAGCACCTCTCTGTACACGTTTAGATGCTGCCGCACAATTGTTTCCCAGGAAAACGCATTTGCCAGCAAAGCTGCATTCTTGGACAACGTCTCTCTTAGACTGGAAGACAACAAGAGGTCTCTGATAGACAGAGCAAGAGCTTCGACATCCCCTGGGGGGACCAATATGATGTTTTCGCGATTTTTGAAGCAATCTGGCTCATCACCCAGGCTCGTGGCGACAGTGGGTATGCCATGGGATAGAGCGGTTATGAGACTGCAACGTGCCGTCGTAACCCCATCCCTGGGGCAAAAGACATGTACCTCAGAGGCCTTCAAGAACTGTGATACAAGAGTTGGTGCAAGGTAACCTGTGAAGAATACGTTTCCTGACATTCCCATCTTTAGAACTGTGTTGACAACGCTTCTATGTGTGTTGGGACTCTTCTGGAAGCCGCCTACGAAGGCCAGTTTGACTCGGAGCCCATTGGCTGTGAGCCTGTTAACAGCGTTGAGGAGCAGGGTATTGTCTCGATCATCACGCACAAAGCCAAAACAGGAAATGAGGTGTTCGTCAGGGCCTATTCCGATGTCTCTGCGGAGTCTTGCCGCGTCCGAGGTCATTCCGGGATCGAATACTATATTCGAGCCCACCGGGATTTCCGCTATTCTGTTCAGAACTCCAGAGTGAAGAGCGGACAACTCCACTCTGTCTCTATGATTCGATACAATTACACCATCGCTGAGGCACAAGAGGGGAAGCAAAGTACGCCTCCTCAGCCGCCTGGGCGCCCTGGGGAAAAGGTATGGCGTGGCACAGTCGTGGAAGGTGGTCACGATGCGACGCCAGTTATGGGACCTCTTTACTACGACCGGCAGAAAGTTGACGGCTGCCTTGCGGCCAAAAGAGCCGGTCTGATATTCGATGTGGACGATATCCGGCTCAATCTCATCAATGATCTCTCCAATTCTTGCCAATCCCGAAAGATCCCATCTGTGAACCGCATCGAAAACCTTGACTCCGTCGGTAAAATAGTCCTTTCTCCTCTCAGCAATTCTCGGATGTCTCGAAGTCAACACGGAGACTATGGCACCCGTACTTGCCAGTCCAACCGCCAGGTGCGCGCAGTAGTCGCCTACTCCGCACTGCATATCGGGAAAACTCCCAGAGACGAGAAGGATTTTCATGGTTTGAGCTTTTCCGGATGTCTCAACTTGGCGTAGACGATTCCCAGATCAAGGAATATTATGCCTAAGCTCGCGACCAGGGATAGCTTGGTAAATGGCAGTCGGCGAATGATAGTCCGCCTCATGATTTCGCCACCGGCTAATCCCTGTTTGCGCCATACATACAGCGCACTCTTGCCACAAAGAAACTGTTTCTTAAGGTAATGCAGGAGATTCCGAGCATAGTAGTGAGTCAAGACCGCGTCTGGGCAGTATTTCAGTCTGTACTTCCTGAGGTATCGAAAGCTGAACTCAGTCTCATTGAAGGCCCACTCGAGATTCTCATCGAAGAGACCGACTTCGGAAAACACCTCCTTCCTGAACGCCATGTTCCCGCCGGACAATATACTTGTGTATTTCTCCTCATCGCCCTGGTCGAATTGACGGCTGATCAGTCTGTAGACATCGTTGGCAGGGTGGACAACCCTCCCGGTGATTCCATGCTCATTCCTCATGTGAAAGATAGTCTTCTCCACCCAGTCCTGAGCAGGAATCCCATCAGCCTCTGTGAAAGCAATGATGTCTGAGGACGATCTCCTTATGCCTTCATTTCTGGCTGCTGAGACACCCTTGGAGCCGTCAACTACGATGAGCTCAAAATCTGCGTAGGTCTGATTGCGCAAAGCGAAAAGACAAGGGGCGTCCTTGTGGTGCTCAATCCTATAGACTACTACACTGACCGTTGGTCTATCAGCCATTTTGCGCTGCCGGGTCCTCTTCTTTCAGCGTCTGAAACACTTCTAAATATACCCGCTAATTGAGAAGCAAAGTGTGACAGATTGTGTTTCTCTTCGCACAATCTACGGCCACGCATGCCCATCTCCATAGCTATCTTAGGATTGGTGAGCAGATATTCAATGGCCTCACGCCATCCCTGAACATCTCCAGGATTTACCCAAAGTCCGCATCCCTCGGCTTCAACATCAATGTCAATGCAAGGGTTCCTGGTGATAACCACAGGTTTCGCCACTGCCATGGCATCAAGCAAACTGTAGAGTCCGAGTTGATTGTTAGACTTAACAAGTGGTACCGCAATCAAATATGCTCTATGATACCAATTTATCAAGTCCTTGTGGCTAATAACATTGGTGAAGTGATGCGCAAAAATCACTTCTATATGGCGAGATATTTTAGCCACAGAAGGGGCACTGTGTGCTGAGCAGAAGATCTTAGTTGGCACCTTGATTTCAGTTAGTGCGGAACACAATGTATTGTAGTCACGGCCAGTTTTGCCAGCACTGATAATAAACTCTGGTCTACGGTCTTCAAGGGGGAAAAAGTCCAAATCAACGCCCAGCTCGAGCACAGGTGCCTTTTCTTCGGGTGTCTTCAATTTGCTGACGAAGTAGTCTTGGATCAGTCTGCTCATACAAGCTAAACGAGAAGTACCGCGGGAAGACAACAAGTACGCCAAC
>CAZVKZ010000146.1:0-4464 GCA_964627775.1 uncultured Candidatus Bathyarchaeia archaeon | reverse complement strand
CCGTTTATCAATTCTAAGCCATACTTCTTGGCCAGATCGTAGACCTTGTATTTCTCGAAGGCTTGCTCAGTCGTGCCCAGGAGAGTATCAGTCTCTATGACAGCTATCTTTGATGTCTGCTCCCTGGTCAGTCTGATTACAGCATCTAGAGCCTCGAAAGTTGTAGCACAACCTTTGGGCATAGGTTCATCTGAAAGAAGGAATTTCGGTATTCTCACAAGGTTCGGCTTTATGGTGACATACGAATTCTTCTTTACTGTTTCCTCGAACCCACCTGCCAGTCTCACAGCTTCTTTGATAGTGTCATAGGGGTCATTAAAATTCTGGACTCTTAGAACAGCTACTTTGACTTTCTTCGGCATACTAATGGTCACACTCCAATCAATAACTTTTCTTGTTGCGATCGAAGGGGTTTCCTCATTAGTGTTGGGAATTTAAGCGTTTCCTTAGTTTTTGCAGGTTGCTTCTCCTACAGTGCGGATGTTCCGAAAATTTCTGTCTGGTGACGGTCACGCGTTGGCTCTTTCTGAAGTGGATTCCACTATACCGTTTTCTGTTGCAGCAGTTCAATCATTTTGTTTGGTTCGGTCGTTGGCTGTTTGCAGGTGTAGTTGGTGCATATGTAGGCTGTTGCTTTGCCGTCAATGCTGGGCTGGTCCTTAAGGAACTCTGCAAGCTTGAGGATATCAGGTGATTCTTGTTCTGCTGGGTTCATGAGTACTATCTTGTTTGGTAGGAATCGGCTTTTGAGGGCTTTCAGCATGTCCCTAGTGTCTTTTGCTTGAGAGTTGCCTGCTATGACCACTTCATAGGATGGCCCTAACAGAAAGTCGACGCCGACCATCAATTGTGTGAATGAAGCTAGTGGCTGTCCTGCACTTGCGGAAAAGGCACTGCTTGTAAGCTCAGCCTTCTTCTCAAGTTCGGGATTAGCTGTCATGCGGCCCAGACGGAGCAGATTCAGCAGCTGCACAGCGTTGCCTGATGGAATTGCGCCATCGTATATCTCTTTTTTGCGAAAGAGAAGTGTTTCAGTATCGTCTGACGTAAAATAGAACCCGTAGCCTTCGTTATCCCAGAAATGTTCCAGCAATCTACTGTTCAGGTCCAAAGCGGTCTTAAGATATTGGGCATCGAACGTTGCCTCATAGAGTTCGATCAGTCCCCAGATTAGAAAGGCATAATCGTCCAAGTTGGCGGGGAGAGAGGATTGACCATCCCTGTATCGGTGGAGAAGCCGACCATCCTCAGATCGCATTCTTGTGAGAATAAAGTTCACAGCGTTCTTACCGGCTTCTGCATACGTAGGTTCACCAAAGGCTTGCGCTCCTTTAGCCAGTGCAGCGATCATCAGGCCATTCCAGTCGGTCAGGATCTTATCGTCCTTATGAGGATGAACACGCTTCTCACGCATAGCCGATAGTCTCTCCCGAATACTTTCTATGTTTCGTATGAGTTCGGGCTCCGGTATCCTCAAGTCATGAGCTAGGTCAATCATCGTTTTTCGCAGATGCAGAATATTCTTACCGGTTCTTGTTCCAGAGGCCTCCTCCACGAAATTGCCAGTTTCCTCGATGTTGAAGATCTTGATTGCGAGATCAGCTTCTTTGCCGAGGGCCTGCCTGATCTCTTGTATTGTCCAGACGTAGAATTTCCCCTCTTCGTCTTCACTCTCCGCGTCCTCAGCGGAGTAGAAGCCTCCTTCCGGCGACCTCATTTCACGCATGACATAGGTGAAGATCTCTTGGGCCGTTTTCTTATATTCTTCTTGTTGTGTGGCCTGGTAGGCTTCGGTGTAGGCAATCGCTAGCAGAGCTTGGTCGCAGAGCATCTTCTCGAAGTGCGGGACGAGCCATCTGGAATCTGTGGAGTATCGGTGAAAACCGAAGCCGATATGATCATAGATTCCGCCGCGCCGCATGGATTGTAGGGTCTTCTCAGTCATTCGCAGTGCTTTATTATCGCCAGTGCGTCTCCAATAGCGAAGCAGGAAGAAAAGATGGTGAGGGAGGGGGAACTTTGATGCGTTACCGAAGCCGCCGTACTCTTGATCATAACTCTGGGCAAGCTGTTCGTATGCTGCCTTGAGCATGTCTTTCCCGATTTTTTCACCTTTGGGAAATCTTGAGATCTCCTTGAGCGCTGTGGTTATCTCATCAGCTTGGTTTGACACATCTTCGGGGCGAGTGAGCCAGAGCTCCTCGATCTGAGGAATTAGCTCCAGAAGGCCGATTCGTCCAGAACGGGACTCCTTGGGGAAGTAGGTTCCGGCAAAGAAAGGTTTCTTGTCATGGGTCATGATGATGTTCAGAGGCCATCCGCAGTTGCCTGAGATGATTTGGCAGATAGCCATGTACAGGTTGTCGATTTCTGGGCGTTCCTCCCTGTCGACCTTGATTGAGACAAATGCCTTGTTCATCAGTCTGGCTACTTCAGGATCCTCAAATGACTCACGTTCCATTACGTGACACCAGTGGCAGGTTGAGTATCCAATCGATAGAAATACGGGTTTGTTCTCGATTCGTGCCTTTTCGAATGCTTCATCCCCCCACGGGTACCAGTCAACGGGGTTGTGAGCATGCTGCAGGAGATAGGGGCTCTTTTCGGATATCAGTCGGTTAATGTATTTCCTAGTATTCGGATTGGACTCAGTAGACACGGCGGTAACCCAGAGCGATCATCCGACTTGGCTAATTATACTTTTATGGTTCAGATAGTGAAGATTTCAAAGCAGTTCATAGTGCTCTCAGTATGCCTTGCAGGAAATGAAGTATGAGATTTGAGGTTGAGGTACAGTTTCGCAAGGATTTCCTGGTGGTCGATGGAAACAGAATAGTGGCTGGCTTAGTATCTAGGCCCGAGAGGGGAAAGGCCAACTTGGAACTAGTGAAGAAGCTCGCCAAGCATTTCGACGTATCGTCATCTCAGGTGAGAATAATCTCTGGTTTGAAATCAAGAAAAAAGATTGTTGAGATTGAGATTTTGAGATGATGTAACCGTTATGGTTACACCGTGGCAGGCGCCTCTGCTTTTGGCTTGCGCGGCCTTCCACGTTTCCTTGGTCTGCCTCTCTTCTTGGGTGGGCGACCGCGTCTCTTGACGGGCTGCGCTACCATTGACAGAGCTATACCTTTGATTTTATCTCTGATTTCATTTGGCAAGGCAGCTATATTGTTTCTAAGGTTTTCAGCGGCAACCAATACGTCAGATATTATGCTGGATGACTTTCTTCTCGGCATATTTCTTCAGGGATCTTATCGCGTGATAGGTGCAAATTAAGCTTTGCTTTTTTAGAATTTATCGAAATTCGTGGGTCGAAGAGTCAATTCTGTCACCGCTTTTTATTAGTTACTGCTGTTGTGGTATATTCAGATGGCTTAGATGCTACATTAGGTTTGAGAATATTGTTCGAAACGGGAAATTGCACTAGATTCTTAGCTTCTTTCTTTTTCGAATTGTTCTATGAAAGAAGTCACGTATTCTAGGCGTTCTGAGATTAGTTCCTTGCCTTTTTCTGTCTGCAGCAGCGGCGTAGCTTTCTTGATTTTTTGTATGTACCATTGCACGGCCTGGTCAGGTGTCATTCCGCACTGGCCGCAAAACGTTAGAACGCGGGCGATGCCTGTTGCACCGACGCCATCCAGCTTATCAGCATCTAGAAGTATCTTTCCCTCTATGGTTTCGGGTGGATTTACGTCCTCTGATGAATGTGTAGATATCACTTCGAGGACTCTTTTTAGCTTGTTCTTGGGATAGCTGATGTTCATCAGGATCCGCTCAGCTTTTTTTACACTTCTTTGAACGTGTTCTTTCTTCTTGTTGTATGGGTGGTCTATATCGTGAAGTAGAGCCGCGACCTTGAGGACTTCCAGGTCTACTTGGCTTTCCTCTTTTGCGATGTTGATTGCTTCTTTACATACACTTTCGACATGTTCCCATCTGTGGGCGACTGACTGGTTTGGACTCTTCTGTAGAATCTTTTTGACTTTGTCCGCGATGTCCTTGATGATTCGGTTGTCTTCTGTCATTCTGAAAGCCCGCTGTCTTTTCATATTGTCTGGTTTTTTCTATTCGTCTGTTTCTGTTAAGATTTGTTCTTGGATCGAATTATGTAGGATTGATGTGCGGCAGCGCGAAATGAAAGCTTGAGGGCATTGGGGTAGTTCTTCAGCTTTGGGGAGATTGGGTGGATAAGGGGTCGGTGATTAGGGGTTGGTGTAAGGTTTGATGGCTTAGGCAGCGGTCAGAATTCAAGGCTTGCGTTTCAGATTCTCAGTCTGTCTATTTCTTCTTCACTGATCTTGGGGGCGCTTATGGTTCTGTCCAGCCTTGTCTTGCCATAGCCGACAGGGCATGGATCATTCTCGCAGTCTGAGTAGTGTGCTGTGAGGGATGCGGCGATTCTGAGAGCTTCTTCTGATCCGTTCCCTTGGAGTAAGGTTATTGGGCTACCGTATTCTTGGA
>CAZVKZ010000145.1:0-4485 GCA_964627775.1 uncultured Candidatus Bathyarchaeia archaeon | reverse complement strand
CTTGTTGAGCTCATCAGGAAGAACCCAAAAGGCACCAAAGTGAAGATCATGAGGTGAATCGCCACTGTCCAGCAAACCCATAGTCATAGATGCCACTAATTTGGTACTGGGAAGGATGCTAAGTTACGTGGCAAAGAAGGCCATCGAGGGTCAAGATGTAGTCATATTGAATGTTTCAAAGGCTGTGCTATCGGGCGAAAAGAGAAGCATCATCCAGAGGGCAAAGATGAAACTCAAGACTAGAACTCTGGCATCGCAGGAGAAAGGGCCAATTCACCCTCGCAGGCCCGAGAACTATGCAAGACGCGTGTTAAGAGGCATGTTGCCATTCAAGAAAGCCGCAGGGAAAAAGGCTTACAAAAGAGTCAAAGTATACGCTGATATGCCGAGCCTCTACGCTGAGGAGCCGCGTCGGACAGTTCCTGGCGCAGATGCCTCAAAGCTGAGGTGTCACTATATATTTCTGGAGGATCTCTCGCGAGAGATAGGAGGGTGACTGAAGTGAGTGAAAAAAGAAAAGTTATGATCGTCAGTGGAAAGAGGAAGACCGCAATCGCGAAAGCCATAGTTAGAAGCGGAAATGGACGAGTGACATTCAACAACTACCCCCTAAACCTTGTGACGCCTGAGGCTGCAAGAGTGAAGATAATGGAGCCGCTCATGATAGCTGGAGAAAGGGCGAAGGGCGTCGATATCAGGGTTCAAGCCAAAGGAGGAGGGGTGATGGGGCAGGCTGAGGCTGCGAGGATGGCAGTCGCCAGAGCTCTCATAAGATGGACAAAGAGTGCCCAACTCAGACGAGCCCTAAGAAGTCATGATAGAACTATGTTGGCTGGAGATCCTAGACGTCCGGAATCGAAGAAGTTCGGCGGTCCAGGAGCAAGAAGAAGGAAACAGAAATCGTACCGATAGATTCAGAGAAGTCACTTATTCGAGACCGTTGTCTAAGTGATATCGCATGATAGTGCCTGTTAGATGCTTCACCTGTGGCAAAGTCATAGCTGATAGATGGGAGGAGTTCTCCAGCAGGGTAAAGTCTGGGGAGGAGCCCAAGAAGGTCCTCGATGAACTCGGCATGGACAGATTCTGTTGTAGACGTATGTTCATCTCACATGTTGACGTGATCGATGATATCCTAAAACATTCCGAAGCCACATTAAGAAAGTCCAAGATCACTTGAGGCTACAGGATGAGAACATCATCAATCATTGAAAAAGTCAAGGCACGTAGAGTCTTTGATAGCAGAGGCAGCGAAGCAATAGAGATTGACATCGTCACGTCAAGTGGTATGGGAAGATCCTCAGCACCTTCAGGAGCTAGCAAAGGAACCTGGGAAGTAAAGTCCTACCCTGGCAACGAAGTAAGCCAGGCAGTGAACGTAGTAGAGAAAGTCTTAGCTCCAAAATTGGTGGGAACAAAGGTTGACGATTTCAAGCTCACAGATATGAAGATCCATGAACTGGACAAAACATCAGACCTGAGCGAGGTCGGAGGAAACACGGCCTACGCCATCTCACTGGCCTCTGCCATGGCCGGTGCCAACTCGCGCAGAATGCCCCTCTTCCAGCACCTATCCAAGGTGACAAGCTACGAGTTGCCACACCCACTTGGGAACGTTATCGGAGGGGGTCTCCATGCGAAAGGCGACAGGACCGACATTCAAGAATTCCTCATCCTACCCACCAGTTCAAGAACATTCGCAGAAGCTGCTGCAGCAAACATAAGAGCGCATAGAGAAGTAGCTCGAGTTGTTGAAGATCAAGGAATCAAAGTATCCGGAAGAGGCGACGAGGGCGCGTGGGTCGTGGCGCTCAGAACCGAACAGGCGATGGAGACGCTTTCAGAAGCTTGCAGCATGGTTTCAGATGCTACTGGCGTGAAACTCAGGATCGGCGTCGATATGGCAGCCTCAAGCGTGTATAGTGAGAAAGAAAAAACGTACACATACCAAAGAGACAACAGAAAGCTAGATGAGAGTGATCAACTCGAATTCGTACTAGGCCTCATCAACAAATACAAGCTGGCATATGTCGAAGACCCCTTCCATGAAGAGTCATTTACCTCATTCACTGAACTGACAGCCAAAGTCGGCAATACCCTCATTTGCGGTGACGACCTCTTCACTACTAATGTTGAACGCTTAAGGAGAGGCGTGAAGGCAAAGGCTGGAAACGCTGTGATAATCAAACCAAACCAAGTCGGAACCCTCTCCGACGCCTTTACCACCGCCAGATTCGCAAAACAAGCAGGCTATGTACCTGTGGTCTCTCACAGATCAGGAGAAACATGCGGATCTGAGATCGCACACGTAGCAGTAGCGCTCCAAGCACCGATCATAAAACTTGGAGTGATAGGCGGAGAAAGGATTTCCAAAATAAATGAGTTAATAAGGATAGAAGAGATGCTTGGTGAGAAGGCCAGGATGGCCAAGATGAAGATCTAGGTGTTGAAATGAGCACTACAGAAAGGGAGGAGATGCCAAAGGCTGAGAATCTTCTGCAACCCTTAGAGGAGCTTTTGGCAGCAGGCCTCCACATAGGAACACGAGTTAAGACAGGCGACATGGAGAAGTACATCTTCCGCGTCAGGCCTGATGGGCTATTCATACTGAACATTGGCAGGACCGATGAAAGGATCAGGTTGGCGGCCAAGTTCATCAGCAGATTTGACTCCTCAAGGGTCGTTGTTGTCTCCTCGAGACTATACGGCAGAACTCCAGTTGAGAAATTCTGTGAGCTGACGAGAACTGTTCAGACAGTTGGCCGTTTCATGCCCGGACTGATATCAAACCCACTTCAGCCAAGACATATAGAGCCACAACTTGTTATTCTCACGGATCCAAGAGCTGACTACCAAGCGATAAGAGAAGCATCGATAGCCGGAATCCCAGTAATCGCCTTGTGCGACACAGACAATGTCCTAAGCGGTGTCGACTTAGCCATCCCAGTAAATAACAAAGGCAGAAAAGCCCTCGCGATGGTCTTCTGGTTGCTCGCCAGACAGGTATTGCGTGAGAGAGGGGAGATACCTCCTGACGGAGCGATCCCCCTGACTGTCGACGACTTCGAAACCAAACTCACAGCCATAACTCCAAAGTATGGCGCAGAGGATTGAAGGTACGCCGACCAGCTCAAGCTGGAATGTTCTACGCCGGGTCCAGCAGCGCCCTCAGAAAAGAGATAGAAAACTGCTTCGAGCATCCTCTTGGCCCCGGAAGGTTGCCTGAGAAAAAACAAACCGATCTGACCAAGATAGTGGCGTTACTGTGCCCGCATGCGGGGTATATGTATTCAGGTCCTGTCGCGGCAAGTGCATACTCGGAGCTCGCAAGTCACGGAAAGCCGAGGAATGTTGTGATTATCGGACCTAATCATACAGGAATGGGTAGCGGTGTCTCGTTGATGAATGAAGGCGCTTGGGCTACGCCTCTAGGAGAAGTCCAGATCAACAAAGCACTGGCAGACTCAATACTTCGAAACGCTCCCATCATGGATGTCGATGACAGTGCCCACACGTACGAGCATTCCATAGAGGTTCAGTTGCCATTTCTACAGTATCTATACGGAGGCACTTTCACGTTTGTACCCATATGCATGATGATGCAGGACCCTGATACCAGCAGAGAATTGGGTGAAGCGATTGCCAAAGTCACTGATGAATCCGTTAATCTGGTCGTAGCCTCATCTGACATGACACACTACGAGCCACACGATACTGCCAGCAAGAAAGACATGAAAGCGATCAAGGCAATTGAAGAGTTGGATGAAAAGAAGCTAGATCTAATAGTAGAGACTGATTCGATATCGATATGTGGAATAGGCCCCATAGTGGCTGCCATGACTTTTTCCAGGAGACGTGGGATAGCCAAAGCCAAACTGCTATCGTATAAGACCAGTGGGGACATCTCAGGCGACTATTCATCCGTCGTCGGCTACGCAGCCATCTCTTTCACAGTCCAGTCCTGACTCTCCTTTTCAGGAGACTTAGCAGTGACAGTAGCCTCCGCTCCTGGCAAGGCAATAATAACAGGAGAGCACTTCGTCGTTCACGGACAGCCAGCCCTAGCCGCCGCAATCAACTTGTATTCCAGAGCGACTGTGGAAGAAGGCCCACATGGTCTCATTGAAATATCTTCTGCAACTCTCGGAGTCAGCGGCATCTTCCCAATCAGATCTTTTGGATCAAACCATGAACAAACCTCTCAAGCACCCGCTCTCAAGCCGCTTAGGCTGGTTGTAGAGAAGGTGTTGGAGAAGGCTGGGCAGTCAGAGCTCGGACTGAGACTAAAGCTTACCTCAGAGATCCCAGTGGGAGTAGGTCTGGGTTCATCGGCCTCGACAGCTGTCTCCACAGCAGGTGCCGTAGCTAGATTTCTAAGTCTCCAGCTTGACAAGAGAGAGATCTTTGAGCTTGCTTCTGTACAGGAACGCTTCATACACAAAAAGCCCTCAGGGATAGACGCCACGACCGCAACCTACGGACTGT
>CAZVKZ010000144.1:0-4501 GCA_964627775.1 uncultured Candidatus Bathyarchaeia archaeon | reverse complement strand
ACATAAACAAACTGGTACTTAGCGTGCATAAGACATTTGGTCGATCGTGCACTTCTTTGATCTATCCGTAAAATGTTTTAGGGTGAAGTTATCTATCTTCTTTTGAGCCGAATGATCCCCTTCTACATTCCTCAATTTTCCTCAAAATTCCATTAAATTCCAAAAAATTCCAATTTTTTCCAGCGTGATCTTGATTTTCCAAACCCCTTTTCAGAAAATAACCCTTCCAGAGACATCCCCACACAGAAAAAAAATCACAGCCTATAGTGTGTACTCCTTTCCAGCTTCTACTACTAGGATTTCACCTTTCAACTTCCTCATAAACTTACTAAATAACTCCGGATGGGTTCCATGTATCGGGAAAACCTTCCTCGGACTCATAGTCTGGAGAACTCGCCTCAATTGCAGGGGCATGATGTGTCCCGAAACATGGGCATGATATTGAGGTAGGCCATAGTGTTCTAGCCAGTTGGTCAACCTGTCAAAGTCGACCTCCATCTCCTCGTTGAACGGTTCAGAAGCGGACAATATATAGCAGCTTCCAAACGTTGGTTCTATATCGATCAGACTTTCCAAATCATAAAACGAAGCCACCAAAACGACCTTACTCTGCATATCAGCAACACTAGAAGAATCTGCTACGTTACCGGACTCCAAAACCTCCATTTCCCAATTAGCGTACTTCTTCTTAGCCTTCTGGAAAACTAATACGTTTTCATCCTTCAGTTTTGGGATCTGTAAATGAGGGTCCCCGCTCAGCTTCTTCATCAAATATGCCTGTTTAAGAGTTATCGCCAAGAGTCGCCCGCTTCGCTTAGCGGCGGTATAGAAGGACCTCAACCTGTCGACGTCGGCTCTGGCAAAATCGGCAAGAACGAGCCCCTCGGTCTGCCTCACAAATTGACTTATTTTCTCCAACACCTCTGGTTCAGAGGATATCTCGGCGTTCGTCATGTTTGTGTGTTCGGTGACCGCAGCCAAAGGCTCGGCTTCCCTGGCTCTTTCAACAAATTCTTCACTCATCTCTGGCCTTGTGCCCTGCAGTCGAAAGTCCCCAGTGTAAACGACCGCCCCCGATGATGTGTGAGCAATTAACCCGTAGGATCCTGGGATGCTGTGGTCAACGTGGATCGGCTCAACCTCCACCGGCCCGATCTTCACAACGTCTCCCGTCCTGAACGTTTTGAACTCGACATCATCGATGTTGTACTCAAAACCCGTCCTCATCTCATTGAATGCCTTCAGAATCGTGGCCGTCGTTTCACCACAGTACACAGGAATGTCCCTCTTCAGAAATGAGATGTACGCGGAGTGGTCCATGTGAGAGTGTGAAAGAACTATTCCATCGATCTCAGGTCTTGAGTTGTCAAACTTGTATATGCCAGGCAAGTTTGGTAGTAGCCCGAACTCGAGAAGGCTCTTCTCGTCCTTCGGTGAGAGAAACGGCTCTGAGTAGTATTGGCTCTTCAGCGAGAATGACATGCCGAAATCTAGGAAGATTTTTGTGTCCCTGTCTTTCAGGAGGATCTTGTTGCCACCGATCTCGTTGACTCCGCCGTAGAACGTCAGCGTCGTCATGTTTCATCAGTTCTTCCGAGTATCTATCCGTATGTTTCATTCATATTTAACTTCTTCTCACCAGAACATACCTCAGTTTCCCGCGCATGTGTAGCTACGATTTAATAAAAACTTTACTTTATTGCTGCCTCGATCTCACTCACATCTCTGACGCCTATCAGATTGAGGTTCCCAACGTTTACTCTTTCGAGGTGCTTCTTGGCCGCTTTGTAGCAATCTACAATCTGCCTGTAGGCGGTCACCGGCAGATCTGCCATCATAAAGCTTGGATGAAATATCAGTAGGCTGTAAGGAATCTGAGGGTTGAGTTCGGCGATGAACTTAGCTATCCGCTCAACCTCTAAGGAATCAACGTATCCCGGAACTAGCAGCGTTGTCGCAGTCAAGACAGGGAGGTCCGGCCTCTCACCATAGAGTTCTTCAGCAATCATCCTGAAGTTCTCGTACGCCCTCTCGTTTTGAACACCACTCAAAGCAAGGCTCATGGTTGGGTTAAAACACTTCAAGTCGAACTTGATGTTCCCACCACTCTGCAAAGCCAACTCAGCCGCTTCTCTGACAAGCTTCTGGTTCCCGCAACCATTCCACTCGAAGCATATCCTTAGAATCCTCTTCGGGTTTTCTTCCAAAGCCGTTTTAGAAGCCCTTATCGCAAATGGAAGCTGAGGCTCAGGAGAACCCCCAAAATAGCAGATGCAGGACACACCTTCGTTTCTTCTCACCTTTCCCACGAACTCCTTCACAGTAACAGCATCCCCACGCGACAGCTCCTTATGAGAGGCGTTTTGACAGAATAGACAGTCAAAATTGCATCCGTAGAAGAAGACTGCAAGGTTATAGTGCCCCACCTCTGATCTAGGCTTACAGGCATATTTCGGATATCCTGCTCCTGTTCTAGCTGGACAGAACCACGCCGCGCAACAGTTTGTCACCTGAGGATCCAGATAAGTGTAGAGCAACCCTCTATCCGGGCTTACTAGAGGTTTTAGCCTTCCATCCACGTTCTCTCGCAGACCACAGAACCCTGATTCTCCCACTCCGACCTCGCATTCATTGGAACATAAATTGCATTTGACGCCTCCTGGGCTTTTCGGCGGTCTTACGGGCAACCCAAAGGACGATCTCGCCTCTGCATGTGCCTCAATTATGTAAGGCGTCACCTCATCAGGTCTCTCGCGGATGCAGTCACCACACACTCCAACAAACTTGGATATCAGGATCGACCGCTTACCGCAGACCCTACACTCCTTCTCACGCGCAACATTCGACCAAGGAAGGCTGAGGCTTGAAAGCAAGATGGCCACCTCTTTAAAGACATCTTGTAGCGAGGAAACAGAAAAACCTCTACGTCTAAATATAGATTCTTCAAGAGAAACACTTATTGGATGGCGGAAAAGAATAAACTCACGATTGCGTGCGCAATCAAAGCAAGAATAACGCAAAGCATATGATATGTAGTCTGATTGAAGATGAGGAAATTGGAAGCTGTTCCAGAGATAGATCCAGACAAAGTCACAAACGAAATAACTGAATTCATCAGAAAAACTGTCAAAGAGGCCAACGCCGATGGCGTCGTGGTCGGACTAAGCGGAGGACTGGACAGCAGCGTCGTAGTCGCACTCTGCGTCAGCGCGCTAGGTAGGAGCTCCGTTTTAGGCATCGTGATGCCAGCAGAATTCACCCCCAAAGAAGACATAGAGGACGCGAGAAAACTCGGTAGGCAACTCGGAATAAAAACGTTCCTCATTAACATTCAAGACACGGTGGAAAGCTTTTTCAGAGCGCTGCAATGCGACCGAAAGGACGTGAAGCAGAAGATCCCGATGGCAAACATCTACGCCAGAACCCGCATGATTATCTTATACTATTATGCTAACCTCAAAAACTACTTAGTGGCAGGTACAGGAGACCGAAGCGAAGCCCTGATCGGCTACTTCACAAAATACGGGGACGGAGCCGCGGACTTCCTTCCTGTCAGGCACCTCTACAAGACGCAAATTAGGAAACTGGCCGAACACTTGGGGATACCCAAGAGAATTGTCCACAAGCCAAGCAGTCCCCAGCTCTACCCAGGCCACAAGGCTACAGACGAAATACCCCTCGACTACGACAGATTGGATCCCGTACTGGTCGGCCTGTTTGATCATAGTTTTCCGCCCATGAAGGTAAGCCAAAAGACAGGGGTGCCAATCGAAGTGGTTGAGGAGGTTATGCGAAGATTCAACGCGTCCAAACACAAGCGAGAATATTCACTTATGATCCATTGATTGTGGGATCGCGAGCGAATAGTTTGGATCCAAATTCTATCAGAACGCAAATCTTGAATTTGATCGATCGCCCTTAAGTTTCAGCCTTTGCCCCCGATGCAACGAAGAGATTGAAGGGGTGAGATTAAAAACTAAGAAGCCTGACTGGAAACATCCGTTCCCAGTTTACGCGCCATGACCAGAGCGCTCTCACCGTCTGAGTAGTAGCCTAAACATTTCTTAACAGGCCTGAAACCAAGCTTCTCGTAGAGATTTATCGCTGGAAGGTTGCTGACTCTGACCTCCAAAAAACACTCCTTCGCACCATAATCTGACATCGCATCCAATGCCTTCAGCGTCAATGCCTCTCCTACCCCCATTCTACGATACTCTGATAAGACAGCCAGTGAAACCATGTGGCCCTTCTTGATTATGCCTATTCCTCCCGTTTCTGGAAACCCTACCTCTATTCTGCACATGATGTAGCCAGCAATCTTGTCCCCTACAGCGGCCACGAGGAACGCGTTGGGGAAGCTGTTGTGCAGGTCTAAAAAGAATTGAGGCGTGTAGTTCTCTGGGAGACACGTGAAGTTTATGTGCATAACTTGATCAAGATCGGCACTCTGGAACGGTCTCAACAAGAACTGCTTAAGCAGTTTCTGAAGCCCCCTTCGTAT
>CAZVKZ010000143.1:0-4516 GCA_964627775.1 uncultured Candidatus Bathyarchaeia archaeon | reverse complement strand
ATGAGGAGCCTCCGTTCACGCCAATCAGTCAACCAGAGCTGGCGAAGGAGTACCCCCTAGTCCTGTCCACTGGAAGACGGTCTCCTGTCTACTTTCACTCAGAACACAGAAACATCCCATGGCTGAGACAGATACATCCAGATCCTCTTATTGAGATACACCCCAACACGGCAAGGCCTTTGGGAATCAGTAGCGGGGAGTGGGTCTGGGTCGAGAATTGGCTTGGAAGATGCAGGTTCAAGGCTAAAGTCACCCCTGTGGTGCCTGAATGGATGGTTATGGCGGAGCATGGCTGGTGGTTCCCAGAGAAGAAAGGGGCAGAGCCAACCCTCTTCGACGTTTGGAGATCGAATATCAACCAACTCATCCCGATGGGGTATCAGGGAAAAGACGGCCTCGGAGCGCCCATCAAGCACTCGCTGTGCAAAGTCTACAAGGTTTCAGCGGAGGACTCCGATGATGAGTAAAGGAACCAAATGCGGTCTCCTAGTAGACTACGAGTATTGCACCGGCTGCTTCGCATGTCAAGTAGCCTGCGCGCAAGAGTACCACAGACCAAACAAGATAGTGGGGATACAAGTGATTGAAATGGTTCAAATGCTGCCCAACGGCAACCCGTATCTCTGCTTTATCCCGTTTCCAACTGAGCTTTGCAGTCTGTGCGCCAGCCGCACGAGGAGCGGTCTTGAACCGGCGTGTGTGAAGCATTGCATGGCAAAATGCATCAAACATGGCCCCATCGAGGATCTAGCTAAGGAAATGAACGAGAAGGGAAGAATGGTGCTCTGGGCTCCTCACTAGGCGTGCATGTTCTGTCGGGCACCTTCTATGGCAAAGCCACACCAAGAAACTCCATTCAGTTGAGCCCTTACGTTATCAAAGTCTAGTATCCTGTCGGGTTCTTCAAGGAAATATGCAACTCTTATCGTTATGGGAAGATGCCTCTGCCAAGTACTATCTCTAGTGCCCTGGTTATGGCAAGGACGAATGCTGCTTTCCTCAGGTCCAGATCATAATCCTTAGAGATCTTTACAACATTGGCATAGGCTGTGGCCATCTTCTTCCGGAGTTTCTCTTTGACCAAGCTCAGTTCCCAGTTTTCACCCGCTCGGTTTTGAAGCCATTCAAAGTAGCTGACGGTGACTCCGCCCGCGTTTGCCAGTATATCCGGCAAGACATAGAGGCCTCTTTCAGTCAGTATCTTATGAGCAAGGTTAGTGGTTGAACCGTTCGCAAGATCCAAGATTACCTTGGCTTTGATGTGTTTAGCGATCTCTGCGGTGATTTGGGTCTCTTTGGCTGCTGGAACCAGAATATCACATGGACTCGTCAGAAACTGTTTCATATTTAGAATCCTTAGGCCATCGTATGCCGTCACGGATTTCTCAGGACTTTTCACTTTGTGGGCTTGGACTTCCTTGGGATTCAGTCCATCTGGGCAGTAGATTCCCCCCTTCGAGTCAGATACACCCACGATCCTGCATCCATAGTCGTTGGCGAGTATGTCGGCAACGTTGTATCCTGCGTTCCCGAATCCTTGAACAACAACAGTCGTGTCCTTCAAGTAACTTAATCCTTTGACCTGCCTCTGTCGAACTGCCTCTTCCAAAACATATGCACCGCCCAGCGCTGTTGCTTCCCTCCTGCCTTGAGAGCCTCCCAGGTTGAGAGGCTTTCCCGTTACGACGGCGCAGCCGTGTGGACATCTTGGGTTGAACATCTTGTAGGTATCATAGATGATAGCCATCTCCCTCTCTCCGGTGCCCACATCAGGCGCTGGGACATCAGAATCCGGGCCTATCACAGGCAGGATCTCGTAAGTGTACCTTCTGGTTAACCTGTCTAGTTCTGCACGAGACATCTTCTTTGGGTCACAGCAGACTCCCCCTTTCGCTCCTCCGAAAGGGACATCGACAACTCGACATTTCAATGTCATATCCAAGGATAGAGCTGTTATCATATCCAGATCAACATCAGGAGCGTATCGTATGCCTCCTTTCGCGGGTTCACACAGTCTGCTGTGCTGCACTCTATAACCAGTGAATGATTGGAGCGAACCATCGTCCATGTGTACTGGGAATCTTACAATTGTCTGCCTGAATGGTTGCTCTAGAAGCCTGATGACTCCTTTGTCGACGGATCTTGTCTTTGAATCTATGAACTGAACTGCCTCTTGAAATTCCAGCCTAGTTCTCCTTAAGAAATCAAGCTCTTCGTTGATCTCGTATGTCTCTTTGGAGACAATCAAGGAAATCACTTCCAGGTAACTTGTTTTATGTCCGTGTAGCTGAGCTGAGCAGTGTGGACGCCTCTTTCAGCGAAACTTATCTCGTACACATCTTTTGAGCCGCATTCTGGGCAATCCAAGGGTCTAGATCTGCATGTCTGACAATCCTCTGCTTCCATGCCAATGTGAAGGTACGTGTCTTCGGACCCCTTCTTCTGTAAGACGATAAGTCCTCTCATCTCAACCCAAGTCGTTCCGCATTGAGCGCAGGCCATCCGCATCTTGCTCAGCTCTCCAGTTCTAGGGCCGGTCTCAATCTTCCTGATTACGTCTGTGAGCTCCAAATGACCTCACATAATCTAGCTCTTCGTAAAGTACTTATGACTTTTGTAAGGCAGGCCGCGCTATCAATCCTATATTGTAAGACAAAATGGCGATTCTGTAATGTTTTGTCTGAAGGGATACGCAGCGCGGGTAACTCGACATTGTAAGATTCTTTGCCAGAAAAAGTCTAATCTGAGGGAGATATTGATCTGCTAATGCGGGTGATACGAAGTGGCGGGATCCAAGATCGACAGAATTGACATACAAATCATCAGGGGTCTACAGAAGGATGCACGTGCAAGATTCGCGGATATAGCAAAGGATTGCCGCGTCTCAACAGACACGATAAGCAAGAGATTTCGCAGCATGAAGATGGCGGGAATAATCAGAGGCACGACGCTACTACTGAACCCAAAAAGGTTCGGTTATGACTGCATCGCAAGCCTAGGTATTGACGTCAGTCACTCTCACTTAGCAGAAGTCGTTGAATGGATAAGGCACATACCTGAAACAATCTTCTGCACGATGTCCATGGGCAAGCATGACATTTTCTGCATCGCGGTTCTGAAGAACGTCGGTCGCCTAAGCCAAGTCAAGGATCTGATAAAGGGGCATCCAATGGTCAGGGAAGTCACAACAAGCATATGGGTCGATGAGATCTTGTTGTGTCCTGAGAATTTCGATTTTGAGCATCTGACAAAGTAGGTATCGAGATGGATCAAGTCGACCTGCTCGTGGTCAACAGAATGACGGAAGACGCTCGCATATCTTTTAGAAAGCTAGCTGTGGAACTCCAAGTCTCTCCCGACACGATAATCAATAGGTACAAGAGAATGCAGCAAGATGGTGTAATCCGAGGATCAACGGTCGTAGTCAACCCAAGGAAGATAGGCTACGATGGCATGGCAGTTTTCATGATAAATGTCTCACCAGCTCATATACTAGCTGAGGAGTCTTCTCCCACGGACTCATCAAGAATCTTGGAAACGCTGATTCGAATGCGAAATATCATCTTGGCCACTAAGACCGTGGGAGACCATGATCTGCTCGCTATTGGAGTTGTAAGGGATTTTGAACATCTGATCGCGACGGGTGACGATATCGCAAAAATACCGGGAGTCAAAGACGTGCAAGTATCCTTCTGGGCCGGGAAATCGGAAATCTGCTCCAAATACTTCATAATATAGGCTAGCCTGAACTTGCGGAAAACGCGCCTATGTGAAGTCACTGTTTCACTTTTTCTCCTCGCTTGAGTATTGTGAGGGCACGCGCCTTGAGGAGCCTGTGATTCCCGACCCTGATGTCAGAGTACTTAGTTGAATCAGTCAGCAGCGCACATGTCTAGTCGAAAATGCTTATTCCTTTCAGGACTTTTAGTAGCGCTCAGGAGCCGGCGCGTGCTACAGTCAGCCCTCAAGCACGTAGTGCGCTAGGAAATGAAGCTCCCTTGGGAGGTCCCATTGAGTGTCAGGCTACCAGCGTTTTCTAACTCTCGGCTTCAAACCTTTCGATGCCCTGGAGCTGGCAAGAGAGACGGAGAGAATAGTGACCAGACAGGGTCCAGAAGGACTGGAAAGAAAATATACAGACTTCTATGCGACCGGTGTGTACGGCGGTATAGCGACAGGATATGCTGTCGGTTGCTGTCTTCGCTGCATATTCTGTTGGGTTGATTGGAGCAGAGATTTTCCCGAGGAGCATGGAGACTTTTTCTCTCCAAAAGAAGCTTTTAGGAGACTGGCTGCTGCAGCTCACAGATACGGTGTTGAGAAACTAAGGATCTCTGGAGCTGAGCCAACACTAGGAAAGGATCACCTTCTGTCTCTGCTAGAGCTTGTTGAGCGTTCCCAGTTCAAGCTGTTCATACTAGAGACTAACGGGATTCTTCTCGGTGTTGATGAGAACTACGTGCAAGCCTTATCAAGATTCAAGAAAGTTCATGTGAGAGTCTCTCTGAAGGCGGGA
>CAZVKZ010000142.1:0-4520 GCA_964627775.1 uncultured Candidatus Bathyarchaeia archaeon | reverse complement strand
AAGATCGCTAGATGTCAGATGTGGAACTAGAAGCGTCTTATATTGAAGGTGTTTGAAAATGCCCAGTGAGCTGTCTGCTGAAAAGCTAAGAAGAGAATGCGACCCTACGATGATGCGCTGTGAAACTACTGAGGGAGTATTGCCGCTTGAGGGCATTGTTGGTCAGGAGAGGGCTGTTAGGGCGCTCAGGTTTGGATTAGACATAAAGGAGCGAGGCTTTAACATATATGTGGCGGGCCATCCTGGGACGGGCAGGATGACCGCTGTGAAAGACTTCCTGGAGCAGATAGCCAAAGCTAAGCCAGTACCCTCTGACTGGTGCTACGTGAACAACTTTCGTAACCCGTATGAGCCGCGGGCTGTAAAACTGCCTCCGGGAAAAGGGAAAGATCTTCAAAGAGATATGGCCAACCTCGTCAGTGAGGCGCGAAGAGTACTTCCTAAGGCGTTTGAAAGCGAAGACTATGCTGCAAAAAGGGAGTCAACAATTAGCAGTGTCGAAGAGGAAAGGCATGAACTTTTCGCTCAGCTTAACAGAAGAGCCCAAGAAGAAGGCTTCGTCCTCCAGAGCACTCCTATAGGTTTGTTGCTGGTTCCTGTGATGGATGGTAAGCCGCTTGGCGACCGAGAGTTCATGACTTTAGGCCCGCAAATAAGAGAAAGGTTTGAGAGGAAGAGGGAAAAACTAGGCGCAGACCTGAGAAGCGCTATGAGACAACTGAGGGGGTTGGAGGGGAAGATCCACGAGGAGCTTACGAAAATGAATCGTGAAGTCGCTCTTTACGCCATTGGTCATCTCGTTGCTGAGATGAAAGAGAAGTATCTTGAATTCGCTGATATCGTCACGTACATAGATGAGATGCAAGATGACATTTTAGAAAACGTTACTCAGTTCATAAAGGAACCTGAGGCCCCTCCCACTCCTTTCCCAGTTCCTTGGATGAAGGAGCTTCCCTTCAGAAGATACGAGGTGAACGTAGTCGTGGATAACTCTGATCTTCGAGGCGCTCCTGTGGTTGTGGAGCTCAACCCTACGTATCAGAATCTCTTTGGAAGGATAGAGAAAGAGGCACAGTTCGGTGTTTTGACCACCGATTTCACTATGATCCGTGCGGGTTCGTTGCATAGGGCTAATGGTGGGTATCTGGTGCTTCCTGCTGAGGAGTTGCTTCAGAACATGTTCTCTTGGGAAGGCCTGAAGAGAGCCCTGATAAATGAGCAAGTTGCTATTGAAGAGGCGGGGGAACGCTTGGGCTTCATCACTACAAAGGGTCTAAGGCCCTCGGTCATTCCGCTGAGCGTCAAGGTAGCCGTCATTGGGAATCCACTCCTCTACCATTTGCTGTACCTATCGGATATGGAGTTTAAAGAACTCTTCAAGGTAAAGGCTGACTTCGATACGACTATGCCGCGGACAGAAGAAAACATGCAGAAGTATGCGGCCTTCATCTGCACCTTCTGCGGAAAGGAGAACTTGAGACACCTTGAGGCCTCAGCCGTAGCCAAAATAGTCGAGTATGGCTCGAGGTTGGCCGATGATCAAGAGAAGCTTTCCACGAGGTTTGCCGACGTAGCCGACATTATTCGTGAAGCCAACTTCTACGCCAGCCAAGAGAACTCAGATTACATAGCCGCTAGCCATGTGAGGAGGGCTATTGAAGAGAAGACATATCGCTCTAGTCTCATCCAAGAGAAGATTAAGGAGATGATTCAGCGGGGCCTCTTTCTCATCGACACAGAGGGTAAGGCTGTCGGGCAGGTGAACGGTCTCTCTGTCCTAAGCCTAGGAGACTTTGCTTTCGGTAGGCCCTCCCGTGTCACGGCGAGCATAAGTATGGGTCGGGAAGGAATCGTCGACATCGAGCGGGAGGCAAGGCTGGGAGGGCGTATCCACACCAAGGGGGTTATGATACTGAGCGGCTATCTGGCCGAGAAGTATGCTCAGGATAAACCTCTAAGCCTTTCCGCTCGCCTCGTCTTCGAGCAGAGTTATGAGGAAGTGGAGGGTGACAGTGCCTCAAGTACCGAACTTTACGCTATTCTATCGGCTCTTTCGGGGCTTCCCATAAACCAGAGCATCGCTGTCACAGGCTCAGTGAACCAAAAGGGAGAGGTTCAAGCTATCGGTGGGGTAAATGAGAAGATAGAGGGGTTCTTCGAGGTTTGTAAGGCCAAGGGTCTGACGGGTCAGCAAGGGGTGATCATCCCTGAAAGCAACGCGCAAAACCTGATGTTGAAGGAAGAGGTTGTGGAAGCAGTCAAAGCGGGAAAGTTCCATATATATCCCGTCAAGACCATCGATGAAGGGATTGAGATCCTGACCGGGGTCAAGGCAGGAATGAGGCTGTCTGACGGAACATTTGAAGAGCGAACAGTGAATCACAGCGTCGATAGGCGTTTGAAGGAGATGGCAGAGAAGCTCAGAGAGTTCCCTGAGTTCATCGTAGGAGGGAGAAGAAGAGAATAAAGGGCTCATGTGGTCGAGGTCAAAAACGAAGGACAACGGGTGATTAGAAGTTCCTGTGAAGACGAGCTCTGCCAGAGGATTGAGAGGTAGCTTTGCGCCTGAACTAGTGTTCTTGGGTACCAGTGGCACAGTTCAAGTGCCATCGTTCCACTGCTTCTGCGAAGTCTGTGAAGCTGCAAGAATCAATCCTAGACATCGCCGCACAAGAGCATCGATTGCCCTGATCGGTCAAGAGGTTGTCCTCGTAGATGCAGGTCCTGATCTTGAATTTCAGTTAGAACGCGAAGCTATAAGACAGGTGGATCGAATCTTCATTACTCATTGGCACTTTGACCATATCGGGGGGCTTGCCGCTCTAGGGACACCTTCAAAATTGGCGAAATGGCCGCGCATCGAGGTTTACTTGCCTCACCAAGTGGTATACCATTTTGACCAAGAACTAGCCTATATGAAAAATAGGCTGAATCTGCATCCAGTCAAGCCCGGAGATAGATTTGAGCTGCCCGATGCAACTTGGGAAGTAGTGAAGACTGCGCACACTGAGCACGGTGTTGGCTTCATTGTGGAATCTTCTCAGAGATTCGCTTATCTTGGTGATGGTGTGATGCCTCCGCCAGAAACTGTTGAGCGTCTAAAGGGCCTTGATTTTGTAATCTTGGGGGCGACGGTAGATGAGCTATTCCTAAGAGAAGGCGAGAGATGGGCTGATTTCTCACTTCAGCAGGCTCTTGATTGCTGGAAACAGATAGGGGTTGAAAAGTGTATTCTTACACATCTCTCCTGCCACAGTTGGAAAGATGACCGATTAGTTGCCGGTCTGTCATCTTCAGAAAGAACTGAGTACGAAAAAAGAATCCCCCGCCTGAAGTTCGCCTATGACGGGATGCGTGTGGTGTTGTAGTATTTTGGCAGAGAAGACACCGCAGGATATATCCAGTGCGAAACCCCTCTAAACTATGAGGTTTCCAAGGTACTAAATTTCCTGTTCCAAGTTCTCATCTACTCTCTTATTTTCAGGCTCACGATCTTTCTTTCTCTCTGAGGTTTTGTATGCTTCGTCAACGTTGTCTACGAGCAGAAAGATTTCTGGCTTTCGGCCCAGTTCGAGACTAAACTGTACTGCTCCAACGTCAAAAATACGCCAGTAGGCCATTCAGCAGTCTTCTTTAGCCCCAGAATGTTTTCATAAAAAGATACAGGCCTTTTTAGATCAGAGACAGGAAATCTAATGTAATATAACTTTCCAATCATGACTGATAACTTCCAACCTCAAACTCCAGTTAACCTACTATGATTTTGCAGAATATCGACAAAACGAGTCAAATTGCGACAGCGTAAAGCAAATCACTCAGAGTTCGAAATGTTGCTTAGCTAGGGTTTCGTGGTAGCCCGATAGAGATTCGAACTCTTAATTCTTTTTGTCTAGAGAGATAGAGACCAGCACAAGAAGAAAAAGGTGACTGTTCGGGTTCATTCAAATTTTGAGCTCGTTACTCGAACAACATTAGAGTACGCTTCATCTCTATTGGCGCATACATTATTGCCCTGTCATCCGCAGGCTCTCAACCTAGTATTTGCTTGACCTCGTTTACTATGCCTTCAGTGTTTATTCCTTGTTCGGCTAAGAGTTCTTCAGGTTTACCTGAATGCGGCATCTTTCTCACAGCGAGAATATGAGGCTTCAAGCCCAGGGATGCCGCGGCTTCGCCTAGTCCTCCTTCAGGGTAATGATCCTCAACCGTTACCACATGCCCTGTTTCTTCGAAGGTCATCCGCAAGGTTTGTTCATCTATGGGCTTGATAGAGTAGCAGTCGATTACCCTGGCATTGATGCCGTCTCCCTTCAGTTTCTCGTAGGCTTTCAGGGCTTCGTGTACCGTTACGCCGGCTGCAAGAATTGTCACCACATCTGATCTGTCTTGTCTAAGGATTTTCGAGCCTCCTAAGTGGAACTCCTCATCGTTGCCATAGATTAACGGAGTCTTGGGTCTGGTGGTCCTAATGTAGGAGATCCCTTCATAATTTGCCATTAGGCATGTGAGTTTCTCGCTGC
>CAZVKZ010000141.1:0-4577 GCA_964627775.1 uncultured Candidatus Bathyarchaeia archaeon | reverse complement strand
TATAAAGGCATATCCCCGTTCCTTCCCTGCAGCATTGACATCCTTTAGAAAGTTCATAACTTGAGTTGTTAGTCCATACCGACATGTTATTGTCGAGCATAACAAGATGGTCTTTCAGTCTGTTCTGCGCGGGTCGAACATATTTTTCCAAAAAATCATTCCGATCTAGCATTTCCTTTGCTTCTTTGCTATCTGGTGTCCTTAGTTTTTTTAAATACTCTTTTAGATTCAACTTCATTCACTTGAACATGTCATCGAAGGTTGCCAAGGCATTGGTTGATGGTACATGTCTTCTAGGATCGGTATAAAGATTCTCTCTGATCGACCTACATGTTGGCTGAGCTTCTCGCCACGGTGACTAGTTGCATCTGGCAGAGCCTTCTGTATAATTCTTTTCTCTGGAGGAGTTCGTCATGAGGGCTCATGTCCTGTATTTCGCCTTGGTTGAGCACGATGATGCGGTCTGCGTCGCGAACAGCCACAGGGGTGTCATGGTTTATTACTTGTTCTTGTTTTTGCTTTTCCATTTGACCTCGATCTCTATCTCCGTGCCGTCTCTCTCAGGGATATAGACGAACTTGAAGGTGAGCGAATCCGGCAGCTCGATCTCCATCGGCTACAAGGTGGGCGGGGTCTCCGAAACGAAGGATCCTTGCTTCACGGCGCTTGCCCAAGCGGATCAGATAGTTTCGGTCATAAGTGTTTTAACTATGTAGAATATCTACTATATCGATGTGATGTGAAGGTCGAGGCATGGCATTAGAAGGAGGGAAATACGAATTTGAAGCTTGAGAAATATGTCGATCTGCCTAGTCACACATCAGGCGGATTTGACCATGCGGATGTACACGAGAGTAGTGGATATGTGTTCCTCGCTCACACAGGGAACGGAACCGTCGAAGTCATCGATGGAGATCGTGGCATCTATTCCGGCACTTTGCCGGGATGCCCCGGGGCCAGCGGAGTAGTTTGTGCCCAGAAGGAAGGGCTAGTATTTGCTGCGGCTCGAGGCGGAGGTAAGGTCCTAGTTATAGACGCCAAGACGCAGACAGTTCTCAGAGAAATCTCGGCAGGCTTCAAACCGAACGGAATAGGGTGGGATACTACTCATAGACTGTTGCTAACAGCGGATGTCGAGGATCTACAGGCGAGAATACTCATTCCTGAGACAGGGGAAATCACGGGAAACATAAAGCTACCTGGAAGACCACGTTGGTGCAAATACTCCCAAAGAACCAATAGCTTCTGGATAAACATTCAGAAACCGGCAGAATTACTCAGCTTGGAACCTCAGACGGCGCAGATCCATAAGGTGTTTCCAGTATCGGTTGACGGACCTCACGGGCTTGACATCGATGAGAATGAGGGCCGAGCCTACGTAGCATGCGACGGCAAAGCGATCGTTGTTCTCGGGCTACACACCGGAACTGAACTAGATGTTGTGCAGATCCCTGGAGAACCGGATGTAGTATGGTTCAACAGAAGTCGACGACGCCTTTACTGCGCCATTGGCAGGCCTGGCGTAGTGGACGTAATAGACGCAAACACGATGAGGCTGGACCAAGAAATCGAGACAGAGGAGGGCGCGCATACATTGACGTTTGACGAGACGCGTCAGAAGCTGTACGTCTTTCTCCCAAGAAGCTGCCGCGTGGCAGTCTATCGAGAATTGTGAGACCCTAGACATGAACCGGCTCTCTTTTCTGGCAGCAATACCTAGAGACGCGAAAATTTTAGTCTTTATCAACGCTTTGCGGAGCTTTAGCTCTGCCATTCTCAGCGTGAATTTTTCCATTTATCTAAGCAAACTTGGTGCTTCTGCCGTAGCTATTGGCTTGACATTCACAGGCATATCTCTTTTCTCAGCCTTCCGAGGCCTGCTTGAGGGATTCATAGCAGACAGAATAGGGAGAAAGCCCCTCCTCCTCTATGCTGCCAGTTCAATGGTCGCAAGTGGAACTCTTCTTGCCTTATCAGACAACATGTCAATCCTGATCCTCGCCTCTATAGTCTTCAGCATAGGAGGTAACATCGGATACACACCAGCGGTGCAGGCAATTTTGAGTGAGAAGGTCGTAAGCGAGGATAGAACAAAAACCTTCAGTATAAACGCCTTTTTCGGGTCGGTCTCATCTATTTTCGGTTCATTCGCGGGTGGATTACCTGAGGCTTTTAAAGCTACAGGATTATCCGAGATAGCCTCCTACAAGCAGACGTTCACTTTGCTTGTGGTTACAGGAGCCATGTCTTTTTTTCTATATCTGATAATCAAAGAGACAATAGCAAGAAGGAACTTGGACAACCAAAACAACGAGTTTGAGGAGGAGGACAGAGACGAGCGGATGATGCTCATAAAATGGTCAGGAGTCGTTGCACTAGACGAGATTGGAGGTTCCTTCAACAATCTGATCTCGTACTGGTACTACCTCACGTTTGGTGTGGGACCAACCCAGATCGGGGCTTTATCTGGAGTGTCGCAGTTTCTAACCTTGTTCTCTTATTTCCTAGGGTTCAGGATGGCTAAAAGATTTGGAACTATACCTGCAACGGCACTGTCTCGCATTCCTGTAGTGGTTATTAACATTCTGACACCACTGTTGCCCAATTTCATGGCTGTTTCTATTGTTCGTGTTCTGATGTCGCTCTTCTCTATGATCGATGTCCCTTTACGACAGTCCTATTTGACGGGAGTTCTCAAAAGCAGGAAGAGGGCCTCAGCACTAGGGCTTGTTGCGGTTGTTGGCAGAGTCACTTCGGCCGGAGCCCCGAGCCTTAGTGGATACTTCTACCAATATGTGTCTCTGGCATTGCCTTTCTTCTGCGCTGCCTCATTTCAGTTTGCATCAGCAGGGCTCATGTGGTTGCTATTTAAGGACATAAAACCGCCTGAAGAAAGATGATTAAGAAGTGAAAGAATACATTTCTAGATAAAAACCAAGTCTGAGTCATCTTATCCTATGAAAAAAGGTGGGAAATTCGTCTTTTTCTTGCTGTGCTTCCGCGTTTCAGGGTCTTGGCACCCTACGTGCTAGCTGAGCTTCTCGCTATGGTGACTAATTGCATCTGGCAGAGCCTTCTGTACAACTCGTTTGTTTGGATGAGTTCCTCATGTTTACCTTCGTCGATGATTTTGCCATCGACTAGAACGATGATGCGACCCGTGTCTCTGACCGTGGAGACTCGATGAGTCACCACGATGACTATGCGGTTCTTCATCTCTTCCTTCAGTACCTCTTGGATGACGGATTCTGTGTATGGATCGACGCTTGAAGTGGCTTCATCGAGAATCAGAATCCGTGGATCCGCAATTATGGCTCTGGCAAGGCATACGAGTTGCTTCTGACCGTAGGAAAGATTCGTGCCACGCTCCTGAAGCTCAGTATCATACCCCTTCTCCAGCTTCATGATGTTTTCATGCATTCCCACGAGCTTCGCAACGTGTATCATCTCATCATCCGTTGCCTCTTGCCTGCCGAACTTCAAGTTGTACGCTATGGTTCCTTGGAAGAGATAAGGCTCCTGCAGGACGATGGCTATGTTCCGCCGCAGAGAAGTCAACTTAAGCCCTCTGATGTCTACTCCATCCAATTCAACGACTCCCTCATTCGGATCGTAGAAGCGACCGATGAGATTGATAATCGAGGACTTCCCTGAACCAGTGGGACCGAATATGGCAAGCCGTTCTCCGAGACTGGTTGTGAAAGAGATGTTCTTGAGAACAGGCTGACCTTTCACATAGCTGAAACTGACATCCTTGAATTCCAGCATACCCTTCATGGCACCTAGCTCGACTGCATCAGGAGCCTCGGTCACATCTGGCTTGATGTCCAAGATGAAGAAGATCCGTTCAGCGCTCGCCAAAGCGCCTTGAACCTCACCGTAGAACGTGGCTAGGCTCTCAATCGGCGTTAGGAAGCTTGTCGCATACTGCGTGAACGCCACTAGGTCACCGAGCGAGCGAGTGGCTCCTAGAACTTGCTGACCCCCGACGAACCAGATGAGGGCTTGGATGAGTGCTGAGAATACACCAATTGTGGCGTCAAAGATGTTGTTGACAATTTCAGCACGTATTTGTGCGGACATGTTTTCTTCGTTGACTGCATCAAACTCCTTTAGTGAGCGTTCCTCCTGTGCCATTGCCTTTGTTACCTTGGCGCCGTACATGAAGTCCTGTACTTTGGCGGTCATGGAAGCTATTCTTATCCTAGCGATCTGCCATGCTCTTCGAATCAAGCGCTGGAAGAGGTTGCTGACGACGACCAATACAGGAGCTATGATTAAAGCTATCAGAGCTAGTTGGGTATCTAGGATGAACATTGTGCTTATAATGGCAATGGTCGTTACGCAGTCGGCCACAACAGCTATTATCCCCGAGGAGACCAACCGCTTAAGAGCTTCAGCGTCATTAGTAGCCCTGGAGACAAGCCTCCCCGTATTTCCATGCTCGAAGAAGCTTTGAGAGAGGTTCTCCAGCTGGACGAAGAAGTCGTACTTGATGTCGGCGATTATTGTCTGACCTAGCTTCTCGATGTAGTACTCCTGCATTGACATTATGATCCAAAGCGATAGGCCCACAG
>CAZVKZ010000140.1:4224-4587 GCA_964627775.1 uncultured Candidatus Bathyarchaeia archaeon | reverse complement strand
ACCTCGTATGTCAGGCTCGTCAGGGGTTGACCCACCAGCGCGGTGCGTTTGAGAATCTCAATGCCGTAAGCCCAAGGCAGTGTGAAGGCGATTGTCTTTGAGATTCCTCTCAGGAGTTCTCTATCTATTATGAATCCGCTGAATGCAAAGAGAAAAAGAACTAGGAAGAACTCTATGATGACAACAGATCGCACCCCAAGCCCCAACGATGAGACCAGAAACCCAAACCCCATTGTCAACAGCGCCAGAAGAAGCGATGCCGCCAGTAGAGTCCCCAGATCTGTGCCCAGACGAGCCCCGTATACATAGACCGCCAAGCCCACCACGGTGAATGTGCGCACCACATTCAGGAACAGATCGTAG
>CAZVKZ010000140.1:1251-4214 GCA_964627775.1 uncultured Candidatus Bathyarchaeia archaeon | reverse complement strand
GATCATAGAGGGTCTTGCCGAGTATTATTGAACCGAGGCTCGTCGGGCTCACGAGCAGACGGGCGTAGGTTCCCTCCTCAGACTCCCTTGACATGCCTCCTGCGATCTCATAGAAGGTAGCGAATATGATGACTAGACCCAAAACGATCGTTAGGCCTATAGCAAAGCCCGAGAACAAGGTTCCCTTGCGAATAATCTGGATCTCACCTGCTGAACCGGGCGGCTGACTGCGTTGAGTTTGGCTCGTCCCTAGATTCGGATTGAAAATTTGAATATTTTTGCGCAGGGCCGATGTGACAGCATCATCAACACCAGGCTCCCCATCATCTATGTAAACGGTGATGACTCCTGCCTGTCCTGTCACCAGCTTCTCCTGGAAACCTTTTGGAATCACTATGGCTGCGACGATTCGGCCAGTTCCTAAAGTGGCGAGTGCGCTATCCTCTCGATATCCTTGGATCAGGTTGTTGAAGTCTCCTGAGGTGGCGAGGTTCTCATACAGGCTGCCGGAAACCGCCGTCAGATCGTTATCGATGAAGGCTATCGAGAGCTCGGCCGTTGGAGAAAAGCTGCTGCCAGCTCCCCCCCGTCCTGCACCGAGGGAGGATGTGAAGAAGAGTGGGATGACCACAAGCGATACCAGGATTGCGGTGCGGTTCCGTCTTAACTGAAGCAACTCGGTCCTTGTTACGGCGAGAATATCCGTGAGGGACTTTAGTCTGCGCATCGCTGGTCAATTCTCAAAAGGACTTGGGCCGGCCTCTACTCATACCGCGTTTCATTGTTTATTGCGGGACTTCTCCATGAAGCGGTCGATCTCCTCCTCGCCGCCTGTCAATGAGATGAACGCATCCTCAAGCGAAGGCTCCTTTGTGTTTATGCTCCGTATCTTCGCTCCGGAATCGACAAGCATCTTTGCGACTTCCTCCGGGATCTCATCACTTTTTCCGCATGTAACTCGTAGGATGGGGTCGTCGTATGCGACTCTGCAGACATCACCCATATGCTGCAATTTATCAAGAAAGGTAGGATCTAGGTTTGGGGTGTCGACCTCCACAACTGATAGCTCAGTCACGGCTCGCCTTAATTCATTCGGGGTTCCTATCTGAATGAGTCTTCCTTCATGGATGATGCCTATTCGGTCGCAGATCTTCTCCGGCTCCATCATGTAATGAGTGGTCCAGATTACCGTCACGCCTTCATCACAGAGCTTTCTGGTGAAGTCTCGAAGGGCAACTGCTGATTGAGGATCCAGCCCGGAGGTAACTTCATCCAAAAAGAGGACTTTGGGGCTGTGGATGAGGGCAGCGATTATCAAAGTCTTCTTCATCCATCCTGACGATAGCGCCTTCGTCACGCGTGTCGATTTCTCTCTGAAATTGAACATATCCAGTAGCTGTCGGATCCTGCTGTCAGCCTCAGTCTTGGGGAGGCCATACAACTTGCTTAGTAAGCTGAGATTCTCCTTAACCGTCATTTCCTTGTACAGTGATACACCATCTGAGACGACCCCAATCTGTCGCCTGACTTTGTGGGCCTCTTTCACCAGGTCGTAGCCCGCAACTGTTGCCGTGCCTCTTGTAGGCTCAAGCAACGTGCAGAGCATACGCACAGTAGTTGTCTTGCCGGCACCATTGGGCCCGAGAAGGCCGAATAACTCACCAGCCCTAACATCCAGATTGAGCCTATCAACAGCCGTGAAATCGCCGAAGTTCTTGGTCAATCCTCTCGTTGTGATTATGTTCTCAGGCAAATGCTTCAGACCCCCTCTCTTTGCGACCCAAAGATTTTAATATCGTTCGAACCTGTTGACTAAAAACCTTATTTCTTCTCAATAGATACAGGAACTAACAAGAAAGGGGCTAAACGGGTTAATAATCATGTTGAAGAACAGCAGATACTCGACAGTCGTCTTTGTCTGCCTTCTGGTGCTTTGCATGTCTGCTTATCCTGTTGATCATTCCGTGAATGGCGTCGGCCTAGCAAATGTCGTGGTCACGTCAGTATACTGGGGTACGAATCCTCTTAACCCCTCAAATGTTCATCCAGGGGATGTCAACGTTCAACTCTCCGTAGTCCTGTCAAATGTCGGTGATGATGTGGCGCGGAATGTTAACGCGACACTGTTCCTAGGTCCACCATTGGTATACACGTACTACGAGCGTGATGCGCAGTATTCAGAAAAGGCTTCCTCAGTCTCGAAGACGGCAGGAGACGTGGGAGCCGGACAGAGCTTCACACTTGCCTTCACCGTAAGTGTGGATTCGAACGCGAAAGAAGGAGTCTACCGTTACAGTCTGCAGTTATCATATAGGACTCCAAGAGAGCTGCAGCAGGTTGACAGGATGACTACTGTCGAGGTTCCCGTATGGAGGGAGGAGCTACGCATCCAAAACACACTCACAGTTCCCACAAAGATCTATCCTGGAAGCAAACAGGTTCAGGTCAAGGTCGGGCTTGTCAACTCGGGAAAGGGAACGGCCAAAGACCTCCAGCTCCAGATGAATCTGAGCGCACCCTTCAAAGCCTCCTCAAGCGGCTCCGACAAGTACTTCCTAGGCAACCTTCCAGCCGGTCAGATGTCTGAGGTAAACTTCATAGTGGATATTGATGAGAAAGCGAAGTTCGGCAGATACTCATTAGTTCTGGGAATCGAAAGCGGCAAAGGAGTCAAGCCGATAGGCGAGGTACCGCTCTACCTGAACGAGAAAGTCGTGTTTGACCTGGTCAGCATCACGCCCACAGACCTTCAAGCCAGCGACTCAGGCAGGCTCATCCGGGTTGAGCTGAGGAACACTGGATCAGTCAAGGCAGAGTCTGTAAGAGTGCAGCTGCGGGTGGGTAACTTCTTCTCCGGAACGCTTACGGATTTTTTGGGAACTATGCTTGCGGGAGAAGCTAAAGTCGCTTATTTCACTGTTGATGTTGATGCCAAGGCGCAGGTGGGGGAATACAATTTCGAT
>CAZVKZ010000140.1:0-1241 GCA_964627775.1 uncultured Candidatus Bathyarchaeia archaeon | reverse complement strand
GAAATTATCCATGAATGTGCAGCCTCCGGGCCCCCCAACCACTTTGGTCGCCTTTGGCGTGATCATCATCGTTGCTGTGGCGGCATACATGATTGTTCGAAGACGCAGGATGAGGGCGCTCGAAGCCCCAGCAAAGTGATAGATCCTCGATGCTTGAGGAACTGGAGCAAATGGCGCATGGCTCACCGAGGGGTCCTTACTGCACTCGTCCTGTTGATGGCAGCAGACCTCGTCGGGCCGGTCCTCGCCCACACAACTATAGGGAACTTGAATGGCACACCGCCGTTCTTCAGGTCAGATGACCACGAGTTAAACCCGACTAACACCTTCGGCACAGCGCACGTTCCCGGCCCATTGGGTTATGTCTGGCCTGGTGGAGGATCCAACTTTTACACCGGAGGCAAAGGCTTCCCAGGCTACCAGTCGCCATTCCAGAACTTTGAAGAACCTTTGCAGGTTGCGGGCAACTATTACTCGCCAGAAGGCGCTATACTTACCTCTACACCTGGCAGTGACAACGTTGGAGACCTAATCTTCGCAATTAACTTCTCGCAGCCAAGAGCCTTCGTAACACCCAGTAATCCTTCACCAACATTCCGTTACAATAACGTCACAATATACATCCCCGCCCCGATAGTCGACAAGTACGGCCAACTCTTGCAGGATGGTTTCGAGCCAGCTGGCGGGATAAATTGGGAATTGGGAGATAGCTCGAATATCCTGTCAACTCTGACATCTGACTACGGGCGCGTATTCGTCGGAAGAGCTGACATGAATGATCCCTTCGGCCCAGGCTGGTGGGCGATACGCATCACACCGTCAGGAAGTGGCATCGTCTTCACCCCAGGGAGAGGATGGAGGGAATGGTACTACATCAGGGTCAACCAGCTCAGAGCACCAGACATCGCTGGCAGATACCTCTTCAAAATATTCCTTGGCGATCACTATCCTGTCAAGCATCAAAGCAGTCCTCTGATCAACAGTACGACGCCCGTTGAGAATTGGCCTGTTCTACTTGTCAAAGGTGAATTGGATCCAGCCATCATATACGGAACCGTAAGGTATGGGCAAAGCCATTATGGGCCATACTTCGGCGAACCGATCAGAGTGGCGGGAAGAGTCAGGGCTGTGGGGATAGCTACCGACCCGCTTACCGGTACCCCGACAAATAGAGCTGTAGAGGCCAGAGGATACTTCAACGCCACAGCCGAAGGCCACTATGAGATAGAGGGTGTGGCACC
>CAZVKZ010000139.1:0-4617 GCA_964627775.1 uncultured Candidatus Bathyarchaeia archaeon | reverse complement strand
CCCTTCCTGTGCAGTCCACTTAACGCGGCCTTGAGCATCCCCCCATTTAGTGAGAGGACCTCCGAAGCTCCCTGGAAAGTGAAGATACCACTGCCATAGGCTAAGTAAAGCTTGGAATAGGCCTCACCAAGCCACCTGGGAATCCACATATCAGGTCAACAAATCGTTCACCTAAATAAATGTTTAACCCGTAGCGTCCGAGTCAGGCCCGTCCCGTGCGCGCGCGAGATGGCGAGGTGATTCAGGCAAGCGAACAAAGCACCACGGTTAACGTAACCAGGCTCTTGGGGAAGAGATGGAAGCTCCAGACTTTATTTCTGCAGTAGCTCATTTGATCGGCGCACGCGCTTCGTTTGCCCATGAATTGCATTATTTATCGTCGAAGTCAATCACCCGCGCCCAGACTGCTGATCTCAAAACGGGATTTTTCCCAAGAACTCCTTTTTTCTCGTTGAGTAGTGTGCGGAAAACAAAAATAAGCCCCAACTAATTCTATGGGATCATGGCAGAGCCGGCAATTCACTTCTCTGTTCCCTTTGCTATCCTCGCCTATGCAGGCTTCGACCTAACAACCTGCCTCCTGGTCTCTACAATTGCACTCCTTCCGGATTTCGATGTTCTCTTCAGGGTGCACAGGTCCATAACTCACTCTTTCTTGCTGTACGTGCCAATCGCGATCCTAGGTGCTCTAGTTAGAGCAACCGACCCTTCTGTGTCCAGTTTGATGCTTGTGATCTGGCTCTCGCTTTCTTCCCATCCCCTGCTTGACCTGATTGGAGGCTATTCCCCTGCCCTGTGGCCACTGTTGAAGCAGGAAATCTCGTTATCCATCGTGTTCAATGTCAGGTTCGGGCGCTCATTTCAGTTTGAGCCAATTCTGAAGGTACTTAGGAGACCCTTAGAGCTGAAGCCGTTCGATTCACTTGAAGCGGCCGCGCTAACTGGGGAGGGGATCCTTATCTCAATCCTGCTCCTGGCACTATCGATGGCACGACTGTTCCTCTAATAGTTCTGGTGGGGTTGATGTCTGACTTTTTGCCTTATTGTGCCACCAATGCTCGAAATGGACCAGTTCCTTGAGCGGCTTTCGACTCTTCACCGGGCCTTTCCCCTCCGCAGGGTAACCAAGCGGGGCCATCGGCACAATTCTCGAATTGCGCGGGAGACCGAGGATCCTCTTTGCCTTTCCTTCGTCAAAGGCGCCGATCCAACACGTTGCCAAACCTTCAGACCGTGTGGCGAGGACCAGTAGAGAAGATATCCTTTAGGGCTTCTCTCGTGAGTGCACCAGCAATAACGAAAGTAATGTGACACCGGGTGCGGATTCGTTGTTATTATTCGCTCGGTCTAAATGGCGTAGGGATCTTTTTCCTCTTGTAAATGCCGTATTCCTTAGCAGGAATTATTAACAGGACGATAAGTACGATGACGCCCACCAGAATTAGAATGAAACCCGGGAAACTGACCCCGAACAATTCGATGAAGATATCAAGCTTTTTTTCACTACTGTATCTCCCATCACGGTCTCGGCCCTTGACCCGCTCCTGCAGATTGAAATGAACGCGACAACTCATAGCAAAGAGAGGACCAGTTTGGATCTGGCAATCAGGAGCCTCATAAGTGCAGATTTGAGTCGTTACGATTCCTAAAGCTTGCGTTATTATATATCAGCGAAATGATGACGCACGCATGCCCCTCATTCTCTTGAGCTGCATCTTTATCCCATTGACTGCGGACTTGGCTTTGTCAACTATGCTTCTGGCTTTCTCTCGGGTATAGTAATCCATGGGGGTCACCCATCTGCCAGCGACCTTAATGGGGTAGCGCGCATATACGACCTCTCTCTGGATCTCTGTTCCATTTTCGATCAGTTCCAGGAACTCTTTTTCACTGAGCAATTCCGGACTGACTCTTCTGAGGACCATGGCCAAACCACTGATTGCCCTGTGATCCTTCGCTTCATTCCCTCCGAGCTCAAGGATCATCGCGTTGGCTGCGCTTTCGACTGCCATCGAAGCATGAAAGACAGCTGAGTCGAACTCTCCGGCGGCAAACCGTTTTTCTGCCCTGCCTAGGTTAACCTCTGAAACCCTCAACAAGACTCCTACTTTGCTTTCAGCCATATCCTTGCTTCCTCCAAGTAATGATGGCCACGCTTGATCTCGTCGACCCTATTGCGCAGGGCCTCACCGAATCCATCCGTCTTTTCAACTAGGACTTCATATGCCTCAGCCATGCCATAGACGATGCCGCCTTCATGCGAACGAACATTGTCCAGAAAATCCTCCCCGCTCAAGATCAAGGGCTCAATCGTCATGTGATAGCTAGCCTCCAGCTCCGAGATCTTGGACAGGACCATTTTCTTCGCCCTGTGGACCGGTTTGCTGACGACGATCATCATGTCGAGATCGCTATACTCATCCGCATTCCTTCGAGCCACGCTTCCGAAGAGGATGATCGCCCTGACGAAACGCAGCTTTGCGAGCTCGTCCGCCATCCGTCTGGCTTGGGAAATCATAAACAGACTCAACTCGTAGGCAGAGATCACCAAATCTCCCCTTCGACCATACCATTTCCCATTTTTCTCAACGACGGCCTGGCGCTGTAATTCCTCAAGCTTGATGGTCAACCACCTGTCGCTCAACCCAGACTCAAACCTCAACTCGCCATAGGTATGTTTTCCGTGTTCTAGGGTTGAGAGGATTCTTCCCTCGGGGGTCAAGGAGACTAGGTCCAACTCTTGCCTGCAATGATTACCGGCGAATAAACCATTTAAACTTTACTAAGTAAAGCAAACCAATCCCGCGGCCGAACTCCCAATCGATGCCTTCCCACTGTAAGATCAAAAGGAGAACTTCCATGATAGCCTTTCAAGCCTTCGCGCGGGGTCGGAGGCGGGGGGATTGTGTCAAAATACTGTATGCGGCGACGTTATCCTAAGAGACGATTTGATT
This sequence comes from uncultured Candidatus Bathyarchaeia archaeon, assembly GCA_964627775.1. GTDB lineage: Archaea > Thermoproteota > Bathyarchaeia > 40CM-2-53-6 > RBG-13-38-9 > CAZVKZ01. The sequence goes on along the minus strand of CAZVKZ010000139.1, from coordinate 1,663 downwards.
CATCACCAATGCTCGAAGTGGATCAGTTGCTTCAGGGGCTTTCGATCCTTCGCGCGCGAGCATTTTACCAATGGGCCTACCTCCTACTGAAAGACTAGCCTGAAAACTAGTATCCACGATCCAGATCAACCAGGTTCAAAGGTTTCAATCCTTTCGAAAGCAGCCTGGCGTTTTCTGCACAGATCTCCAATGCTCGTGTCCAAGATTCCGGACTCAGACCAGCCGAGTGGCTCGTTGCTATCACATTCGGGAGGAGGTGTAGTCCGCTTCTCGACGGAAATCCCTCATTGGGAGGATAGACATACCAGACATCGATGCCTGCGCCAGCTATCAATCCTTCAGTCAGGGCCTTGTGAAGTGCATCCTCGTTGACCAGTTTTCCTCTTCCGACATTGATGAGAAAGGCGGATCTCTTCATAGCCCTGAGTTCATTCTCATTGATTATGTCCTCCGTCTCCTTGGTCAGCGGAAGCGCCAGAATCACGAAGTCTGACCCTCCTATGGCGTCAATGAGTCCACTGGTTGGATAAAGACCGTCCAGCTCTGGAGAATCCGGAGGAATCTCTGATACGTCACGCTTCACGGCTATGACCTTCATTCCAAACCCCTTGGCTCTCCTCGCTATTTCCACTCCCACTTCTCCGTACCCAACTACGCACATGGTTTTGCCATAGAGTTCCGAGAATCCATCCCTGAACCACTTGCCTTGCTTCATCATCGCATCTTGGACAGTGATCTTCCTCGACAGATCTATTGCAAGACCCATGGCCTGCTCTGCAACGGGAAAGGCATTGCACCCTGATGCGCTCGCCAGCATTATGCCCCTTTTCTTTATTTGCTCCAGCGGAAGCCGATCCACTCCGGCCCAAGGAACCTGCCAGAGTCTCAACTTCCTAGCATTTTCAAGTGCAGCTGGTCTCAATCGCCCTCCTATGAACATGTCAGCAACCGAGATGGCAGACGCAATAGCCTCCGATTTCGGAGGATCGGGATGATAGAAACTGACCCCAGGTGCCAGACTCCTCAGGACTTCCAGCTCGCCTCGCATAAATGGGTAAACTAGTACCTCGAGTGCCATCGGAGCCGTGCCATTGAGTCCAATATTATTAAGCTTCCTCCAGAATTTCGCTTTTGTTTTGGACAATCTCTTGGTAGTTCGGGGGAATCGTGTTAGTAATCATGCCATTTCTTTTCTTTTTGCTGGCCATATGATTGTTCCTTTGATTAAGCGCTCAAGAGTAGAAATCAAGTGAGGAGCGTTCGCGCACCACTCTATCTCAGACCAGCAGACAAAATTCGTCAGCGATGTTGTCGAGAAGCCATTTCCGGTCATTCAGCAATTTCCTTCCAATGAGGGACCTCGTCGCTCTGAGTGCAGCGAATGGCTTCTCTTTGATATTAATCTCGGGTATGGTAAGGTAGATCAGATAGAGGTCCACTTTGACGTAGGTGCTGGTCGCTGTTGCGATGTGGATGTCTCCGATTTTCTCTGGACCTAGAGAATCTATGAGCTCTTGGTCAATTGCGATTGAGCCTGAGAAGCCAGTGTCGACCTGAATTCCCTTGGTTACGTCCTTGCCACCTTCATGGGCACGCATCGTGACTAGCATCGAGGGCGACGGAGGCACGTCTGAGGTGTGAGCCCAGCATTTCGTCCTAGAAC
>CAZVKZ010000138.1:0-4620 GCA_964627775.1 uncultured Candidatus Bathyarchaeia archaeon | reverse complement strand
AGGTCTGCGTAGATTATTCTTCTAGTTTTAGAGCCCGCCTATTTAAGTGAGCCGTTTCCGGCTGAAGCTCGCGACGGACACTCGTCGTCCTGAGTCACGAGATTCCGAGTTAGAGATGTTGGATACATCCTCGGGTGATGGAAAGTATATCTTGACCTTAGCTCAACTACGAAACTTACCGAGAACTAAACTCGAGAATTCGACAGCTGATCTGCGATGGGAAGAAGTGTAGCTCAAAAGATCTTAGAGGAGCACTTAATTGAAGGGCGCTTTGAACTTGGCAGGGAAATGGGCATTAGGATTGACCAGACGCTTACTCAGGATGCAACAGGCACCCTAACTTTCATAGAGTTTGGAGCACTGGGTATCGCGAGGGTCAAGACTGAGCTCTCGGTAAGTTACGTGGATCACAGTCTCCTGCAGACAGATTTCATGAACATGGATGATCATCTGTTTCTTCAGACAGCGGCGAAGAAATATGGCGTTTACTTCTCAAGACCAGGCAACGGCGTTTCGCATCATATTCATTTGGAACGTTTCGCTGTACCTGGAAAGACGCTGCTTGGGGCCGATAGTCACACTCCGACGGCTGGCGGAAGTGGGATGCTTGCCATCGGTGCTGGTGGATTGGATGTGGCAATGGCTATGGCTGGTGAGTCTTTCTACTTGAATGTACCCAAGGTCTTTGGAGTCAGGCTGACAGGTCAACTTAGACCATGGGTTTCAGCTAAAGATGTCATTCTTGAGATGCTTAGAAGATTCTCTGTCAAGGGGGGCCTCGGGAGGATAATTGAGTATTATGGGCCCGGTGTCGAGACGCTGGAGGTCCCTGAGAGGGCGACGATCGCCAATATGGGGGCTGAGTTGGGGGCTACGACAACAGTCTTTCCTTCAGATGATAAGACTAGAATGTATCTTGAGGCTCAGGGGCGTGGTCATGTCTGGCGGGAGGTCAAGGCCGACTCCGACGCCGAGTATGACGATAAGACAGAGCTGAACCTGAGTGAATTGGAGCCAATGATCGCTTGCCCCTCATTCCCTGACAACGTAAAGAAGATAAAGGAAGTTGAGGGGGTAGAAGTTGGCCAAGTGATCATCGGCTCATGCTCAAACTCCTCATTCAGAGATTTGATGGTGGTCGCGAAGGTGTTGGAGGGCAGGAGGATTCATGAGGGTGTCAGTTTTGAGGTAAATCCTGGGAGCCGCCAGATCATGGAGAATATCGCACAGGCAAGCGGTCTCGCCCAGCTGATACATGCTGGTGCGCGCATTCACCAGTCAGGCTGTCTTGGATGCATTGGAATGGGTCAGGCGCCGGCAACCGGGATAGTCTCTCTTAGGACTTTTCCAAGAAACTTTCCAGGCCGGAGCGGTACAAAGGATGATAGGGTCTATCTGTGCAGTCCCGAGGTCGCGGTTGCAGCTGCTATATACGGGAGAGTAACAGATCCGAGGACTCTTGGGGGGTACCCACACATAGTCGAACCTGCGAAGTACATAATCAATGATGAGTCATTAATACCGCCGCGAGAATACAAAGGAGAAGTTGAGATATTCAGAGGACCCAACATCAAACCGTTTCCAATTCTTTCGACTTTGGGCGATGAGCTTTCAGGGAAGATATTGCTCAAGCTAGGGGATAACATCAGCACTGACCACATCCTCCCTGCTGGAAGCAGGATCCTGCCGCTTAGAAGCAATATTCCTGCGATAAGTGAATTCGCTTTTGAGACTGCTGATCCAATGTTCGCCAGAAGAGCCAAGGAGTCTGGAGGCGGATTTATTGTGGGTGGAGAGAATTACGGTCAAGGATCAAGTCGAGAACACGCGGCCCTTGCCTGCAGATATCTTGGTGTGAAGGCAAAGATTGCAAAGAGCTTCGCCAGAATACATAGATCAAACCTGATAAACTTCGGCGTAATACCTTTGGTCTTGGTTAATCCAGCTGATTACGAAAAGCTGAATCCTGAAGAGAATCTCAGCATACCTCATGTCAGAGGACAAATCGCCAGCACAAATCGATACATACTCGTAGAGTCAAGTACTGGAAGGGTTGAGTGCCTCAACCTCTTCTCAGAAAGAGAGAGGAACATGATGTTAGCTGGTGGCCTAATAAACTACGTTAGGGCACTTCATCAAGAACAGTCCCGGAAATAGATTGGACGGAATACTTCTAATCTATTTCAGCCAGAACCTTTTCTATCTCTGAATAGACCGGTTCCACTCTGGGATCTTCCGATACCCACTTGTAACGGACAAACCCCTTACTGTCAAGGACAAAGATGGAACGTTTTGCGGCGGTGTATCCTCGAAGTCCTGCAAAGTCCTTCGCTTCAACACCATAGAGCTTCGCAACCTTTCTGCTGTAGTCGCTCAGGAGAGGGAAGTTTAGCATATTTGCCTCAGCAAACGCTTTGTTTGAAAAGGGATCGTTGACACTTACTCCAACTATCTGAGCTTTCAGATCGTTCAGTTTGGAGAGGGAATCTCTGAAGGCACACATCTCTCTTGTGCAGACGCTGGTGAATGCTCCGGGGTAAAAGGCAAGCACAACTTTTCTGTCAAACTCCTTCAGGGTTCTGGGCTTCAGGTCAGTGTCGGGCAAGGCAAAATCGGGCGCTTTACTTCCAACTTTCACTTCCTGCAAATCAAACACCTGTCAGTGTATTCTGTATCGACATGGCTGAAGCGCGATAAAGACATTTCCTGGGTGATCTGGGCGAACAAGCCAAAATCTTATTTCCTTCGGAGTAGAGTGGGATGGCGGCGAGTATTATGGGAAAGAAAGCAAGAGAGATAGTGAAAGTTGGCATTGATGATCTTCTGAAGGACCTCAACAGTCTGTATGCTGATGAATGGATCGCCTTCTTCTACTACACCTGGGCTGCGGCCTTCATTGAAGGGCCGACCTATCCAGAGGTTGCAGACGAGATAGAGAGGATCTCAAAGGAGGAGTTTGAGCACCTGTCCGAGCTTGCCGACAGAATCCTTGAACTCGGCGGAGAACCGGAGAGAGACCTTGAAGACCTGCAAAAGATAGCCAACTGCAAGAAGGTAGTCTTTCCAAAGAGTGAGAGAGATATCGATGGAGTAGTCAACGCCCTCGCAGAGGCAGAGGGATGCGCAATAGAAGGATACAACCGACTGATCCAGAAGGTATCCTCCTGTTACGCGAAAGACATTCGAACCTTCCATCTCGTCGAACATATACTCTCAGAAGAAATAGAACACGAAGAAGCCTTCGAGAACCTCTTGACAAAGAAGAAGGAATAAGGCTCCAGTAGCCAAGCACCCCTCTTCCACTTTTTCCGGTTCAGACCCCTAAGGCGTGTATCGAGAGACGCACAGACGAGAATGCCATGTCTGAGGTTAGAAGGATTCATTTTCCGCGTTTGATATCCAGACATGCTTATAGGAGATCCAAGGAATGGGTTACCTGAAATCTCCATGTCGACTGTCTGCTCGACAGTATCCTTGAAGACGATGCTAAGAAATGATTGAGCGAACTCTGCAGATGTAAAGGCATTCAAGCTTGAGTCAGTCCGAGAGACGGAGGCGCTGATCTTTCTGATGAAAGAAACGGGTTTGAAAGAATCTCAAAAGAAACATTTGACTAGGAAAGTGGAGAGAGTGCTTGATAGGCTCAGGAGAAGAGGCAGCGTACTCGTTGCCATGTCCGGTGGAGTGGACAGCTCTCTCGTAGCATTCCTGGCGAGGAAGGCTGTTGGAGATAATGCTGTCGCCGTGACTGCCGACTCCGTGACTCTGCCTCCGGGAGAGCTGGAGGAGTCCAAGAAGATCGCTAAAGAGATTGGAATAAGGCATGTGATAGTGAAGGCTGATGAGACTTCTAATCCCGATTTTGTGAGAAATCCGCCCAACAGATGCTATTACTGCAAGAAAGAGATCATCTCGAAATTAAAACAGGTAGCAGCAAAATACGAGCTGCAGGCGATTGTTGATGGCACTAATGCTGACGATATGAAGGTTCACAGGCCCGGTGCCATGGCGCTAATCGAGGGTGGAGTTTACAGTCCACTGTCTGATGCTGGTCTGACAAAGAGGGATGTGAGAGATCTTGCGAGGATGCTTGGGCTTCCTACAGCGGACAAGCCTTCTATGGCGTGTCTCTCCTCTAGGTTCCCCTACGGCCAAGAGATAACTAGAGATAAGCTGCGGAAAGTCTGTGAGGCTGAGAGGTTAGTACGTGAATTGACCGGCGTCAGAGAGTTGAGGGTGCGATCTCACGGCAATCTTGCGCGGATAGAGGTTGGGAAAGATGAGAGGAGACTTCTCTTTGACGAGGGATTGATGGAGTCGATCGCAAAGAAGCTGAAATGTTTGGGTTTCACGTATGTGGCTATGGATCTTCAAGGCTACAGAAGTGGAAGCATGGATGAGGTCCTCAAGGAGAAGATAATTCCTAGAGCGAGAGTGAAGAGCAAGAGTAAATAAAGATAGATATGCACAGGGACAAGTGCTACTGACTTTTTGCATGGTTTTTTGGGCATCGACTGACAGTTGGGTCAAGCTTATTCTCAGGAAGAGTAATATAGCTGCAGATGAGGTCGGGAGCTTCAGTCTGGTGCGTGGCTTTTGAAGGAGATCCTAGAGAAGCTT
>CAZVKZ010000137.1:0-4621 GCA_964627775.1 uncultured Candidatus Bathyarchaeia archaeon | reverse complement strand
TTGGCTTGAGGAACCTCTTCCACAAGATGATATTGATGGCTATGCAGAGGTAACCAGAGCCTTAGACTTGACAATAGCGGGACTTGAGGGGAGAAGTTCGCGATACGAGTTCAGAGACGCCATAGCTAGACGGGCTGTAGATGTCATCATGCCAGACTTAGGCGTCTGTGGTGGAATAGACGAGGCTAGGAAGATAGCAACGATGGCAAGTGCGAATACTATATTGTTCTCTCCACATTGTGCTAATATCGTGGGTACAGCTGCTTCAACGCATGTATCTGCGACAGTTTCAAACTTCCAGATTATGGAGTACACTAGATGGCCACCTGAATGGCTTTGGGAGGACATTCTCACTGAGCCTTTGAAATTCAAGAATGGTTACCTTGAATTAGCTACGCAGCCAGGTCTTGGCATAGAAGTTGATGAGAGGTCTTTGCAGCAATACAAGACTGATTGAAAAAAGTGCAGGTGAGTGTTAAACACCTGCTTCCAGTAGAGTGCTGATGTGGACATTCATTTTCACTCGAATCTAGTTCTGGAAAGAGTGGATGCCCAATATGCAAGCTTGGAACTACTCAATTGGCGCTTCAAGGCCAAGGTGGCTGTTAAGTGCAGCGAGTATAGGAATTGCTAGCTAAGTCACCCCTATCACCTTTCGATAGGTCACATCATTAAGGTAGCAGTTCAAGCTGCGACCAAATGCTATGGTAACTCTCCAATATTTTGAATGTTGGTTTCACCACTGAACGAGAACAAAGATTCTGTCAGAGTGAAGCAGACACTGTAAGATGAAAGGCTTTATACAGCTGCGTGTGCGCAGTCCTATAGGGTGTTTTCATGCAAGAGAGTCTTCAGACACCAACAGAACCTGAAGAAATCAAGAACATGGCTCTTTACATGTGGGTTGAGATCGGGCGTGTACGATTAGCGGAGATTGCCATCAATCCTGAATCGGAGGACGTATGGCATGGGACTCAACTTGCTGAATACCTCTGGGGCATTTGGCGAAAAGATCTCAGTAAGAGGGGATTCTCCGAACGGCTTTTCCATCAGCTCATGCGCTATAGAACAGACGACATTCTTCTCTGGGCATATGATAGAATATCATGGGGGGAGCTGTTGAACAGGATTACTCGGTCAGCTGAAGGTGATCTGGGCAAGGCCATAGTGGAAGGACGACCGCTATAGGAGGATGGTACTATTGGTCGATACTGTTGCCCTTGTGAGACACCGAGGTGATCTTAGTGCAGCTTCGAGGGTGAAGACCCTTGGCCAAGCCGTCGCACTAATCGGCGGTTTCGAAGGTCTTCAATCCCCCTTTGTCGTGAAGCCAAACCTCTGCACTCACCCATCTTGGGACATTACTAGGTTTGCAACCACAAATGCCAGGATGGTTGAAGCTCTGGTTCAGTTGGCACTAGCAGAAGAAAGGCACCTGTCAGTAAAGATAGTCGAATCCGACAGTAACGATAAGTTTGCCAACGAGGAGACCTTCACGAAGTATGGTTACAGAGACCTTGAGGAAAGACTGAGAAGGTCTGGCTTCGACGTGTCCTTGGTTAGCCTCAGTCAGCCACCTTTAGTTACATTCAAGTATAATGGGCTCTACTTTGACCAACTGGAGTTGCATGAGCTTCTGACACAGTCGAAGTACTTTGCTTCGGTGGCCGTGGCGAAGAGCCATCCAACAACCTACATAACCGGGACTATAAAGAACATGTTTGGACTACTCCCAAAGAAGCGCAAGGGAGAGTACCCTCATGGGTCTACGAAATTCAGCGATCTGATATTGGATCTGACCAAATATGCCAATCCTGATCTCTGCGTCATAGATGCCATAGTAGGCTTGGAAGGAGTGGTGACTGGAAGACCTAGGCGTCTCAACGCAATCATTGTAGGAAAAAAGCCTGTATGTGCCGATGCAACGATGGCTAGACTGATTGGGTTTGCCCCAGAGAGAATTCGTCACTTAGTCGAGGGAGAGAAACTTGGTCTTGGAACTATAAACCCGGAGATTCTGGGGGAGACTCTGGAGTCGATGAGGGTTGAGTTCAAGCCCCCAAAGAAACTAGGACCAGCCGCTTTGACATCTGATATAGAAGCCTAGCAGATAGTAACCTACAAATCCGAATCTAGCTATTCATCGCCATTCTGGCCTTGAGTCTTTGAATCTAATACGAATTGGCTTCGAAAAGCGTTTCCTTTATAGCTCCTTCCTCGAATAATGTCTAGACATAATGAGAGGAGAGACAAGTCATGACCGAGGAGACACTTGTCTATGTTGGTACTTACACTCATGATTTCGCGCAAGGAATGCGTGGTAAGAGCGAAGGAATCTATGTCTACTGTTTGGATCCTTCTTCTGGTGCATTGGAGTTTAGGAGCAAAGCTATTGGGGTGGAGAATCCTTCCTTCCTGGCGATCGATCCGCAGGGACACAACCTTTTTGCAGTAAACGAAGTCGGGGAGTTTGAGGGAAAGCCCAGCGGAACAGTAAGTTCGTTTTCAATAGATCTACATACTGGGCAGTTGACTTACCTGAACAAACAGTCCTCGCTTGGTGCTGTGCCTTGTCATCTCAGTGTGGATAAAAGGGGCGGATTTGTGCTTGTGGCAAACTATGGGGGTGGCAGCGTATCGGTCCTCCCAATACTGGAAGGCGGACGGCTTGGGGAGGCGACGGATTTTGTACAGCACCAAGGTTCTAGTATACACCCGCAGCGACAGGAGGGCCCTCACGCTCATTCCATTGTGCTAGACCCAGCGAATAGGTTCGCTTTTGTGCCTGATCTGGGTCTCGACAAGATCATGGTATATAGGTTCGACCCGACTCGTGGGAGACTAACGCCAAATGACGTACCTTGGGCTCAGACTAAACCTGGGGCTGGGCCACGTCATTTCACGTTCCACCCCAATGGCAAGTGTGCTTATCTGATTAACGAGATTGATTCGACATTGACTTCGTACATCTATGATAATACTCGGGGCACACTTAGGGAATTACATACAGTTCCCACTCTTCCAGAAGGCTTTGTGGGCAGAAGCAGCTGTGCAGATGTACATGTCCACCCATCTGGGAAGTTTGTGTATGGTTCCAATCGCGGTCATGACAGCATCGTGATATATGGAATCGATGAACACACCGGCGGACTCAGCTATATTGGCCATGAGCTTACGCAAGGTAGAACCCCACGCAATTTCGCTATAGACCCAACTGGAAACTTCCTACTTGCTGCTAATCAAAATACGGACAACATAGTGACGTTTCGTGTCGATCATCAGACTGGCAAACTAGCATCAACTAGTAATGTAGCCGTTGTGCCCAAACCTGTATGTCTGAAAATGATTCCGAGCAGCTCTTAGCATTGCTTCTTGCAGGGATACTCGTTCACGGTCTAGCTGTCTGTGGAGAGCATTCCTTCAAGGGCCTTCGCAAAGAGTTTTCCTATATCCTCTCGTCTCACTTTTCTGGGGTTGCTTGCCACGTGTCGAGGGCTCTTGAATACGCGGTCTGCGAGATCTGGGATTTGCTCTTTCCAAGCACCTAGGGAGCTCAAGCTCACAGGCATATCTAGGTCCTCAAGTAACTTCTTGAAGGCAACTGCTACTCGTAATGCAGCGTCTCTAGGAGACAGTCCCGAGACATTTTCACCAAGCAGTTCCACCATATGCGTGTGTCTCCCTATGTTTGCGATGGCATTGTACTCAAGGACATGTGGTAAAGTTACGCCTACACACTTGCCATGTGATTAGTGGCGCAGGTGAACATGGGCATAGCCCACTGCATGACCGAGAGCCGTTCCTGCGTTCTCAAAGGCCAAGCCTGCAAGAAGTGCAGCCTTGGATATTCCGTTTCAGGTTTCGATGTTTTCGCCGTTTGCGTATGCCTCTCGGAGGTAACTACTAATCAACCGCATGGCTTCGATTGCGAAGATATCAGTCATAGGGCTTGCCTCCAAAGAGAATATCCCTCAACGGCATGACAAAGAGCATCTTTTTCACCGAGTGAAACGAATATATTTTGAAATTGATAATCTCATTCATCTCAGTAAAAGCTGAAAAAACACATGTTTGAGTATTCTTAGAATTCAGAATTCTGTCATCCATAAGCTTTTTATCTCTCATAACAAACTTCTGAATGCCCAACGGATAGTGAGGTTGATTGTTGGAAAAAATAGAGTTGGCAATTGTGGAAATGAACGTCGTTGGAATTGCCGACATTGTAAGAGAAGCTTTGAACTCGAACATACTACCCGATCAAATCATTGGGAGTCTTAGCAAAGGCATGGAGATAGTGGGAGAAAAATTCGAGGCACGCGAGCTTTTTATAGCTGAACTAGTCATGGCCGGAGAAACCATGAAAGAAGCCTTGAAAGCATTGAAACCACATGTGAAAATGAGATGGGAAACTGCTCCAGAGGGTGAGACAGTTTCCGAAGTAGCTGAGTCTGGGAGCAAAGGCAGAATAGTGCTCGGTACTGTCGAAGGAGATCTGCACGATGTAGGTAAAGACATTATCTCAACCCTCTTGACTTCAGCTGGGTTTGCAGTGTACGATCTGGGCATTGACGTCGCTCCAGAAGCTTTTGTGGAAAAAGCAAAGGAAGTGAATGCTCATGTC
>CAZVKZ010000136.1:0-4630 GCA_964627775.1 uncultured Candidatus Bathyarchaeia archaeon | reverse complement strand
CATGATTCGGGGAAACCTCATTTGGATCCCAATGAGGGATGTATTGAACGTCTCCCTCAACAGACCGATCAATCTTTAGTTTTGGCGGGTGTTCCCTTAGCCAGTCATCGGTCAAGGAAACTGATTCCATGACACCTTTTACTTCATTCCAAACCTCCTTGGCCGTTTTCCATGATGGGTAGTAGACCTGGCACGTTACCTTGCAGTAATCGGCTATCGCAGCGACGTATGTCCCGCCTTCAATCAACGTCGGCGTGATAGTGAAGACACCAACTCCCTGTGTATCCTTTGGGATAGGATATCCTCCACCGCCAAGAATCGGATGTCTCCATCGAAGCACCCAATTTCTTTCCAAGTCTCGGAACGCAGAGAGGAACCTCATCGTTTTTCCTATCGCATCCACGCCGACCTCTGAACCTTGTTGTAAACCGTACCGCTGAGGATATGTTATCAAGTTCTTAGCGGCCGTGTGAGTTCCCTTGCCGATCACGGTCATCTCGAAAATGAAAGTGCCACAAGTGGCCGTTCGGATCTCGTCAGCCTTAGTAGGTTCAGCGACTATTGCGAAAGGCGCGACATACCCTCGATCGATCGTCGTAGCAGTGCCGATGGATGCTCCCTCATTTGACTCCTCACCCACTACGCACTCAACATAGATATCACCCTTGAGCTTCACCCCGCTGTCTATGAGTGCCTTGGCCGTCCAGATTGTCGCAGTGTTCCCGCCGAGCATGTCGCTGGAGCCCCTACCATAGACCCTTCCGTCTTTAACTGTGGGCCTCCACGGATCAACGGTCCACCTCTGCAATTGAGCCTCTGGGACGGGAACGACATCGGTGTGGCCGTTGAATATCAGCGACTTTCCCCCACCGGTTCCCTGTATCACTCCTACCACGTTCGGTCTTTTCTGATCTGAATCAGCCGCCCAGTAGTCGACCTTATCGAATCCGAACTCTCCAAGTTCATCCCTAAGCCAATTCTGTGCTGCCAACTCTTCACCCTTTCCGGGTATCCCTGGATTTACAGGCCTAAGCCGAATGTACTCGCACAGGAAATCTACAATGTCTTCCCTGTGTTTATCTATGTAGCGAAATAGTTTCTCCTTGACAGGTGCTGACAACCATCTTCAACCTCCCTCACAATTCTCACGTACACGCCTACTTAAGTCTGCCTTCGATCGATCGCCTTCCAGACCTATCCAGCAGATTGCACATCAGGCTTTTGGTATCTGGAGCTTCACACAATTCAGAGCCAAACTTCCACATCGAGGCATCTGTGGCTGCAAAGATCGATTGACAGAATCATCAACGTACTGCCATGGAGCTCCCATAAACACATTGAGTATTCATAAGAATGAATTAGAAAGTCATAGCCGGGGTACGAAGCTTAAATAACGCTTGCTTGTAACAACCACATAAGGTATGGAAGGAGAAAATGAGATGTCTAGAAGAGTGGGCATCGGTGTCATAGGGTGTGGTGCAATAGCAGACCTAATTCATTTGCCGGCGTACAAAGAGACAGGCCACGCTCAGTTGCTAGCGGTTTGTGACATCGATGAAATGCGTGCCAAGAGTACGGCCAAGAAGTTTGGCATAGAAGCTTGGTACACCGACTACGAAAAAATCTTAGAACGGAAAGATGTCGATGCTGTAAGCATTTGTACTCCGAACTTCTTGCACTGTGAGCAAGCTGTTGCCGCAGCCGAAGCGGGAAAACATGTTTTTGTTGAAAAACCGATGGCAACCACCTTGGAAGAATGTGACCAGATGATCCGGTCCTGCGAGGGATCTAACGTAAAACTCATGGTTGGTCATAACGAGAGGTTTAATCCTACCAATGAGAAGATCAAGGAAATACTAGATGAGGGACTGATCGGAACAGTGTTCGAGATCAGGTCTCATATATCATATGGGGGGCCCTATGAGGGCTGGCCAGCGGTCTCGGACTGGTTTTTTGACATAGGTAAGGCTGGCGGCGGATGTCTAATTGATGTGGGCGGCCATGTATTCGATGTCTTCAGATGGTTTGTTGGAGATGTTCAAAGTGTCTCTGCCTTTCTCGGTTCTCTAGCAAAAGAAACCAAGGTCGAAGACAACGCAATGGTTCTACTGACTTTTAGAAGAAACGCGATAGGAGAATGCGATATTAGTTGGACCTACAAAGGCTTCGAGAATTCCAGGGAAATCCTTGGAACAGAGGGGGGGATCTTTGTTGGAGCAGCTCCGTCTCCGATAGCAGTTTATACCGAGAAGAAGGTTCCTGAAGCACTTAGAGGATTACTACATCCAACATTCCCGGTAAGCCTGGCCGAGCAGATAGCCTACCAGAAAAAGAAGATATCTCATTTCATAGAGACAATAATGGAAGACAAAGAGCCATTTGTAACGGGGTATGACGGAAGGGCGGCATTGGAAATAGTCTTGGCAGCGTACAAATCGGCTAGAACAGGAAAAGTCGTGTGTTTGCCAGATTGAAATACCTTCAGTACATTGGATAGACGCGGAGGGCTACAAGCTTTTTCAGCAAAATACTGCTTGGCACCCCTTTGGAAAGGTTTTTAAATGGTGTGAAGAAAGTACGCCATGTGAAAGGAGGCTTATGTCGTGCCCAAACAGGTGGGAATCGGCATCACCGGCCTTGACAACTGGTATCACGCATTTCCTTTTGCTGACTTCTGCACCGAAAACACAAAGGCTAGGTTGATAGCTGTATCAGACCCCGTTGAGGAAAAGGCAAAACAGTTCGCAGAAAAATATGATGTAAAGCATTGGTATACTGACCATGGAGAAGTATTGAAACACAAAGATGTCCGAATTGCGGTAGTAACTAGTTGCACATCTTCACATGCCAAGATCGCTGTTGATGCTGCAAAGGCTGGAAAACATATTTTGCTTGATAAACCAATGGCAGCGAAACTAGGTGACGCTGACCGGATAATAAACGCTGCAAACGAGGCAAAAGTGAAGCTAATGATGACACATGCGTATAGGTTTGCGCCTTGCTACGTGAGAACAAAAGAACTAATCGATATTGGCGTAATAGGTAAGCCGAAACTAGCCGTTTACACCACCCGAGCTCCCCTCCCCGAGGATTGGCCTGGGAGCGGCAATCCGGGGTGGTATGCAGATCCTGAAAGAGCGGTTGGCGGCGCCTTCATAGATCATGCTGCCCATAATGTAGACATAATACTATGGCTGTTCGGAGGGAGAGTCAGGAAAGTCTACGCTGAAATGGACAAGCTAATCCATAAAGATTTGGGAGCTGAGGATTATGGAATAGCCACTTTGAAGTTCGAAGACGAAAGTATAGTGACCGTTGAATCCTCTTGGACAGCTCTCCCTCCAACGGATTTTGACGAAATTCTGCAGATCGGAGGGGATAAAGGGCTTATAACAGCTAGTCAGACAATGAGTCCAGCCCTGAGAGTCTGTGGCAAGATGGAGCCCTTCAAAGAATGTCTACGACTTGAGGTCCCATTAACACATTGGACTGAAAATCAGAAAAGAGTTCTGGAACACTTGATTGATTGCGTGATTCAAGATAGGAGGCCTTTGGTGCCTGGAGAAGACGGAAGAGCAACATTGGAAGTGTGTTTGGCTGCATATGAATCAGCCAGAACAGGAAGACCTGTGCAACTAGCCTAAGCTGGTTCTAAGGTTGAAATACTTACTACGAATCCTTGGAAAGATTGTCGGAGATATTTTGAGAAATCCTTCAAGAAGACAATTCCTGATCAGGACGAAACCATGTCCACATGCCACTAGCTACAGAGGCATTTGATGCGACAACAGAGCTGTGCTTACTGAGTGATCGACTGCTGCTGCTATTTAGGGAACTCGTGTAGAAATGTGAGGCTTCCGTGTCCGGGAAAAACTTAAATAGTCTGGATGGAACCGTTGATCGACATGAAAAAGCTGTATCAAAAAGCTCAAATGAAAACCTCGGTTGTGGCAGCCATCGCTATTGTCACGCTGGTTGTGGGCGCAGTGGTTGGATACTTCGCTGCTCCTGTGAAGCCAGGAGAGGCTGTAACGGTCACCACATCAGCCCCGGCGGCTACGCAGACTGTGACGAAAACGGTTGGTACTGTACGCACCCCAGTCACAATCAAACTGAACTGGTGGCCAGGTCCAGAGAGCGACGCCATAGGGAAAGTCGTCGATTACTGGAACAAATACTTGGCTGAGGAGACAGGGATCAAGGTCGAGATGGTGCTCTTCGGTCGGGAGGAGCATCCAGACAAGTTGACGAGCCTACTCCTAGCGGGGAATCCGGAGCCGGATATTGTCTTTGAGTACTATCTCGTAGGAAAGCTGGCTGACTACCTCGAGCCTTTGGACAGTTACTTCAACAACCCGACGTTGTATCCATACACTCTCGGCGACTTCTTTCCAGCGGCGGTTGACGCGTTTCGAGTTAACGGCGTTCTTTATGGGGTACCGACAGATGTAAGCGTACACGTTCTCATATACAGAAAGGACCTGATAACGAAGCCGCCTGAGACCTTCGACGAGTTGTACACGATGGCGAAGCAGTTCACCAAGAAGTACAACCCCGACTCACCGACGGAATATGGATTCACCGTTTCCGGCAAGAACCTCCTCTACAATGCAATGCTCTGGGGAGGAAG
>CAZVKZ010000135.1:0-4649 GCA_964627775.1 uncultured Candidatus Bathyarchaeia archaeon | reverse complement strand
TCCGAAGTTCTGTTGATGTAGACAAGATGGACTTTCTCTTGAGGGATTCCTACCATACAGGCGCTGGCTACGGAACGATTGACATATTCCGACTTATCTACACAATGGATGTGCTTGAAGGGAACTTGGCTGTTGATGCCACGGCCCTCTCCACGCTGGAGACTTTTCTGCTCGCCAGACTGGAATCATTCAGGGCAATATACTTTCACCGTACAACTAGGGCTGCCCAGATCATGGTGATCAAAGCATTGGAGCAGGCCAAAGATGAACTTGACCTGTTCAAGACGGACTCTTTGCAAGAGTACTTGAAACTTGATGACTCCACTCTCTGGGAGTTGCTAAAGAATTCCAGTAGCCGAGGGATAATACGAGATCTTGACAATAGGAAGTTACTCAAGTGTGCATATGAGAAGACTTTCTTCGTAAGAGACCAACTGGTCACTAACATATTCAACAACGAATCTGTTAGAAATCAGATTGAAGAGGAGATCGCGGGAAAAGCGGGCGTCACACCAGATGAGGTCACAATAGATGTACCTTCGCTTCCCTCCGTTCCCTACCACTACGCAATCGATGTGGAGCCGATGAGTATACCTATCTTTCACAAGACCAAGGCAGGTGAGAAAGTTCCACAGAAGCTTGGAGAATTGTCAAGAATAGTTGACTCACTCAGGGTTTTCCTGAATATTATGCGCATCTATACCAAAGAGGAGTTCAGGGAAAGAGTGAGTAAGGCCTCTGTCGACGTACTAGGTGAGGTCCCACTCTCAAGTCTGGTGTCTTACTGACACCTGTCATTCGGTGGAGATTCTGTCCTCAAGGATCCTCAGATATATGCGGAAAGCCTCGGTTTCGGGAAAATTAGAGTGGAAAGATACCAGACTCATCTTTCTGTAGCGTGCTGCAAGCCTTTCCGAAAGGGCTCTTGAGGCGATAAGGTATTTTCCGCCAAGAAGCACTGACGATTTGCCAATTTTGTCGTCAGTTTCAAGCGGCATCGCGAAGGCGACGGTTCCGAGTTTCATCTCTCCCTCATAGAAGAATGCGACTACCGCGTTTTCCAAGAGCAAGAGTCTAAGGTGGAATGTGACTCCGCCATGCTCGCGACTTCCTTCGAGAAAACTCAACTGCGGTGCCTCCCCGAATATCTTAAGATTCGACCTGTTCAGATTTAAGTGATGCATACATCCTCATCTTTGAGGAGCGAGTAGAGTGAGGATCGCGGTACTCTCTGACATTCATTCAAATTTAGAAGCGTTGGAATCAGTGCTTTCAAGTTTAGGGGATTTTGATGCTCTCTTTTGTCTGGGAGACCTTGTGGGTTATGGCGCGCAACCCAATGAGGTTATTGAGCGGATACGCGGCCTCAAGCCTCAGCTGTCGATTGCCGGCAATCACGATTTCGCAGTTGCAACTGGGAACACATCTGGCTTTGCGGTCCATGCCGCATTGGCCGTTGAATGGACAAGAAAGGAACTCCTTTCAGAAAACCTAGATTACTTGGCAAGGCTGCCGCATCACGCGGCGCACGATCAGCGCGGCTCACACGTAAAGGCCTATCATGGAAGTCCCAGGGATCCCTTAGACGAATACGTGTTTCCGGGAACCCCGGACTTCATCTTGGGGAGCATGATCGAACTTGCGAATGCTGACGTACTGCTGCTAGGACATACACATATTCCAATGAATGTCAGAGTGGGATCCAGTTACCTGTTTAACCCTGGAAGCGTAGGTCAACCCAGAGACAGGGATGCCAGAGCCAGCTACGCCTTTCTTGATATTGAGGAAAGCGGTTCCAAGTTTGAAGTCAAAAAGGTTGATTATGACATAGATTCAGCGGCCAACAAGATTCTGCAAGTGCCTGTGCCGAAATTCCTAGCCGACAGGCTCTATCTAGGGTACTGAAGTTGCTGTCTGTTTACGGTTCTGTCGAGTCTTCTGCTTAGGGATTTGATTTCCGCATCCATCACAGAATCGCGAACCTTTCGGTACATCTCTGCCACAGCG
This sequence comes from uncultured Candidatus Bathyarchaeia archaeon, assembly GCA_964627775.1. GTDB lineage: Archaea > Thermoproteota > Bathyarchaeia > 40CM-2-53-6 > RBG-13-38-9 > CAZVKZ01. The sequence continues at coordinate 2,642 of CAZVKZ010000135.1, read as the reverse complement.
TGTGCAGAATAGTAAACGAACATGTCCATCAGTCTCTGCAATCTTCGTGGCTACTTCCTTTCTAACGGTCTTCAGATCGAATTTCTTGCCGCATGGGGCGTAGATTGGGCAGATTATACATTTCATCTGGGCGCACAATTTGCTTGCGACCATGGCAATTGACTGTTCCAGCTCCCAAGCCGGAATGTTGAGCTTTGCGGAAGTCTCTCTCCAAATGTCTCCTGTAAGTGATAGTACCAAGTTGTCTTCAGAAGGTTCTTCAGGCAATCTGCCGTCGGTCTTCAGGACTCCCGTGCGTATTGTGAAGGCTGCTAGGCTTCTGTCCGCCAAGATTCCAAGATCCTTCTTGACCTTCAGTAGCTCATGCGCACTCATAATCTGAAGGTATTTGTGGATGCGCCTCTCTTCATTAGTTCCCAAGAGTTCTGCAATCGTTTTCTTCACTTCAGCCACTTCACGAATTCTGTCGGCTATGCTTCTTGGGTCGCCGGAGTACTTCTCAAGCAGAATCTTTGAGAGTGTCCTCCATTTCTTGATTGAGCTGTCCACCTTGGTCGCACCAATTGCCGTTAACGCTTTGGTGAGTCCCTCGCTACTCCTTGTAAAGATCTGTTCTGCATCGAAGAACCAAGGAGTCCCTTGATAGAACGATCTCACTCTTCTCCACAGTTCAGCGGAGTCGACGTCTTCGTCCAGCGCGAAAATGTACGTTAGGTATAGGGCGTATTCTCTGGATCCAGCTACCATTCCTGTTGGGCACTCGTAATCTGCAACCTCATGGTTTTGGAAAAAGCCTGAGCGTGTCCTGTATTGTTTGTAAACCGCAGCTGTTATTTCCTCGGCTTTTTTGAAGTCTAACCTAGGTGAACTGTGGTTGCTCATGTCTTTTCACGATAGTCTTGGTAAGTAGAATCTTCTGGCAACATTAGACTTTTTGTCTATGTTGGTCACTTCATCTTCACCAAGGGAAAACATCCACTTAACAATGTTCCGCCCGTCCAGACACAAGGCATAAATAACGTACGTCTGTAAGAGTCCGCCTGATGTTTCTATGAAAACAATCATTAGAACGGAAAAGGCGCCTATTCCGAAAGCGCCATACTCTCAAGGAGTCAAAGTTGGGAACACAGTCTACGTGGCAGGATTTGTTGCCTTCGATACAACAGGCAAAGTGGTTCCTGGGGGAATCAAGGAGCAGACCACCCAAGCAATGGAGAATGTCAAAGCAGTCCTAGAGGCCGCAGGTTCCTCGATGAAGGACGTAGTGAAAACTACAGTCTATCTAACGGACGCGAAGGATTTTGCCGGCATGAATGAAGTATTCAAGCAGTATTTCCCGACGAGCCCACCAGGTCGAGTCACCGTAATAGTCAAGTTGCCTTTGCCAGAACTCCTAGTGGAGATCGATGCAATAGCCGTCATGGACTAGTAACAGAAGTAACTCCTACCCCTTTTATTACATTCTTGAGAGAGCATCGCGGTTCTTCACCGCGCAAAGCAATTGTTTTGACTTAAACAAAAGAGGATGTTGTGGATTTACTCCACAACTAGTTTTACTCTTGGCTTGTCGCCATATTCCCAAGAGTACCCTGGTCTGGCTCTTTCTTCCTGTTTTGGATATACATACCTTCGTTTGTCCGTGTCTGTTGGCCACTCGAATCTTCCGCCACACTTCATGATGAAGGTCCTTAGGTTTGGATACTTTATTTTGACTATAGCTTCCAGTTCTGCAGGATCACCCTCGGTGATCGCCCAGTTGTCGTAATGCATTGGTATGAGCAGTTGTGCTCGTAGCTGTGTCGCTACCCTTGCGGCGTCGGCGAACGACATTTTGTCTGTGAAGCTCGGTGGGCTGTCGCCGCAGTTAATTAGAGCTATATCTACCTTGTTCTCCGCACCAACTCTAAAGTAATAGTCGTGGTATGATGAGTCTCCAGCGTGGTACACGTTTCCAGAAGGAGTCTCTACGAGATAGTTTAAGCCAACATCCTCCAGCGTCTTTCCAGGCCTAACTTCTCCGCCTCTGAGTGCGCAGAAGTCTGTAGATCGGGTGGCCTTGACTGTACTGTCTTTGTTTTTGTATATGTCTCCTGGTTTCATTTGGAGAATTCTGTCCGTTGGAGTTCCATACATCGCGAACAATTTGCAGGAGGCTGGTGGACCTATGAATTTGCACTTTGTATTCTTGATTAATGGCTTGATGGTGAATATGTCACAGTGGTCGCTGTGTGGATGTGTTGAAAGCAACGCGTCGACTTTTGTGAAGGCCCAAGGGTCTATAACATGGGGGTTGCATCGCATCCATTCTTGACGTTCTGCCCCGTTCATCCGTACGGGTCCTGCACCACCATCGTATGTTATGTAGACTGAGGGACCGCTGTAGTTATCTATCAGTATGTTCGCGTCTCCAGGGGTCTTTAAATAGAATGAACAGGCGCCGAACCACCAAAGGACTAGCTTACCTTTCTCAACTTTCTCAGCTTCAATCTGCTTGTTCAGATAGGTTCCCCACTCTGGGAAAACCTCGCGAAGCCAAGTGTCGCGATCCATTGGCCTATCCTTTTCCAGTTCGTTTGCGAAAGGTACACCGATGTTGATTTTGTCATATCTTTCCATTACAAATCTCCGCGTACGCTATCATA
>CAZVKZ010000134.1:0-4671 GCA_964627775.1 uncultured Candidatus Bathyarchaeia archaeon | reverse complement strand
TGCGAGATTCCTCCAGTCACCGCTCTTGTTCATGAGGTACGCGGCGAATGACTCCTCAAGCCTTACCGTGACGATTCTTGATTCAGAATCCAGCCCCATCTGACGCAGCATCTTCAGGTCAGGCTTCGCATCTCTTACCCAGACGTAAGGGTCTAAAGCATTATACTGGATTATGTCTGAGGATGCGATGCCGAACCGCGTCCAGTCCTCTTTTGGAATTACTGCTGGGGAGAAGAGTCTCCTTGCAAGGGGAACGGTCAGCCTGGATACGGCCTCAGCATGGGGCGAGTCACTCACACAGTAGTAAGGTATTGAGAGACCGTAGGCTGAACGGGCGGCCTCAACAGAAGGGTAAGCAACAACCAAATCTACCTTGAGGTCCCTCATCAAATTTGCAAGTCGGGCTGTGCGCCTTATACTCTCCTGAAGCTTACCCTCAAGAGTTGTTCTGTGCGAACCAATAATCTTGGCTCGCATCCTCCTGAGCCTCAAAAGCTTGAGGGTCTCTCCAAATGCTCTCGTGACCCTCACCACTTTGTGGCCTGCACCCTCAAGCCTATTCGAGAGTTCCCCGAGGAAGAGTACCTGCTTCGGGGTCAGCATATCGACAAGTATCCTCAACGGTCCGAACCCACAGCTGGAGACTCACAGTCAACTACAACTGCAGCGGAAGATATCTCTGTTTCCATGAGTGGACCAATCAACCGTTCCAAGAGGATAGTTTATGATCTTCACGGCACATTTTTACAGCCAAAAGGCGAATTAATAACAGCATGAAGGATCACTCTAACAGTCACAGCCCTCCAAATATTGGTGAGAAGCATTGACAGTTATGAAACTCAAGCCTGAAAATATTCCAAAGGAAGTAGCACGTGGAAACCTCACAGTCGCCGTGATCGGCCTGGGCTGGATGGGGCTCCCCACGGCCTGCCTCTTCGCAGAGGCTGGAGCCAAAGTCCTCGGCGCAGACAAGAACCTCAAACTGGTCGAGAAGATAAACAAAGGCGAGTCACCAATCGACGAGCCGAGGCTACCTCAACTCCTAGCCAAACATACAAGCTCAGGTAGGCTCAAAGCCCTAGAGAATGTTGAGAAGGCGGTCTCAGGCAGCGACGTATCAGTGATAGCCGTTCCGACACTAGTCGACGAACATAAGCAAGCAGACTACAGCATCCTCGAATCGTGCTGCAGAGATGTCGGCAAAGGACTGCTGCCCGGAGCCCTCGTCATACTGATGAGCACAGTCGCTCCCAATACCGTCGAGAACCTGGTGAAGATGACCCTGGAGAAGCATTCAGGCCTCGTCGCGGGGGAGGACTTCGGCCTCGCCTACAGCCCAATAAGAGCGATGGGCGGCAGAGCCCTCAAGGACATCCAAGAGTACAAGAAGGTCGTTGGAGGCTTGGACCAAGCCAGCCTCAAAGCAGCCTCAGCGGTCCTCAGTACCATAGTCAAGGGAGGCTTGGTTGAGACGAGCAACATCAAGACGGCTGAGGCCTCCAAGATCTTCGAGACTATCTATAGAGATCTCAACATAGCCCTAGCAAACGAGCTTGCGCTATACTGTGAGAGGGCGGGCATAGACTATCTCGAGGCCATGCAGTCAGCCAATACTCAGCCATACTCTCACCTGCATTACTCAGGCATAGGGGTTGGGGGCCACTGCCTTCCACTCTACCCGTATATGCTGCAGACAGAAGCATACGCTCTGGGCTTGAAGCTCAAGCTCATCAAAGCCGGCAGGAGAATCAATGATGAGATGCCGGGGCACGCCGCTAGGCTCGCCGCGTCAGGTCTGCGTCAGGTCGGAAGATCACTGACGAGAGCAAGGGTCACAGTCCTGGGGATCTCGTACCGCGCAAACGTGAAGGAGACAAGATACTCCCCCACCGTCAATCTGATAGCGGCTCTGAAGAGAAGGGGCAGCAGGGTGACGGTCTTTGATCCGAAATTCATCTACACCGAGATCAAGACCATGGGATACGATTCTGAAGCCACGCTGGAGGCGGCTGTCTCAGATGCTGAATGCATAATACTGACCGTTGGACACGATGAGTTCCTAAAGATCGATCCCAAGAATTTGGCAGCTCACGCAACCAAGGGTTGCGTCATAGTTGACGCTGCAGGGATCCTTGATCCTCGGGCTGTTGAGAAGACTGGGATGGTATACAGGGGCGTCGGCAGAGGAATCTGGACTAAGTAGTAACCCTTCCATATTCCACAGGTTCCTCACCCCTTCCGGGAACAAGAATCAAATACCGTACCCGTGATATCTGACGTCTCTGATGAGAATTGTCTGAAGGAACGGCACTACTTCATGACGTACTATCAAGGATGGATGAGGCGGCAAACAGACTCAGACTCGACTGGCACATCTACAAGACGCTCAGAAGCCCACGTAGAGCTTTGACAGCAACATTTCCGATTAGGATGGACGACGGCTCAGTCGAGATCTTCACTGGCTACAGAGTTCTGTACAACTATGTGAGAGGACCGACCAAAGGCGGAATAAGGTACCACCCTGATGTCAGCCTTGACGAGGTTACGGCGCTAGCTGCCATCATGATGCTGAAATGTGCGGTCGCAGGCGTGCCCTTCGGAGGAGCCAAAGGCGGAGTAGTATGTGACCCGTCAAGAATGTCTGCAAGCGAGCTTGAACGCTTGACAAGGCGATACACCTACGAGATCCTTCCGCTGCTCGGGCCAGACAAGGATATTCCAGCACCAGATGTTAACACAAACCAGCAGACCATGGCCTGGATGATGGATACGTACAGCATGCTCTCAGGCTACACGGTTCCAGGTGTTGTGACAGGCAAACCATTCCAGCTCGGCGGATCAAAAGGGAGGAGCTACGCAACAGGTAGAGGCGTCGCATTCGTCACCGAGCAGACACTGAGAAACCTGAATATCCCCCTCAAAGGTGCGACGGTGGCGATACAAGGCTTTGGGAACGTCGGCTCGAACACGGCAAGATTTCTCCACCAGCAAGGCTGCAGGATCGTGGGCGTCACAGACCTCAGCGGCGGAATCTTCAACGAAGACGGATTGAATATCCCAGGCCTCATTGAGCATGTAAAAGATGAGAAGAAGATCTCCAAGTTCAAGGATGGAGACTTCATAAACGATTACCGAAGAGCAAACGAAACACTCTTCAGAACAGAAGTTGACGTACTCGTTCCCGCTGCGCTTGAAAACCAGATAACAGAGAGGAACGCGGCAGAAGTGGGTGCGAAGGTGATAGTTGAGGGTGCAAACGGACCGGTGACAAGCATGGCGGATGAGATGCTGATCAAGAAAGGGAAGACGATAATCCCAGACGTAATCGCCAACGCAGGCGGGGTCATAGTCTCATACTTTGAGTGGGTTCAAGATGTCCAGGCATACCTCTGGAGTGAGGAGCAGGTCAACGAGAGGCTGAAGGAGGTCATAACCGAAGCGTTCTCAGTAGTCTGGAGGATGGCTGAGGAGCACAGGACTGATATGCGGCGCGCAGCATACATGGAAGCTGTCGGGAAAGTCGTTGAGGTGACGAAGCTGAGGGGGATCTTCCCATAAGTCTTAGATGGAAGATACTCAATAACTCAAGAACAACAAAAGTGAAAGATGATCTTCCTGTTAGGGTGAAAGAATAATGAAGAGGAAATTGATGGAGATACTCGCCTGCCCAATAGACAAGTACCATCCACTCGAGCTACACGTTTTCGAAGAGAAGAGTGAGGTCGTTGAGGGAGTAATAGTATGCCCAAAATGCAACAGGTTCTACCCGATAATTGACGAGATACCCCATATGCTCCCGGACAACCTCAGAACAAAAGATGAAGACCTGAAATTCCTAAGGAAATGGGCTGAGAAAGCCCCTGAGAAAGTCGTCAAGGAAGGGAAACCATTCAATCTAGCATCAAACTAACGAGCAGAAGCTTGAATCTGCCTATAGCCAGCTAGTCTGGAATCGCTGGTGATAGATTCCTCTGCATCAAAAGGTAAATAGCCTCAAAGCTGAGAAATCCCTCCCAAGATAGAGACCCGTACTATTGCAGTAAACGGATAGCCCGGTAGTGTAGTGGACAAAGGAATCGTTCCGTCTAGGCATAGCGGGCTTTGGACCCGCTGACGGGAGTTCGAATCTCCCCCGGGCTACCAGCTCCTTTTGGTGTTTAGGACTTATCTTATGCTTTTTCTGTTGAAACGGCTTCGATTTTACCTCTAATTTTTTTTCTTGTTGCACTTGTTTTTCTTCTCGGTTCGAACTTCGGGATGGGCGGGTGGTAGGTTGTTCGAACTGAGAGGTCTGCCTGATGGGCCGGCAAGCAGTCGGCGTGTTACAGGGAGGATCGCAACCAGCACAGTAACCGAGAAGTACCTCAACATAGTCTCAGGAGGAGCAATGCTTCAGAAGCCGTCAGCGAAGCAGATGGTCAACGAGATAATCCAGGACCCACCCGCACTTGAGAAGCTCGCCTAGCAAGAGGAATGATATCCCCAAGCGATCCCTTCAGGCTTGTAAGCGATGAGACTAGTGTGGGAACGCCGAAGAGCGCAGTCTGGACAAGAGTCTGATTGAACTCATCCTGTTTGTCTTTGACCATCTCTTGCTTAAGTCTCAGGCCTTCTTGAGCGTTTGCCAAGTCTTCAGAGGCTTTCCTTGCCTGCTCACTATCGGTTCCATAC
>CAZVKZ010000133.1:0-4690 GCA_964627775.1 uncultured Candidatus Bathyarchaeia archaeon | reverse complement strand
CAACAATGTCGATGGGAAGGTTGTCTTGCTTGATGAAGCCTTTGCTGGCCTCCCATACTCCCACACCGTAGGGATCATCTCGGTATATTATTGCAAGCTTGAGGTTGCGGTCTCGAGCAACGATCGGCTTCACATATTCACCGAGGAAATGCACTATCGATTTGGAGTAGTGGAAGGTTGTTGTGCAGTAGTGGAACATGTAGCTCATGCCTTCGGCGTCCTCGATTCGTAGGGGGTTGCCTTTTGGCAGTCCTCCATAGTTACCTTGCGGTCCACGTCTTGTCACAAGGTGGGTTGAAGCTCCTGATATGATGAATGGAACTCTGTTCTCTATTGCTAGGACTTGGGTTGCGAGCGTCTCCCTGCTGGACATCCCTCCAATCAGCAGATCGACTTTGCTCTCTACTATCGCCCTAGTTACGGCTGTGACGCCCTTCTCCGGTGATGCGTCCTCGCTATCTGCAATCACAAGCTCGATCGGGACTTTCTCGCCCCACTCCTTGATGTGAACGCCCCCGGCCGAGTTGATCTCCTCAATAGCCAGCTTGGACGCTTTATCCATGTCTGGGCCCTCAGGCAATGAGTATGGTGCCACGAGACCTATCCTTACTGGCCGCGCTTTTCCAGTGGGTTGAGAGTAATAGTATCCTGCGCCTGCCGCGGCTGCGGCAGCAACCACAACTCCGGCTCCTGCATACTTCAAGTAGTTACGTCGGGAAATCTTCTTTTCGCTCATTCTTCCACCAGATGCTCTCTTGAACAAATGCACTTTAGTAAGTGACATGGAAGAATTTAAAACTGTTTACTGATCTGTGCCGCTGATGGATTATTGTCCGAATTTGCCCTCCTGACTTCTAGGGGGCAAGTTGGTAACTCTCAAAACCAAGATCGAAGGCTTTCAGGTTGAGCTCTTGAAGCTTGTCTTTGGTCAAGCCAGCTACTGTCTTCTTCATCACCGAGACTTCTATGGGCAGCCTGCCCGAGGCCGATGCCAGTCCCAGCATCACAGTGTTCTGGGCTGCTGAACCCCCTGCCTTTCTTGCCAGCTCAAGCGTGTCTATGGCCACGGTCTTTTCGGACACCTTCCTCAAGTCTGCTAGGATGCTGCCTAGGTCTGGATATTTTCCTCCAGAGACGTAGAGTCCTGGCGGCGCGATTGGGTTCGTGCTTACGATGATGAGTGTTCTGCGGTTGGCGTATTGGAGGCTTCTGAGTGCTTCGATCGGTTCCAGCGCAATAATCATATCAGCCTCTCCTTCGGCCACTGTGGGAGAATGGACTTGCTTGCCCAAGCGGACGGTGGATATGACGGAGCCGCCTCTCTGGGCCATGCCGTGTATTTCGGCCACCTTAACATCCAGGCCAGCTTCCAGAGCCGCCTGTCCAATTGCTTCAGAGAGGAATAGGACTCCCTGTCCTCCGACACCGACTATGACTATGCTGTAGGTTTCCACAACTTCTCACTTGGATGGTTTAATGCTTTTCTTGGGGCAGACGTGAATGCAGAATCCGCATCCCGTACATAAGACCTCATCTATCTTGACCTTGCCATCAACAATATGGAAGGCTGGACATCCTAGCAATTTGATGCAGGCGAGGCATCCGTTGCATTCTTCCTCAGATACAAGATGCGGGTGATGTTTGACTCCGTGTCTCCTTTCATATATGGAACAGATATGCCTGAGAACGACTACTGAGGGACCGTGGAAGGATGCTGCCTCAGTCAGGATCTTCCTTGTTTCTTGTATGTCCATGGGGTCGACGACCTTGACATATTTGACCCCGCACCCTTGAGCGACATTCTCTATCATCACGTTAGGGCATTCACTGGTTTTCACGCCGGGATGTGGTTGGAAGCCTGTCATTGCTGTTGTGCAATTGTCCAAGACAACAACTATTATCCGATGATTGTTGTAAACCGCGTTGATCAGTGCTGGTATCGAGGCGTGAAAGAAGGTTGAGTCCCCAACGATAGCTACAGCAGGCTCGCCTTCGGACAGGCTTATCCCACTTGCAGCTCCCAAGCTGGCGCCCATACAGATGAGTATGTCTCCGACCTGCAGAGGCTGTTGTATACCCAGTGCGTAGCATCCTATATCGGTGCAGTAAACGATGTCTTTTCCAAGAGCAGTCTTCATGACATAGAATGAGGCTCTGTGCGGACAGCCTGGGCAGAGGACTGGAGGTCTTGGAGGAGCTGTCGCCGCAATGGGACTACTCGTTCCTATGGATGCTGAGTATGAGGGCCCCCCTGCGGTTTTGGCTATGCCATCATAAACGATCTTTGTCGTGTACTCCCTACTTCTCGGGAAATGTCCTGTCAGCTTTCCAAGTATCGTGGGCCTAGATTCTAAACTGGAGCTTATGCTTCGCACATCATTCTCAAGTACGGGTTCAAGTTCCTCCACAACGAAAATCTTGTCATATTCTTCGGCAAACTTGAGTATCGTCTTTGAGGGAAGAGGGTGTGTCATCCCCAGTTTGAGGACCGAAGCTTTCAGCTTCAGCCTCTCCACCGCTTCCAGCGCGTAGTTGGAGGCAGCACCGGAAGTCACTATTCCAAACTCTCCCTCGTCGAGAACCACTCGATTGTAGGTTGAGGACTCGCTGATCTCCTGGGCCTTTTCCATCTTGCTCAGAAGCACATCGTGCATCTTGAGGGCGTTGCTGGGAACCATGACGAAGCGTTCAGTATCCTTGATGAATTTTCCTTTGGCAGGCCCTTTCCTTATTGGACCTAAGGTGACAGGGCTTAGGGTGTGGCTTACTCTGGTTGTGGTTCTCAGGAGAACCGGCAGTTCAAGCTTCTCAGACAGATCCAGTGCTGAGAGGGTCATGTCTTTTGCTTCTTGACTGTTTGACGGCTCTAACATTGGCACGTTTGCGAGCTTGGCGTAGTACCTGTTGTCTTGTTCATTCTGTGAGCTCCAGCATTGTGGGTCATCAGCTGTCACTACCACAAATCCGGCCCTCACCCCAGTGTAGGCTAGAGTCACAAAAGCGTCAGAGGCAACGTTTAGCCCAACATGTTTCATGGAACATACTGCTCTCAAGCCGGCAGTTGCCGCTCCTGCTGATACTTCTAGGGCGACTTTTTCATTTGTCGAGTATTCAGCGTATATCCCAGCCTTCTTGGATATCTGATAGAAGGTGTCGATGATCTCTGACGATGGAGTTCCTGGATATGCAGTCGCAACCCTGACTCCGCCCTCCAGGGCGCCTCTCACTATGGCCTCATTTCCCAAAAGCAGGAGTCTGCCAGTTTCGTCGGAGATCAATCTCTCAAGGTTCACCAATATGCATCAGCTACTCTACCGGTTCAGACTAATGGAGGTCAGGAATGTAAGGACTGTGATGAAAGTCTTTTTGCGACCTGGCTCTGGCGCCCTACCGCACCGTAGATTCAAGAGACTTGCCCCCGGCAGATACTTCATTTCCTCTCACTTAATCTTCTTAAACAGAACTAGCTTGAGTTATACCCAACGATAGGCTTCTGGAGAGTTCCGGATGAGAAACAGATTTAATCTAGCCCTCGCTTTTGGCGCCATACTGTTCGCAGGATATATGCTCGTCTCAGGCTTCTGCATCTACTTTATCACACTAGTCGCATGGGAGAAAGTCGTACCACAGTTTCTGAGCAGCAGAGTGTTGGGTGCACTGTTCATCAGCGTGTCATCATCATTCATAGTTGGCATACTCGCGGTGCTGGTGGGAATACCTTTCGCGTATTTCCTTACCTATAGAGAGTTCAGATTGAAGTCTACACTTGAGACTTTGATGGTTGATCTTCCACAGACCTTTCCACCCGTGACAGTGGGACTTGTCTATCTACTCCTGCTCGGCCCAGGCACACCCATGAATATAGCGTTCACATTTGCGGCCGTTGTTGTGGCAAAGTTCTACGTTTCTTCCCCCTTCATGGTCGGCTTTGCCACCAGAAGGTTTAGGGAAGTCAAGGCTAGAGGCTTTGACTTGATAGCGAGGTCTCTGGGGGCTGATACAAGACAGCTGCTATTCCGGATCATACTCCCCTTATCAAGGAGGGATCTGCTTGCTGGTTTTTCCCTAACCTGGGCTAGGGCGATGGGGGAGCTAGGTGCAACCATGGTCTTTGCCGGAATCATACCTTGGAGGACCGAGGTCATACCGACCTTAGTGTTTAGTGTCTCACAGTCGGAGCCGCATACGGCCATAGCAGCGGCCGTCATCGCTGAAACCCTTTCAATCATTGCGCTAGTCTGGCTGAGACGTAGGGTGAGGGAGATTAGATGAGGAGTCTAAGGCTTGAGGGTGTCGTCAAGAACTACGGAAATGTGAGGGCGCTAGACCATGTGAATCTGAGCATTGATGCAGGGGAGTTCATGGTCGTAATGGGGCCCAGCGGCTGTGGAAAAACGACTCTGCTTTTGGTTATTCTGGGGGCCTTCGGGTCTGAGGGAGGAAGTATCTTCATGGATGGCGAGGACATTAATGACCTACCTATGGAAGCCAGAGGTATAGGTTACGTACCCCAAGATTTTGGGCTATTCCCCCACATCAGCGTTCGTGAGAACATCAGCTTTGGGTTGGAGGTCAGGAACACGTCAAGGGAGATCGTGGATCAGACTGTTGAAAGAATGCTCTCTTTCGTTAAGCTGGAAGAGTATGCTGACAGAAGGCCAAGCGAACTAAGCGGCGGCGAGAGGCAGAG
>CAZVKZ010000132.1:0-4698 GCA_964627775.1 uncultured Candidatus Bathyarchaeia archaeon | reverse complement strand
GCCCTAGCGTTACCTCTGAGTAGCGGACCATAAGCGGCCAGGCCGATTAGCCCTCCTCTCTCCGACAAGGCTTTGATCTGTTCGTCGTCTGCATTTCGCGCGTGATTGCAGAGAGCTTTCACGTTTGAATGAGAGAAGATTACCGGGTCTCTCGAGAGTTCAGTTGCTTCCATCGCTGCTTTTCGACCGGCATGTGACAAGTCTATCAAGATACCTAGTCGATTTGCTTCAGACACGAGCTTCTCTCCAAGCTTGCTGAGCCCTGAGTCCTTCGGTTCACCACAACCATCCGCAAAGATGTTTCGGCGTTGGTATGCCAGACCGAGTATTCTAAGACCGAGTTTGCGAAACACAAGAAGTAGGTTTAGATCTTCTCCGATGGGCGATGCTCCCTGCAACCCGAGTATTATCCCGACCTTGCCCTTTGATTTTGCTTCGTCTATGTCATCAGGGCGCTCAACCTGTTGGAGCTTTTCCGAGTGATCTCGGAATAGCGCAAACCACTGTGAGAACCTTTCGAAGGTCTGTTTTGCATCGTCCCATGGCGGGGCGGTCGTGACGTTCTCAATTCCAACATGGCCTGCGTGGAGCTCATTCACGTAAGTGTCGGGGAACATCACGTTAGCAGGGTCAAGAAGATTCACAAACAGAGCATCTGCATATGCGGCTTCTGCCGACGGGTTCTCAGACGATCCGCCTATTCTTCTATACGGCGTGTCAGTCCACCAACACTATGTAGTATGTAGCCATATCTTTCTTTTTCCCTATCTCTCTCTCAGCTTGGGGTTGAAAGCCTCATTCAGTCCGTCGCCGACCAAATTCAAGCTGAGAACAGCGAGCACAATAATGATGCCGGGGAAAATAGACATCCACCAAGCCGTCATCAAGTAGGGTTGGGCTTCGTGAAGCATGATGCCAAGGCTGGGCACGTTGGCATCCCCCAGCCCAAGAAAAGTGAGACCAGCTTCCAGTATGATCGCGCTGGCCACCTCGAATGATGCGCTAACGATGACAGGTGGTGTTGCATTGGGCAAGATTTCCTCAAAGAGTACCTTGGTCTGACCTGATCCGAGGCCTATCACAGCCTCAACAAACGGTCGCTCACGTATCGATAAGATCTCGGCTCGAAGTAGTCTAGCAGTCGTCGGCCAACTGGTCAGGCCTATGACCCATATCAGGTTCCACACGGATGGTCCTATGATCGCCACGGCCGCAACCGCTATGAAAAGTCTTGGAATAACTTGGAAGAGCTCAGTGATCCTCATGAGTATCTCATCCTTATATCCCCCATAGAAGCCGGAAAAAGCACCAACTATTGTTCCCACCATTGCGGCGGTCAACGCTGCAAGGAAACCCACCATGAAAGAGGTCCTAGCTCCATATAGCACTCCTGCAAGGATATCTCTACCAAGGTTATCGGTACCCATCGGATGCAGTTGAGAGGGCGCGATAAGGGGTGTTGCAATTATCCTTCGGGGCTCGAAAGGCGTCAGAGTAGGAGCAAGTATTGCCACGGCTGCAAGCGTCAAAAGGAGCACCAAACCTCCAACTGCCGCTCTGTTCTTTCGATAGACACGCCAGAATCCCCTCACTTTGGCAATGGTTTTCCCTCGAACGAATTCCATCATGGACGGCCTCACCTGTAGCGAATTCTTGGGTCAAGAATCCCGTAAGCAACATCCGTCGCCAGATTAGCCATGACAACCATCACAGACACAAAGATCAGCTGACCGGTGAGGACCGGGAAATCTCGACTGAATATTGCATCCACCAGCAGTCTTCCAAGGCCAGGCCAACCGAAGACACTCTCAGTCAGAACTGCACCGGCCATCAGAAAACCAAAGTTGTACCCGACAAGCGTCACAACCGGAAGAAGGGCATTCCTCAGCGCGTGTCTAAATACGATTGTATTCTCCGAAAGCCCCTTTGACCTAGCCCAAGTGATGTAATCCTGTGTCAAAGCCTCAATCATGCTCGCCCTTGTGAGCCTAGTAACGAGTGCCAGCTGTATCATTCCCAGTGCCACCGATGGCAAAGTCAAGTGACGAAGAATGTCCAGATAGAGGTTGATCCCTCCGAATTCAGCTCTGAGACTCATGAAACCCTGAACTGGAAACCACTTCAGCTGCATCGCAAAAACGATCAGAAGGATCTGCCCGAGCCAGAAAATAGGGAAAGAGAAGCCAACAAGTGAAATTACAGAAGCAAAGTTGTCCACCGTTGAATACTGTTTTCGTGAGGCCAGAACCCCCAGAAGGACCCCGATCGTTGTGGAGAAGGATAGAGAGGTTAAGACCAAAACAAGCGTAAATGGCAGATGCTGAAGAATGAGAGACAGAACATCTTGTCTTGAGATGAAAGAATATCCCAGATTCCCCCTCGCAACTTGAGACAGGTACAAAATGAATTGCTCGTAGATAGGTCGATCCAGGCCAAGCTCCGCCCTTAGCCTATTCAAGTATTCCTGAGAGACAGGTGCGTCGCCCACGATAACCAGGGTCACGTCGCCCGGAGATAGATGAATAAGCGTGAAGGTGATGGCGATAATTCCAAGTATGAGTGGCAGAGATTGCAGTAGCCTTCGAAGGAGGTACCACCTCAGAGACACTGATTTTGAGCTCAAAACCTGCGTCTACGAATGAGCTGGTTAGCTACTTTGCATATAAATCTTGGCAATGCGCGTCGAGGATTTCCCTGAAGCGTTCCAGTTCACAATGAAGCTCGGACAGCGGGAATCTATTCTCTAGGAAAGGCTTAAGTGCAATCTGATCCCTGATAGTTGGTTCGGAAAATCCTTAGGAGGAGCTTTTGAGAATGAAAAAACAAGTGTCAATAATAGCTCTCTTAGCTATTGCTACATTTCTTCTATCAGGCATAGCAACATCGACCACATCTGCTCAGGTTGCCGAAGCGCCTAAGAAAGGCGGCACCTTCATCACCTGCCTCCCAGGAGATCCAATGACTATGAACCCCGGCATTACAACGAGCCTATACTCTCATACTTCGTCGGATGCCGCATTCAACAGCCTCTTAGAGACCAATATGGATCTCAGCTTGGCACCAGGTTTGGCTGAGAAGTGGCAAGCCTCATCTGATGCTATGACTTTTACCTTCAACCTAGTCAAGAACGCCACTTGGCACGATGGCAAGAAGCTCACGAGTGCTGACGTGAAATTCACTTTTGAGCAGATTCTGAGTCCGTTCCACCCACAGGGAATGCCAAACTTCGGCGGGATAAAGTCAATTGAGACGCCAGACGACTTCACGGTACGGTTCACAATGAGTAAGCCATCGCCCGGTTTTTTTTCCTGGTAAGCAACACCTTTGGCGCACCGATTCTGCCAAAACACGTGTTCGAGGGAACGGACGTACGTCAGAACCCAGCCAATTTCAAGCCAGTGGGAACTGGCGCCTTCAGATTCGTAGAGTACATCAAAGGAGATAGAATAGTCTACGAAAAGAATCCGGGCTATTGGAGGGCTGGAAAACCCTACGCAGACAAGATCATCATCAAGATAATCCCCAACGAAGAAACAGCAGTTCTCGCGATTCAGAATGCTGAGATCGATAACCTCTTCTGGCTTAGGCCTGAGTCCTTCAAGAAACTCCAAGCTCGTCCAGAAATTGCCGTGATAATGGAGCAAGGAACCAAGGCTGCTCCCGCAATCACATGGCTTTACTTCAACCTGGATCATCCCGCCCTCAAGAACTTGAAGGTCAGACAAGCAATCGCACACGCTATCGACAGGACGAAGATCGCACAGGTGGCACGCTTGGAGATTGGCGGGCGCGCCGGAGTCGGCCCAGTCTGCGCCACTAGCACATGGGCCTACGATCCGAATCTGCAACCTAGCTACCCCTATGATCCGAAGAAAGCAGAGCAGCTGTTGGATGAAGCCGGCTTTCCACGCAAGGAAGGAGGAATACGCTTGAAGCTGGCTCTGAACGACCTTACAGGACTAGTCTACAACTTAGATGCGGAGATGATCAAAGATCAGCTGAAGGTTGTCGGTATCGAAGTTGACCACCAATTGCTTTCCCTTGCAACCGCGAACGAGGCTCTCTTCAATAAGAGAGAATTCGATCTAGGCATTCGTCAGTACTTCGCTGGACCTGATCCCTCTATTGCCTTGCTTACGACATTCCACGCAGAACAGATAGGAAAAGGAACATACACAAATGCGGCAGGATATAAGAACCCGGAGGCCGACAAACTAATACTGCAGGCTCAAATCGAGGCGGACCCAACAAAGAGGCGCCAGATGATGCTTGATTGGCAAAAGATCATCATGACTGATCTACCAGGCTATCCGATAATCTACGACATCATGGGCCATGCCGTTAGGAAGGAATGGGCGGGAGTACCGTCCAACGTATGGGGCAGCCAAACAATGCGTTCGGAGAACATCTGGTGGACAAAGGGTACACCAATAGAGGTTCCTAAGACGACAGTGACAACACCGACGACTACGACGACGGTGGCTCCACCGGCCCCTGACATGACAACGCCCACGATAGCAGTCGTGGTCATAGCGATCGTAGCCGCTGCAGGACTCTATGTCATGCGTAAGAGACAGGCGAAGCCGAAGGCGCCTCCATAGCGCTACAACCCCCCCTTTTTCTTACCTTTCATCTTTCAACCACAGGGCCTATGTGGTCCGCCAGTCTGGTCTCTGGACGAGCCATGCAACGGCAGCC
>CAZVKZ010000131.1:0-4713 GCA_964627775.1 uncultured Candidatus Bathyarchaeia archaeon | reverse complement strand
CGCGATGGCTGAGGGAGTCGTGGTTGGGAATGTGGTGAACCCAGTGTTTTCCTGATTTGTTGGTTGTATTCATTGTTGATAGCACACGCTTTACTGGGCTGCCTCTGGGTAGCCATAAGAGAACTTGTTTTCATTCAAGGGTTCTTCTCGATTTTCTTAACTTGACGTTGCAGAAAGGACATGTCGATTGATATTCAGAGAACTCTGTTCTACACTGAGGGCAATACCAAGCCATCCTTTCACCTGCTGAAGAACATTGTTATGCATTTGTCTATTGTCAGGGAATCAACTCAAAATCGTTTCTCTTCACGGCATTCCGTAGTTACCAGAAGACCCATCTGGTGCATTTCTAAACTATCCTCTATGTCCATGTCTGACTGGCATAATATATTGGGACGGGCTGCTTGCCATGAAAGCATCTTGGACAAGTCGGATAACTAGTAGATCTAGACTTATTGGCATCTTTCACCAACCAAAGTAGTTGGAGCAAGTGGACTAAAAGCCACGTTTACAAGCTGAGACTCTGGAGGATCACCCTCCTTTTGAATGAGATAATCTTCACCCAAGGGTTGACGAAGCGTTTCCATGATGTCGTAGCCGTGAACAAAGTAGACTTGGGGGTCGCCGAGGGTGAAATCTTCGGTCTTCTCGGCCCAAATGGTGCAGGAAAGACCACGTTGGTTCGCATGCTTTGCGGGCTACTAACACCTTCAGATGGAACTGCCAGGGTAGCGGGTTACGATGTTTCCTCGCAGTCTGAGGATGTCAAGAAAAACATCGGCTATATGTCACAGAGATTCTGTCTCTACGAAGACCTAACGGTACAGGAAAACCTGGAATTCTTTGCGCGAATCTACGGTCAGCGGAAAGGAGAGGCCAAGAGACGCGCAGCCGAGGTCCTAGAGATTGTGCAAATGGGGGAGATGTGCAGTCGATTGGCTGGAATATTGTCAGGAGGGTTGAAGCAGAGGCTTGCTCTTGCTTGTGCCCTTGTACATCGGCCAAAGCTTCTGTTCTTGGATGAACCCACGGCTGGGATTGATCCGCCGCTCAGGCGATCATTCTGGCGCTATTTCAGGCAGCTGAACAGTCAAGGCATTACTATAATGTTGAACACGCATTACATGGACGAAGCGGCTCAATGCGACAGGCTTGGCATATTGCGTCGGGGTAACCTGGATGCGGTTGGAACCCCCAAAGAACTGAGGCGGAAAGCAATTCGTGGAGATATTGTGGATCTTCTCTGTCCCAACCCTGAAGCTGCCAAGCCGATTCTCGAAGGAGAGGGTTACGTCTTTTCAGTGGAGAGGCAAGGCAGCTGGCTCCGAGTGATTGTTGAAGAAGCGGAATTAGCAGTCCCGAGACTCATCTCTGCACTCGCAAGATCAGGATTGACCGTCCACTATGTGAAGACTTCCGAGGTGACGCTTGAAGATGTCTTCCTGAAATTGTCATCAGCTGGTGGAGACTAGTTGCGACTCGATTGGTTATTTCTCGTCGTAGTGAAAGAGTTCCGGCAAGTCGCAAGAAACAAGCGAGTATTGATTATCTCGTTGATGTTGCCAGCATTCCTCATGGCTCTAGTAGGGTATGCTTTCAGCGGTGAAATCAAGAATGTTGCTCTCGCAATAGTCGACGAAGACATGACTCCGACGAGTATGTCGTTCACCAATAGGCTGCAATTTGTCGGCGCGTTCCACGTTACCCACATGGCACTCGACAGAAATCAGGCGGAGACCTTGATCCGTGACGGCAAGGTCAAGGCCGCTGTCATCGTCCCCCGCGGATTCGAATCCGACCTCAGGGTCGGACAGGGACAGGTCTACCTTATCCTAGATGGTTCCGATCCTGTGGTGGCAGGTGTGGCTGGTTCGGCGCTGGACGCAGCTGCACGAGCCTTCTCGCCTGGAATCCGACTAAACATCACTTCCCTGATCATGTTCAATCCGAAGCTACGTTACCTTGACTTCCTCGCACCCTCAATGGTTGGGCTTATCGTCCAGTTCCTTCCCACCTTCCTGATGGCCATCTCGCTTGCGGGAGAAAAGGAAAGAGGTACGATAGAGCAACTTGTCGTTACGCCGATCGGAGGTTTTGAGATACTTCTAGGCAAGATGGTCGCTTACGTTATCATAGGCACGGTCGAGGCCGCCGTCGCATTGGGTGTCGCAGTCGCACTCTTTGGGCTGCACATTCGAGGCAGCATCATGCTCGTCGCCCTCATCATGTTAGTCTTCACGATCGCTTCCGTGAGCGTGGGCACACTCAGTTCTGTCTTTGCAAAGAACCAGATTCAGGCAATCCAGCAGGTCATACCTATCATCTACGTATCTATCTTCCTTTCAGGAGTGTTCTACCCGCTTGAGTCGATGCCTGCCGCTCTTCGTCCAGCTACCTTTCTTGTCCCGCTAACCTACATGAACCATGCGTTACGAGCTCTGATCACGAAAGGTGCTGGACTGGAAGTTGTGCTAGGAGATTTCGTTGCCCTTGGAATCTACGCTGTCACCGTTATGGCACTGGCCGCTGCACTCTTCAAGAAGAATCTAGAGTAGGGAAGTAAGGTCTTAACAAAGCATTTGACCTTGCGGCTGCAAAGCTCAGTATTGGCTTATCAAATTCTACCCAAACTATCTTGACAGTGTACATTTCTGGGCACGGTTATGGTGCGCTCCAGGATTTGCGCTTTTCTTTGTGCAGAACGATTCATAGAGCCCGCACTTGATCGGCTTATTTCGATAGTATCTTTCTCACTTCAATGAAGAACTCTCTTGCTCTCCTCAAACTTGTCTCAGCATACCCTCTTCTCGCCATCTCACCAATGTCGTATTGGAACGTGCTTCGCTTCTTCATTTCCTTTTCGTAAGCTATGATGAGTTCATCGGCGCGTTTCTCAAGTCTCTTCATCAATTCCCCTTTTCCAATGAGATCAAGAGTAGTGTCTTTTGCTTCCTCGTAGTCCTCGAACATCTTGGCTAAGCGTTTGTTTGAGATGAAGAAGTGTATGAGCGCGTCTGCAGCGACTTTGTGGGCTATCTGTCTTCCGACCCTGATTCCTTCCCTGGCAAGTAATGCTAGCGCAGAATAGAACATCGAGTAATATGAGGTGACGATTACCCAGACATACGATTCAAAATTCTTCTCAACTCCCAAGGTCTCTTTGACACTATCGCTGGTTGAGAGTCCGTGGATGAAGTCCGCAGTACGGAGTGATTTCTCAGCCTGTTCCATGAAAAATGGAACAAATCTCTTTATTCCATCATCTTTGACTCTTAGGAGACCATCAGCAATGTATTGTCTGACATTATTTCTAGCTTCCCTAACTCTCTCTTCCCCGATCACATTGTCCGCCCCACCATTGCATATAGTGGTTCTGCTCCATAAGCCACATATCTTGCCTCCAACGCCTCCCTGACCACATTTGTCTTCCTCTCAGTAAGCATATGTAAGAATTCAGGGTAAGATATGATAATATGGTGTAGTGCTGTCCTGCTAAGCGATATCGCTGCTTTCACAGCCACCTCCACAGAATCCTCAAACTTCCTGTCGGGCGTTATGACTAGGAGGTCTAGGTCCGACGCTTTCGTTACCTTGCCTCTAGCGTAGGAACCGAACACCAACAACGTGAGATAGGGCAGATCACACCTCTGAGTTATGTCGGATACCAAGAGACTGATCTCAGGATGTCTCCTTGCGAAATCGCGCCAACGAATCGATTCGATGAATGCTATTATTTGAGGCAATCTAAGATTCAATCTGCACAGCTTAAGGTTGGCTTTCTCCTCTATGATGATGACTTTGTCTTCGACGAGCCTCTTGACAGCCGCATAGGTTAGCCTGGTGGTCTTGCCAGTACTTTTGGCAATCTGCAGGATCGTGAAATCTCTGGTAAGGTTGGCTGTTAGGAACTTGAGTATTTCTACAGAGGTGGTAGATAGCGCTGCAGTCAAATTTATCCCTTTGAGGATAGATAATTATCCTCTTTAGGATAAATATTTATCCCCTAATGACCAAAGGATCTTGATGAAGGCCGCAAACTGGCTGCTGATGTAGAACCCCTGGCTCAGTACTGATCTAGGACAATCTATCCAAACTGGATGCAAAACTGTACACGGGGGTTCGCCGATCCGCAAAGAGAATTTCATTGTGGCACCATGATGAGCAGTGCGACTGGTGAGCGTGTTTCTCTGTCATCGTGGTTACTGGCTGGCGCGCCTGCGCAGCCTAAGTCTTGAATATAGTGTCTAGTGTAGAGTCTCTGGGTTTGGCTGGCCTTTCGGAATATTTCCTGATATAGTCTTTGGCTTGTCTCTGTTCTGCTGTGAGAGGCGCCAGCATCTCAAGGAGTTCAAGACAGTTCTCGACAGCGTAGCCATGATAATGATTGTTGAAATACCCGTATACTTTCTTGACTTTTTCCGATGTCTCTCTTATCTTTAGAACCCACGGGCTGAGCTCTTCCTTGGCGTATCGGTAATTGTACCATGGCTTAGTCCCATGCCCGTGCCAGCGGAAGTACGCCAGGTCGGATGTCACATGCACCTCTGGAGGTAGGAGGGGTTCATCCACAATCGTGTAAGCAACTTGGTACTTTTGAAGTAGATCCCAGGTTTCCGCTCTCATCCATGATGAGTTTCTGAACTCTGCTGCGAATCTGGCATCTTTGGGCAGTATCTTGAAGAATCCCTCAAGCACTTCTGGGTTGTATCCGAA
>CAZVKZ010000130.1:0-4713 GCA_964627775.1 uncultured Candidatus Bathyarchaeia archaeon | reverse complement strand
ACGCGGCCATCCAGAGTCTCCACAGACGGTCTCGGCTCATCCAGGAGAGCCTTCAGACTCTTCCTTGTCTTAGGCAGATGCTGATTTAGCTTCCTAACTTCCTCCTTCATGAATGCTCTGAATGCTCTCTCAAGATGGCTTTCGGTCATTTGTCTTCACTTGCCAAATTTTGCAGTTATCATGGCGTGGTCTCTATCAAATGGCTCGAGTCGAGTGAATTCAAGTATTCGGAACCCATGGCCCTTGAGTGTTTCAATCTCTCTGTCAAAAACCTTGGCTGGTGCAAGGGTGACATCAACACTTCTGGATTTGATGGCGATCATCACTTCTCCTCCCTTGCGGAGGAACATTTCCGAATTCGAGGCGAGAAGTTTCGCCTGTTCAGGCTGTGCTACGTCGCAGTATATCACGTCGACGCTGTTGACAATCGAGCGATACTGCGAGGGCATCCTAGCATCTGCAAGGATAGGCTGAACGTTAGGGCGGTATCTGCAGACCCGCTCTATAAGGTCTCTGATGCTTCTTTGGGAGAACTCTACTGCGAAGACTTCACCTGAGCTTTCAACAATGTCGCTAACGTGGCTAACTGTAGTTCCTGAGGCCGCCCCCAGATATAGGACCGCGGCTCGAGGTTTGACAGGTAGTTCCGTAATCCCTTTCTGGATAGCGGCTGAAAGTTTACTTCTGTATGGGTCCCAAATCCTGTAATGGATGCCCTTGTGAACGAGTAGTTCTTCACCGTACACCCTGACTTCGGGAGTCAGGTTTTTTGTCGCGAGTCTCTCTTGGTCATCGATTCTTACTATGAAGACGTTTGGAAACCTTTCATGTTCCCGAACCTCTATCTCCTTCATCTCTTATTTCTCACCGAGGGCGGGGACGGGTAGGCCTGCTGGATCTCCTTGATTCTTTTTTCAAGTTGCATCTTGAGTTTGTCGCCAATGAATTCGCCGCCAAAGGCGTCTATTCGCGCTGCTATCGAGAGTTTACTGGATAGTGCACGGGCTATCTTACCTCTCTGCCACTTTGGAGCAGTGTGAATGGATTGGTGCTGGAAGATAATGCCGTGCTTAGGCGGCCTAGATCCTGTCTTGAGTGATCTAAAAAGAGCCTTCTCCGCTCCAAGAACCTGTATAGTGCTAGAAGGCATCTTGGCCAACCTATCTAGACTCCCAGCTATTGACATCAGCCTAGCCGATAAGAGGGGGCCAAGGATCGACGTCATGTTAGGCGCAACTTGCTCCATCAGAGACGTGAGATGCTCCTCGGCCACGCCTCTGCACCGATAGAGCTCCAGAGTCTGCTTCGAGAGAAATTTGAGTAATTCGAGGTCAGACGTGGCAGCGGCGAAACCTATGGACCGCTTGGCCTTTTCAGAGATGACCCTTGCTTTGTCTGGCGGTAACCCTTGCGACTCGAGCTTATCAGCCGTGTAACTCTCTCGTACCACCAAGTCTGATACGAGTCTCGTGTAGGTTTCATGTTTGTCGACGAGTCTGTCTAGCTCAGGGAAGTGCAGTCCATACCATTCACGGATCCTCCCAGAGAAGAGATTGAGTGTCTTGTCGATGTCGTCAAGTGCGCGAATGACCTGGATTGCGTGCAGATCTCTCCTTTGGGTTTCTCTTGCGACCGCTTCCTCTGCCATCGCGACGGTAAGGTTATGCGCGTATTCGCGGAAGGCTTGCTGGCTCTCAAATCTTTTAAGCTCGACAGCAAGCTCGCCAAGATTATCCCTCAGATTCTCTATTGCCTTGTCCTTTTCAGTGACCTTAGT
This sequence comes from uncultured Candidatus Bathyarchaeia archaeon, assembly GCA_964627775.1. Taxonomy (GTDB): domain Archaea; phylum Thermoproteota; class Bathyarchaeia; order 40CM-2-53-6; family RBG-13-38-9; genus CAZVKZ01. The sequence goes on along the minus strand of CAZVKZ010000130.1, from coordinate 2,936 downwards.
TGCCAAGTGCAGGTTTCTCTCAACACTCAGAGCCAAGCCTCTATCTTCAAAATAGAAATCGCTGTAACCCTTTTGGCGGAGGGTCTCAAGGAGTTGGGAGAGTTCGCTAACAATCTCGCCACGTTGAAGTCGGGAGAGTCTTTTAGCCGCCTCTCTGGGATCTGTTGGGAAAAACTCTTTCTCGACTACTTTTCCTTTGGTATTGATGGCGAACACTCCGAGAAGTGTGATAGTGACTGTTGACTTCAAATACTAAACCTCAAACAAAGATTGTAAGTCAGGAATCACTGAGGAGTACTGGTTGAGCTTGAATAAACCTTTTCGGGTAAGTTACATCTATTGTTTACCTTCAGGAGAATCCACGACGCTTCTTGATTTTGAAGGGGAGGTTAACTGAGGTTGAGACCCGAAAATGTTGATGTTTCCACTCAAATCGCTGGATTGAAGCTTGAGAATCCGTTGATGATGGCCTCGGGAATCCTAGGGATCTCAGGCAAGATGTTGGGGCGCATCGCCAAGGAAGGGGCTGGGGCACTTGTGACGAAATCTTTCGGTGTCACGGCAAGGGAGGGTTATCCTGGACCGGTGATCACCGAGGTTACAGGTGGCTTCTTGAACTCTCTAGGGTTGCCAAATCCTGGAGCCGAGGCGATGGTGGATGAGATAAGGGAAGCCAAAAAGGCAGGCAAGCCGGTTTTTGCAAGTATCTATGGCTTCAGCGAAGATGAGTATGGAAAAGCTGCCTCATTCGCGGAAGAGGCGGGTGCCGACGCTCTTGAACTAAACGTTTCATGTCCTCACGTAGAAGAGGTTGGTGTCGAGATTGGTCAGAATCCTGACTTGGTGGCAAGAGTGACCAGAAGAGCCAAATCCAGTTTCCACGGACCAGTAATAGTCAAGCTCTCACCAAATGTCTCTGACATAGTTGAGATATCCAAAGCTGCTGCCGATGCTGGCGCAGACGCCCTAACAGCCATAAACACTGTGAAGGCCATGGCAATCGACATAGAAGCTAGGCGTCCGATTCTTGGGGGCAAATTTGGCGGGCTCTCGGGCCCTGCGATGAAACCGATAGCACTAAGATGTATTTATGAAATCTATGAAAAAGTCAAATTGCCAATAATTGGATGCGGGGGCATAACGAATTGGGAAGATGTTGTAGAGTTCCTCCTTGCTGGGGCCCGAGCAGTCCAAGTAGGTTCTGTTCTTGCTGATGATGATCTGCCGGTTTTCAGGCAGTTGGTTCATGGACTGAGAGAATACCTGTCTTTGCATGGGCATAAGCGGCTGGAGGAGATAATTGGAGCAGCTCATGTCTGAACGTGAGCTACGCTTCTGGATAACCCGAAGACCACCTGAGAAACCGTGGAAAGTGTCGTAAGACAAGGAGGATAACTCATGAATGTGAAGAAGAGGGGCGGTCAATCTTCGTGGGCCCGCGGAGCTCGTTGAGTACTCTTAGATCTTATCCACGCGCTCGTAGGCAAGACCCCGCAGATTTCAGCCTGCGGCAATTCAGATACTTAACAAAGACGTTCTATCTGAATGCGTAGGTTACTTGGACAGAAGCGGAGATCTCAAGTTCTCCAGGTTCGATTGGTGTTCCTGTAGCCTTAAGCTCGGCCACCATCGGCCTTGGTTCATATCCAGGGGTCAGACTGATAGTCACAGGGCCTATCAACTCGACTCCCATGTTCGTGCTTATCGCTTCTGCCTTCTGCTTGGCATCTTGAATGGCTGCAGCTATCGCTTGCTTCCTCAGCTCACCTATGTGGCTGGTTGAGATTGTGAATTGTATGTTGTGTACTTGGTTTGCACCTGCCGAAACGGCGGCATCGATGATTCGTCCCACCTTGGTTACGTCTTTGAGAGTGGCCTGTACCGTGTTCTCGGCAACGTACCCGACGATGACTGGGGTTGTCTTATCATCGTATTTGACTAATGGGTCAAACCTGTAACTGATAGTTTTGATGTCATCTGCTGGGACGCCGTTTGTCTTCAGGGCATCCATGACAGCGTTCATCCTCTTCGCATTCTCCTGTAGTGTTGCTTCAGCGTTTCCAGATTGAGTACGAACCCCAAGATTCACCAGGGCTACGTCTGGTTTCGCATGTGAGGAACCAATTCCGTTCACCGTTATAGTATTTTCCGCTCGGGGGTGTTCCTGAGTTGGGACAGATGTATAGCTGGAAAGTTGCTTGTTCCCAGTATCTATCTTGTACATGAGAAATCCGTTCATTACAACAAGAGCTACTATGGCCACAACGACTATACTACTGAATATCTTTTCAGAGTTCAATTAGTGCTCACCTTCACATGTGAGCTGGCAATATGACCATATTAATTCACTTATTGGAACAGCTGTTCCAGACTGTGAACGGAAATCCATAGGTTATGCGTCAACCCTCATCTCGCGCTTAACCGTTTCCACCGGTTGGTGGCATAGTAGCCAGCCATGAGCACCAGGGCCACTATTCCCGCTATGGCAAGTATCTCGTATTTGGCCTGTATGATCATGTTTCCCAGCCACGCTAAGAGAAAGCATCGTGGTATTGAGCCTATCAAGGTAAGTGTGACAAACGGTCTATAACTCATCCTCAAAAGACCTGCAACGATTGAGAAGACTTTGAATGGGATGAAAGGCAGCAGCCGACTAATCAGAATGGTCCAGTTGCCCCATCGCCTGAACCAACCTTCAGCATCAGAGATCCTGTTGCTGGTTACGAGAATGTATTTCCCATATCTGTCAACAAAAGGCCTGCCCTCTTTTCCTATGAGGTAACCCACTGCAGCTCCAATAGTTGAGCCTAACCCGCCAGCCAAACTGACGACAACGGGATCGATCCCCGCTAATCCAGCCGTGACCAGAATCACTTCTGATGGAATGGGTACTATGCTCGATTCAAGGATCATCCCTACGAAGACTCCGTATCCTC
>CAZVKZ010000129.1:3693-4772 GCA_964627775.1 uncultured Candidatus Bathyarchaeia archaeon | reverse complement strand
GCAGATCTGTAGCAATAGTGGCTGTATTTGCGGCCCTGCACACTATTCTTGACTCAATACCGATTCACCTTTTCAGAGGGTGGGCGGTCTATCTGGAACCGCTTGAGGGGATAATCCTCGGGCCTAGACTTGGAATACTTACAGCAGTGATCGGCGGCTCCGTCTCAAGAGGTGTGGCCGGGGCAAGCATGTTCTCATTCATCTATGGGGTCACAGGTGAGTCAGTCGGTGTCGCAGTCGCCGGTTTGCTCATGAAAGGTAGGTGGAGGGTAGTTGCTGCGATCTATGCGTTCATGTTGGGAGCATACTTTGCTCATCCATACGGTACGATCCTTCCGGTATGGACCATATTAGACTGTCTGGTAGCCTTTGCCCTAGTCTACCCAACAGCAAGATTGGCCAAGAACGTGCTTGACCGAGATACAAGGATCAGATGGGTTGCCCTAGCCGTTATGCTATTGTCATTCGTCTCGACAGTGGCGCATTCTCTGGTCATGGTATTCATACTCATTCCTGCTGGAATGCATAATGTTGAGTTTGGCACGTTTGAGGCTGTCTACTACGCTTTTGTCGTTGGGGCAGCAGGATCTTACTTTGAAGATGCGATAGCCGTTGTTGTATCCCTAGTTGCGTACGTTCCTCTCCTTCTGTTCCTGAGAAGGTCTGAGATCGTACCGATGCCGCTGTCCTAGATCCAGTTTTCCACAAGAATTGCCGGGGCACCACTAAACATCAGACTTAAGGAATTGATGTTTGGGTGTTGGTAGCTAGATTGATCCTTTGAGTGCAGGGAGGCCTCAGCGAAAATCATATATTTAATAACTTTAATACGAACACGCTGACGCTAAAGATGAGTATGACAGTGGCACAGGACAGGCTAAAACGGCTTGTAGAGGCCGGCCTCAGAGGAGCATGCAAACCGGCAGAACGCGTAGCCCAGCTCAGGAAGATAATGGAAGATCTTGACGAGTCCGCTCTGGCGCGGGTGGAATACGCCTTCTCTGGGCTCGGCGACAGAACGCGTCTGAGGATCCTCAGGCTGATCGCTGAGGATGAGGTCTGTGCATGCGAGATCATGG
>CAZVKZ010000129.1:0-3683 GCA_964627775.1 uncultured Candidatus Bathyarchaeia archaeon | reverse complement strand
TAAGAAGCTTTCACTTCTGAGTCGTCTCTTGACCTTATGGATCTTTCTGGCGATGGCTGTCGGCGTAGGCATCGGCGCGGTCTTCCCGGAGATCTCAGAGATCCTGGATGCGTTGAGGATAGATACAGTCTCGCTGCCGATCGCCGTAGGCCTATTGTGGATGATGTATCCTCCTCTTGCCAAGGTCAGGTATGAAGAGCTCTCAAAGGTTGCGAGAGCATGGAAGATGTTCAGTGTCTCGATTGTCCAGAACTGGCTGGTTGGGCCGTTCTTGATGTTTGGACTCGCTTGGCTATTTTTGCCAGATCTGCCGCACTACAGGATTGGAATAATCATTGTGGGGCTGGCCAGATGCATCGCGATGGTCCTCATATGGAACCTTCTTGCCGAGGGAGATAACGAGTACTGCGCTATACTTGTGGCTTTGAACTCTGTCTTCCAGATCGCGCTCTACTCGGTCTATGCCTGGGTCTTTGTAACGCTACTCTCATCGTGGATCTCCCAAGGATCCGGCGTGGTGGTCAATGTCTCGATACTGGATATAGCAAGGACAGTCTTCGTCTTCCTTGGGGTGCCATTCATAGCTGGGATCGTAACCAGATTCACTTTGATCCGGAAGAAGGGCAGGGAGTGGTATGAAGGAACCTTCATGGAGAAGCTCAGCCCATCAGCCCTAATAGGATTACTCTTCACGATCGTGGTGATGTTCTCGCTCAAAGGCGAGTATATCCTTGCACTCCCATGGGACGTGGTACGCATCGCGATCCCACTTGTAAGCTACTTCCTCATCATGTTCGCCGTATCATTCGCCATGTCCTGGGCCTTGAAGTTCACCTACCCCGAGACCGCGACACTCTCATTCACAGCTGCAAGCAACAATTTCGAATTGGCAATAGCCGTAGCTGTTGGTGTCTTCGGAATAAACTCCGGCGAAGCATTCGCAACCGTGATAGGCCCACTCTTCGAGGTCCCAGTACTGATCAGCCTAGTAAACGTGTCACTATGGGCTAAGAGATTCTTCACGAAGCCGACACTGATGGAAGCAAGACAAATCCAGAAATTACATACATGAGTTAAGAGTTCAAATCATGATTCCCTCACCATGTGTGGCGGCCTTCTGGTGCCTGCAAACAAGATCTCAATTCTGGCTCCTTACATCGCTTTGGTGATTGTGATCGGAGCAGCAACCACACTAGCAGTCAAGAAGAGACTCAAAGACTGTACTATCGTTTTTTCTAACACGCCATTATCTTTCGCTTCTAAACTCAGACTGCCTGCCGGCTGTTGTAGTCTGGTAGTACGATCAGACTTATGAATGACCGGCCAAAACCATCTGATGCGAAGTTGGCGATTCAGAAGTGACGGCCAGAAGAGCCAGATCTCAAAGTTCCAGAAAGACCCCGAAAGATGAAGCTGACAAGATTAAGAGAGCCGAGGATCGGTGGAAGAAGACTTGTCAGGAATGGGTCGCAGAGACCCACATCAAAGATAGGGCCCCCCAAACAAGTCCTTCAGGAATTCCTCTGAAGCCGCTCTATACGCCTCTCGATCTTGAGAAGTTCACCTATGTGGAGAAGCTTGGCTTCCCCGGCTTGTACCCCTTCACAAGGGGCGTATACCCAACAATGTACCGAGGAAGACCATGGACAATAAGACTGTTGAGCGGCTTCGGGACCGGAGAGGATGCAAACGAACGATTCAAGTTCCTCGTCGAAGAGGGTGAGACAGGCCTCAATCTAGCACTCGACTCGCCGACTATCTACGGTTATGACGCAGACGACCCAAGAATGAGAGGGGAAGTGGGTCAGGGAGGAGCATCAATATCCTCACTTGAGGCGATTGAGAGGATCTTCGCCGACTTACCCGTCGGCAGGCTCTCCACATCCATCGTAACACACTTCCTCGGTATGCCCACATTCGCAATGTACGTGGCACTAGCAGACAAGCTTGGCATATCAAGGAGTGAGCTTCGCGGGACGACTCAAAACGATCCACTTTGGCTGTTTCACGTCGGTAATCCTCCACTTCCCTTGAAACCTTCAATAAAGCTGGCGGTAGACCTGCAGGAGTTCTGCCTGGAGCAGATGCCGAAATGGTACGGCATCAATGTGAGCGGCTACCACATAAGAGAGGCAGGAGCAAACGCGGTTCAGGAGGCAGCCTTCACACTCGCCGACGCCACGGTCTTCATAGATGAAACATTGCGGAGAGGCTGGGACATAGACGAGGTTGCCCCACAGGTCTCCTTCTTCATGAATGCTCACAATAATCTGTTCGAGGAGGTCGCGAAGTTCAGGGCCATGAGGAGGTTCTGGGCACAGATACTAAAGGAGAAGTATAACGCGAAAAAATCGCGGTCTTTGATTTTCAAGTTTCACACACAGACGGCGGGGTCCGCACTCACAGCCCAAGAACCAATGAACAATGTCGTAAGGGCAACGATCCATACTCTGGCAGCTATTTTAGGTGGAACGCAATCTTTGCACACAGACTCATATGATGAGGCATTGGGGCTGCCAACTGAGAAGTCGGCGAGACTCGCTCTGAGAACGCAGCACATCCTCCTGCATGAGAGTGGTGCATCCCACGTGATAGATCCTCTCGGCGGTTCATACTATGTTGAGTGGCTGACCGACCAGATTGAAGAAGAGATCTGGCGCAACTTTGACAAAATAGACGCCGCGGGCGGGATGCTGGCGTACACAGAGGCAGGGATACCTAGAAAAGAGATCAATCAGACAAGCTACAAGACCCAGCTGGCGATTGAGGGTGGACAACTTCCAGTAGTGGGAATCAACCTCTTCCGAAGCAAGATAGAGAATATAGAGATATGCCGGGTCAAGTTGGAACAGGAGAACGCTGAGATCGAGGCGCTAAATCGAGTAAGGCAGACCAGAGATCAGAAGAAGGTTGATGAGACGCTCCAGGAGTTCAGAAGGGTCTGCGAGAAATGGGAGAATGTGACTCCTGCCGCCATCAAAGCGGCAAAGGCCTACGTGACAAACGGAGAGATGTATCAAGTCTTCAGAGAGGTGTACGGTGAAGGGCCTCACCTGGAGTAGGAGGAGATTGAAATGGCGAAAAAAGGCAAGAGGATAAGGGTCCTGCTATCAAAAGTAGGCGTCGATGTTCACGATAGAGGCTTGAAAGTTGTCGCTGCAGCACTACGTGATGCAGGGATGGAGGTCATATACCTCGGCGCGTCCAGATTCCAGGACGAGATCGTGAAAGCCGCAGAAGAAGAAGACGTTGACGTCATAGGCATCAGTTCGATGGAAGGAATGCATCACGTGAAGATTCCAGACCTGATGAAGGAGCTCAAAGAGAAAAGCATTGATGTCCCCGTCGTTTGTGGAGGGATAATCCCGCTAGATGAAGCTAAGGTGCTGAAAGAGCAGTGTGGAGTCAGCCAGGTCTTTCCACCAGGCTCATCTCTCAAAGAGATAGTTGACTACATCAAGAAATACACGTGAGATTGATCTCGATATTCATGTGTCCCCTTTGGGGAATCATCGGCGCCCAAGTATCTGGTTCAGTCATCGATTCTTTGAAGCGCTTCTTGCCTTTTTCGGAGCAGCAGTTGACCCTACGTACTTTCGGTGAGCTTCAATAGCCCGGACCGCTTCTGAAATCCCCTTGTTCTTGTTCGCGATGGTTGAGACGACTGGACGTTTCCACTCTCC
>CAZVKZ010000128.1:0-4789 GCA_964627775.1 uncultured Candidatus Bathyarchaeia archaeon | reverse complement strand
GTCCCAGTCACCGCCTTGTAGGCGTCTGGCTCACCATATCCAAATTGGGGATCCCAACCCTCTTCTCCCAGATCCATGGCTTGAGCTATGAGTGTGTCCTCAATCATCTGCGGCGTCAGATTTGGATATTTTGAAAGAAGCAGCGCTGCCACTCCAGTAACAAAGGGGCAGGCCATCGATGTCCCGTTCAGGTAATCATAGTTCTGTGAGATACCATACTCGGTCGTCAGATAGCAGGGGTAAGTTGGCATGGTAGACAATATGTTTACTCCAGGGGCCGCAAGCGTGACATAACTTCCGTAGTTGCTGAATACTGCCTTCTCGCGATCTTGATCGATCGCTGAAACGGCTATCACATGACGGTAGGCAGCTGGATACACTTTTGAGCCTACATTCTCGTTTCCTGCCGCCGCGATCAGAGTGACATTATTATGAGCTAATGATAGGATCGTTGCCGTTAGCAGTGCATACTTCGGAGATAATTTCCCTCCCAGACTCATAGTTATGATATCTGCACCATTCTCCATAGCATGTAGGATCGCGCTGTCCAGGTCCAGCCATTCCCCGCCACTTTTTGTGATGACCTTTAACGGCATAATCTTAGCCTCAGGTGCGACGCCCGCTATCCCGATGCCGTTACTGGCAGTAGCAGCGATTATCCCGGCTACATGCGTCCCGTGACCGTCCAGGTCGGTTATGTTGTTGTTGTCGTCTACAAAGTTCCACCCTTCAATAATGTTATTTCTTAGGTCCGGGTGATTGGGGTCCACACCAGTATCTAAGACAGCAACCACTACGCCTTTCCCGCGGTGCCCTGAAGCATAGGCTTTGTCAGCTCTGATCTCAAACCAGCCCCATTGATCCAGAAGGTAAGGGTCGTTCGGGGCCCCAGACATGGCGAGACTCTCTTCGAGAGCGATGTTAGCCACGATCAAGAACCACAGCGCTATTACAGCTAGGAATAGACTTGTCTTCATGAGAGTATACCTGACGCAGAGAATGAGATAATGATGTTCTGAATCCTGTAGAGAAAGGGATGGTTTAGGTTATCGAGTCGGTGGGGGAGGTAGATATCGGGGTGGTCTCCTCCTAAGTGAAAGAATAACCGCTCCCCCTACAACAAATATGGCCAAGACGATGATCAAAGTATAGAACATCATGGGATCGAGCCCCATAACGGTCTCTTTAGGTGTTGGTGTAGAAGTCACTATCGGAGTTTCCCTTGCAGGATTCACAATGCCCGATGAGGCTGATCTAATCTCAAAAGTGAACGAGTATTCTCTATTGTCAATTATTCCTGCGAGGTCGCCCCGTACGGCTACACAAGACCGTTCGTCATAATACACTTCGCCTCGTATGCCCTGCCAATCCACTATCCTCTTAACCACTGGTACACTACCCATAGGCAATCTCAACTCGGTCTTCAAGGCGCCACCGAGTTGACTGCGGGGAAGGTAGATGATTGAAAAGCCGGTTGCGTGAGGGACATCATAGTAATCAGCAACATCTGCAATTGTCACGTAGAATGTTGCTCCATCGCCCTGTGGAGTTACGGTTTCACTTATGACCTCCCAGCTGTATGTGGTTTTTTGACGTACTCCGAAATCTGGGAGGTTGACATTCGCCTCATACGAAGCTTTCTTGCCAACCTCAATCCATGGTTCTCTGACCTCGATTGCTTGGATGGGTGAGAGGAGGGTGGAAAGGAGTATGAATGTGGTGAAGCTTATGACAGTTCTTCCGTACAAAGAAAACTGACCTCATTTTATTTCAAGGTCATCAATATATATAAGATTGCTGGGGGTTTCCTTTACTGATGAATGAGCAAGAACGCTCCATCTTTCAAGTTGGAGATGAATTGTGGCAGAAGAAGGGTGGTCCAAGAGACCCCACAGGCTTTAGCCTGCGGTAGTTCAGGGAAGAATCGACTCTGAGTTAGCTGTAATTTCTAGAAGGACATGGTTTTGCCAACATTCTTAAATTTTCTTTGGCTCCTATAGTGCTTGAGAGGAATCATAGTTTGCAGAAGCCCATACTACCTTTTGCCTTCATCTTTGTTTTGGCTGCTTCGATGGCTACACCAATTGTAAGGGGCGAATGGATACAGAAGACTGAGGCGGATGACTTTGCATATGGCACCGGTGAGGATGTAAGAAGCACGACCACTATGCAATACTTGAAAGTTGGAGTCTATCCTGCAAAGGGTGTCTTTCGGGTGGGCGAGGACATCTATCTCGAACTATATGTTAGCACGGGAGTCGATGAGGCCTATCTAATGCTCAGAGGCCCAGGAGGGACAATATCCGACAAAATCGACCCTGAGATACTAAAAGGTGAGGTTTACATCACGTATAAAGTCGGGGTAGCCGAGGAGAGAGACATAGGAAGATGGACAGTCACTTTTCAAGCATGTTACTATGTCATTGAATACTATGACCACAATGCATACATGATACCATACTGCGCCTCCGATACCGCAACCTTCGAAGTAGTGCCTGGGCCAGCACCAGACCTGAACTTGACTGTCACACCGAATAAGTCCACCCTCCCTGTCGGAGAGGTACTGAGGGTCGAAGTGAGCCTAACAAATCAGGGAGATGCAGACGCATATGACGTCCAATTAAGCTATGCCAGTGAAGCTTTCGAGCTTACTACCGGACATGCCTCCAGAGGCTGCAAGTCATTAGCTCCAGGCCAGAGTTGTCCAGTCGGAGCCTACAACCTCAAGGCTCTCGGACCTACAGGGATGGCGAACATCACATTCTCAGCATCATACACCGATGAGAAGGGTAAGGGATACCAGCGGATGGCGGAGGTTACCATCAACATAACGGTAGGGTTCTCATTCCAAATGTCAAACCTCTATGAGACAGAGGTATTCGCTGACTACTACAGTAAGCTCCTTGAATCACCATACCCATTTCATGATGTTATCGAGGTGACGGTGCTGGGAGGTGGTGAGGTAGATTCTGTCTACCTGAGGATTTCAGGTCTGACAGAGGATAAGATACAGCTGGAGAACGCTGGGGGAAGGAGGTTCCGGAAAGATATTGTTTCAGAGAGTAGATTCTCTCCAGAAGAGATTAGGGACTTGACTTGGCTAGTAGTCAGAGAGATGGCGAAATACAAAGGGTTGGAGCTACCTCCGCCAAACTGGGATTGGAAGCAACCGTCGATTCCCACCATAAGCTTGGAGGAGATTGTGGCAGTCTTCAAGGACACAACTGAGGTTAGGAAAAAGGTTGGACGAACACTACCAACGATCACGGAAATCCTGGAGGCAAACCTTCCAGAATGGACAAAGTCTGGAGCATTCATATTGGCTGTATCGAAAGATACCAAGTCTCCAGTAGATCTTTTGGTTACAAACCCCGATGGCCTTAAGGTAGGTGCAGCCTATGAAGGGAACAAATTCTCAGACCTGATCAAAGAGGTAGCCGGCTCCCTATATTCAGGCAGGGACTCAAGTCCCCAGCTGATCCATATGCCTCTATCATCTGGTGAGTACCGTATTAGAGCCCATGGCAAAAGCGCCAGCGTATGGGATCTTCTGATGATCTCCATGACGGAGACCCGTGGAAGCTTTCAGATAAGGAAGGCGATCCATGTAGATGAAGGTGAGAGCTTAGAGTTCAAGACCTCAATCTCAGAGGTCGGGACCGTAGAGGAGTTTGTGGAGTTAGGTCCCTTCTCTTGGCTGCAAATGGAACAGATATGGCCTGCAGTAGTAGTCCCCGTCTTGATCATCGTTGTTGTAGCAGTTCTCCTCATAAGAAGGAGGGGCAGAGCTCCCCCAGCCAAGATTGTCAGACCACCCCCGACTATGCCTGAAGAGGTTCCTGATGGTTGACTGGAATGGTGGAGGAGATATGCCGCTGCAGCAAGAAGCTGACTCTAATACGTGAGTACAATCGATACTTCTGCCACAAGTGCCGAACGTACCCTCCAACATGCTCAGATTGTCGCCGCGACCTATTCTGGATCCCAATGTATAGCCTCTACTACTGCAACTCATGCATGAGCTATAAAGAGCCTACTGAACCCGCAACCCCACTAGGTGCAGCGGTGAGACCGACACCAAGCAGGAAGCGTAGCCGAAAAGAGATTGAGGCCGCTTTCAACGAGTTGAGGGGAAGATATCAAGGTGGCTCAATAGATAAGGCCAGATATAATGAAGCGCTTGAAAAAATGAAGTTCAAGGATGACCATGGTAGATACTGGACGATTGGAGCTCGTACCGGAAAATGGTACTACTATGATGGAATCAGATGGACCGAATCAGAACCACCACAGACCTTGGAAGGAGAAACACATTACGCAAGTGAAGGTAGTGAGCCAATCTAGCGCTTTCTAATGTGTAGATTGAGATATCCTAGCTATGGTGCGCGCTAAAGCACTATAGTTCTCCAGTCTATTATGTTTAGAGCTCACTGGAGGTTGGAGACACGTTCAGCTTTCCGTATCTGATTAGCTTCGTTAAGGCGATTCTCTTAACAAATATGGTGGAGGCTCCGCTCCTGTTTTTGTTTGCTTCAAGGGTTGTCCCTTCGACGGTTCTTAGAGCTTCTATTTTATCCAATGTCCTTTCGCTTCCAGTGGTTTGGTTTGTCTTCCCATCCTTGACAAGCAGCTATTTGCATTACCTGTTCGCTGCAGAAACCTTTGCTTTCCTATTCGAGAGTATAACCCTTGAGGCCCTACTATCTATAACAATCAAGCGTGCTTTGATAGCTTCGCTAGCCACAAATCTTGCCTCGTTCTCGGTGTGGTGGATGTTCCCTACTTTAAT
>CAZVKZ010000127.1:0-4879 GCA_964627775.1 uncultured Candidatus Bathyarchaeia archaeon | reverse complement strand
ATGTGGCGGGCCCGCGGGGATTTGAACCCCGGACCTCCGGCTCCGCAGGCTTACGTGATGCCTACCTCAGCGTCCTGATCCGGACTAGACTACGGGCCCAATGAGTCCCCTTCATGTCACTGTTTCTCAGAATACGCAGTACTGCTACTAAAGAGCATGTTTCAGGAGATAGCGGTTCAAATAGATTCTGTCCTTTGTAAGACCAGCTATCGTCTGCGCCGGAACAGTCTGAACCTGGGTTTGGTTGCCGGCTCCGTGTCTCTGAGGGTTCTCGCTATCTCTATGAAGAGTCTGGTTGATTCTAGATCGCGAACCTCCAGCGCTCTCAAAGCGATTTCGTAGGCAAGAACTACCTCGGACAATAGCCTCAACCAGAGGTAACTACCTTCATGGTACTATTTCTGCGTTTGCCCCGAGGTTAGCGGCCTATCTAGATAGAATTAAGGTGAGTGTGTTTAAGAATCTATGTGCTCTGCGACCGTTTCATCGGAGGGTTCGGGAGTTACATTTTCAAGAGGCTCTCTTAAGCTCCTTGCTTAAGATCTCAACAGTTCTTTCTCTTCCAAGATCGAAGATGTAGGTTCCAAGTCTGGGGCCTGAGGAGGAGCCTATCAGAATCAAGTAAAGAGTTCTGAAGAATCTTCCAGGCTCGATACCGTGACTTTTTGCTATATTGAAGATGGTATTCTGTAGACTATTCTCATCTTTTTCTTTGGGTATCGCTTTCGTGAGTTCGATTAGAGCCTTTCGTTCTTCCTCGCTGAGTTCAACCCTCTCCGCCTCGATCTTGGCGAAGTCCTTGGACCAATTGATGGTGCACTCGATCTTCTTCAGAAGGGCGTCGGAGGGGGGCTCCTTCAGGTAACTGTACTTCTTGAGCCTGCTAAGCACGTATTCGCTCTCGGAGCCTTCAGGAGCAACCGAGGCGAGATTGACGAAGAGCGCGTAAGGAACGTGAACACTTGGCTTGTTCGGGGGCTTGAGAAGCCAAGCGTATTCAAATAGGCCTCGCAGCTTCGCATCTTCCTTCTTATCCTTGATCTTCTTCCTTCCAAAGTAGACATCCTCAAGCGTTTCCAACTCGTCCATGTAGAGCGGTATGTCTTGAGGTCTCACCACCCTTGCTCCAACGATTCGCTTGTACATCAAGAGGAGGAGCGACTGGGGTGTGCCATATCTCAGCCAGAGCTGGGGTGTGAAAACGTTGCCCAGGGATTTGGAGATCTTCTTCCCACCGTAATCGAGGAACATCTCATACCTTACGTGGTAGGGATGAGGGTACCCCAGGATCTCATCGCATATTCGGTCGTTTACCTTTACTGAGTCGGCGATATCCTTTCCGTAGGCTTCGAAGCCGATCTTTAGAGCATCCCATCTTGCTGCGAACTCCACCTTCCAGCTCAATTTACCTTCGCCTTTGGTATAGTCGGCTTCACCCCTGTGTCCGCAGCCTTCAACTCTGCGATCCTTGAGGTCGACCCCTTCACAGACGTAGAGTATCTTCCTTGGTGAAGGGAGAAAGTCATACGCCCTTGTCGTGTATATTCTGCCGCAGGATGAGCAGACCGGAAAGTACGGAAGAACCTCTGTATACTTTTCTTGGCCCAGCTCCTGCCTAATGATCTCTCCAACTCTTGAGGCATTAGAGAGGATCTTCTCAATCTGCTCGTCGAGCAGACCCCGACCATAAACATCTTTCGCTGAGTAGAACCGGTACTCGATCCCGCACCTGTCTAGGGCATCTCTGAGCATGAAGCTCATGTGTTCTCCGTAGCTTGAGTGGCACCCGAAAGGGTCAGGTATGTTGGAGACTGGATGGCCAAGATGTTCCTTGAGCGATTCTGGAAACCCTGAGGGAACCTTCCTCAGACCATCCATGTCATCCGCGAAGGCTATGTACTCTGAAGTCTGGCCTTGAACCTCAAGCGCCAGCTTAACCCCGTAGGCTCTCACACAATCCCCGAGGCTGCCCAGATGCGGGATCCCTGATGCGCCAAGGCCGCTCTCTGCTCTGACTACCTCGCCTCTCCTTCCTAGCTTCCGCTCCCTCTCAAGCAACTCGTAAGCTATCTTGTCAAGCCAGGTGCCTTTACCAATTATTTCCTCGGTCACGAAATTCTCAGCCAATCTGAGAAGAGTAAGATACAGCCTGTGATAAAACCTTCTTTCATAAGAGATCGCCCATACTGGCGAATCACGCAGCCACTTCAGGTGTTGGGATCTGAGCACCATCAAAGAATACTCATCAATCCCCTCCAGAAGAACCTGATAAACGACTTGTCAGAGCCTCCAATCTCTCCAATGCCACAATACCCCCCCTTAGGGGGGGCCCCCCTAATTCATTCGGTGAGAGAGAAAAAGGCACCAAAGCGGGGGTCCTCTACGCAGCGGAAGGTCAGGGATTTCCCACTCGCAAAGGCTGATAAACCCAGAACACCTGTTCAATCAAGGTGCCTTATATGCTAAGCCCGGCGGAAAAATTCGATCCTGACAGATTCATCACGCTTCAGGCAGGCGAGATCAGACTCTCCTTAGGAGAGGAAAAGGCCATGATCGCTGTATCGGGCGGTGTAGACAGCACAACCTGCGCTGCGCTCACACGCAAGGCCATAGGAAGAAACCTTGTCTGCGTCTTCATAGACACGGGATTCATGAGGAAAGGCGAACCTGAAAGCGTAAAGAGAGAACTCGCAAAACCACCCCTAATGCTACCCCTACGAATAGTCAGAGCTCAAAGACACTTCATGGATAGCTTGAAGGGATTGGTGGATGCTGAGGAGAAGAGGAAGGCCTTCCGTGAAGCATTCTATTCAACCCTGGCCGCCACTGCGAGAAAGCAAGGCTGCAGATGGCTTGTGCAGGGGACGATAGCTCCAGACCTGATCGAGACAAAAGGCGGAGTGAAGACGCAGCACAATGTGCTTGAGCAGATAGGGATCGACCCCAAAGAAAGGTACGGTTTCAAAGTCATCGAACCGCTCTCCCAACTCTACAAACCCCAAGTCAGAATCCTCTCCAGAAAGCTCGGCTTCTCCGAGGAAACCTCAGAGAGACAGCCCTTCCCAGGTCCAGGCTTAATGGTCAGGTGCGTAGCTGCAGTGTCGCGCACGAAACTGCAGCAGTTGAAGACAGCAACCGTGATCGTAGAAAAGGAGCTCAAAGATCTGGGTGCACAACAATACTTCGCAGCCATAGTGGACGACAACCCAGACGAAATGCTAGGAAGCGATGGGCTCAAGCAGTCCCTCTCCGCTGCGCTTGGCATCAGAGAAAACCTGTTCAAAGTGCAGATCTTAAGCAACCTTGCGACAGGAGTAAGTGAGGGTCGAAGGATATACGGCAAGATGGCTGCAATAGCACTTTCACAGGACTTGGAGGGAGAGGCCGGGGGAATCCTGGCCAAATCCCGAAACATATGCCGAGAATTTACGGCAGTTAATCCTGAATATACACGTCTGCTCCTCAAAGTGGGCGAGCTTCCCAAGCGAAAACCGTACGCTGCGGTAATCCGTGCGATTAGGACAGATGACTTCATGACTGCAGACGCATTTCAGGTGCCATTAAGGAAACTCAAAGCAATCTCGTCAAAGATCCTCCGGAACTGCAAAGGTACTTCATCAGTCTATTATGACCTGACCCCGAAGCCTCCTGCCACGATCGAGTTTGAGTAGGATGGCGTGAGTAAACTCGATAGATACTCTTAATTGCAGCTCGTGAACTCAAATCAGTCGACCGGAACAGGAACCGTAGCTTCAGGAACGGCTCGGGGGTCTGGGTTTGAGCACCGCACCAAGAAAGATAGTGTTCAGGTGGATCTCAACTGCCTCGTTGATCTCGATGTTGATACTCGCAGTATCAACGATCCTCATCCAGATTTACCTCACCGATTATCTCATGGCCAGAGGCCTAGAGTATCGCACCTACCAGCTAGCTCAGTATCTGAGTATCCCCTACCTCTACATACCACTCGTTGGCTTCCTGGCGGTCATGCTATTCTCCTGGATGTATCTCATGAGGGTGAGATCATTCGTGCAAGCCAAGCCCGGTGTGCGTCTGCCGTCTGTGATCGCGCCCCTAAGGATGATTGAGTTGGCTTCTCTCCTGCTGGCAGTCCTAGCCGGTTCACTCTTCATACCGTACGTACTGGGATCGAACTGGATGCTGAGCAACTTCTTCAAAGCCAAGTCATCCTTTCCAACCCTCAGCGGGCTATACTCATCGTATTACGGCGCCGCCACTCCAATGATGGATCTTGCACCATTATGGAAGTACTTCATCTCAAATATGCTATCCAACATAATCGTTGTCGCTGCAGCATTGATCATGGCTCACAAGGCAGTGAGACGCGTAAGACTGCGGTAGGCTACATTCAAGGTTAGTCAAACGTGGCATCTGAACAGCCGCTAAACCCAGGGCAGGGCTCTCAATCTACGAGATGCCTAGTCTGCATAGAACCTTCCAAGACAGAGAGCCTCTGCGAGTTACATCACCTGGCAAAGGAGAAGCTTAATCACAGCTACAAGATATGGCAGAAAGCCTACACTAGAATCAGCTACCACGATTATCTGCAATTTCTCACTAGACTCCCGGAGACTGGTGATGCTATTCTTGGCATTGCCAAGCTGATACTCGAAAGCGAGGATGGAGACAGTGGAAACAACACTCATCATATGTGAAAAGCCAGATGCCGCAAGAAAACTGGCGGAGGCTCTTTCAGATGACCCCCCAGCCTCACACCAGAAATACGGCTTAAAGTACTTCGAGCTGAGCAGGAGTGGCGAGAAGATAGTGGTCTGTCCAGCGCTAGGCCATCTCTACGTTGTAGACTCAAGCGGTAGGTCATCGAGGAGAACGTATCCCGTCTACGATTTCGAATGGA
>CAZVKZ010000126.1:0-4898 GCA_964627775.1 uncultured Candidatus Bathyarchaeia archaeon | reverse complement strand
AACTCACCAAATTTGCCTAGATGCTGTCACTATCTCTTCGGCGTGCTGTCTAACCTTCGGAGCAAATGTGCTGCTGAGCTTTCCCCTATACACGAAAACCTTAATCACGGAGGAACTCACGGAACTGAATAGATTCGCCTTAACATAAGATGAAGGTGAGGTGTTGGTTGTTCAAATGGTTCAAACAGGTGCCCAGTTTTCTGGACCAACGACACAAGATCTTTGATCTTATCGAGGATCATCTGAAGATTGTGAAACAAATGGTGGACCAGATGATGAATGTCTGTAAACTTATCAGTGATATGAACTGGCGAGAGCTCGATAGGGTTTGGGGGGTTTTAGATGTTCTTGAAAGCGAGGCTGATAGAGTGCACAAATCGATTGTGACAACAATTTGTGAGGGTTCTTACTTTGGAGGCATTTTCAGTGAACTTCTCCTACTAGTTGACAAGATTGACAACATTGCTGACAGCGCAAAAGATGCTACTAGGATGCTAACGCAGAGGGAGCCTGATGAGGCGATTGTGAAATGTCTGACGAAAACAGACGATCTCAGACGATTCCTGGAGAAATGTAGAGACGCTGTCTACGCCCTAGATGATGCAGTGAAGGGATTGAGGGTGAACAAAGCGGCTGCTCTCGAAAGAACTCAAAAGATCAAGGAGCGCGAGGAGGATGCGGACCTATTCAAATCACGGCTTCTGAAGACTCTCTTCGGTGAATGCCAGAGCAAGGATGCTCTTGGAATAGTACAATTGCAGAGCTTCATCAATACTGTGGATGAGATAGCGGATAACGCCAAAGACGCAAGCGACATAATCCTTATTCTGATTATCCGGGGTTATGGATGAGTGCTTATCGTTCCTATAGTATTCGGCACAGTTCTGGCGTTTCTTCTGGGCTGGAATAACTCAGGGGTGATCATGGGCAGCTCCTATGGCTGCGGCGTGTCCAGCATCAACAGAAGCAGGGTAGTAATTGGATTGGGAGTCATGTCTGGGGCGTTCATGGAAGGTAACAAGATGAGTCACACCGTGTTTGGAGGCTTGACCTCAGACACACTCCCTTTAGAGGTGGAGACAACAATGGTTCTAGCTATTTTCTTAACAAGCACTGTGATCTTGTTCACATTCTCGATGTTACGCATTCCGTCCAGTCTTTCTCTAATCGCGGTAGGGGCATCTATGGGCGCAATTCTGGGGTTAAGCCTGACTCTAGAAGTAAACTACGCATTGGTGCTTGTAGCATCGTGGTTGTCATTGCC
Organism: uncultured Candidatus Bathyarchaeia archaeon; assembly: GCA_964627775.1. Lineage (GTDB taxonomy): Archaea > Thermoproteota > Bathyarchaeia > 40CM-2-53-6 > RBG-13-38-9 > CAZVKZ01. The sequence continues at coordinate 3,634 of CAZVKZ010000126.1, read as the reverse complement.
GTTGCTTTCTGGTTTCCTGACGATGCTCGCGTATCAGCCTATGACCTTGTTCGTTTCGAAATTCAGTCTGGCCGGGGCCGATTTGATAACCAGACTGAGCGCCACCCTAGGGATATTCATCCTATCCTACGTGCTAGGCGCGAATAACGTTGGCTTCATAAATGGGTTGTACGCGCCACTGTTATCCGAACCCATTCAGGTAATAGCAACACTGGCTATCTCGGCGTCCACAATCATAGGGGTTGTTCTTTTTGGTCGTGCGATAACCGAGGTAGTTGGAGAGAGATTTGTAGTCTTGAGTCCCCAAGGAGTATTCACAAGCATGACGGTCAGCGCAGCCTGCGTGTGGGTTTTCACCCAAGGCGGGATACCCATATCTATCACATACGCGTTGATAGGGAGTATCGTTGGAGCCGCCCTAGTCAAACGCATAGCGATTTTGAACATCCGCGTTCTACACGGCATCGTATTTGGCGCAACAGGTTCCGTCCTGCTAAGCTGCATCCTCGCTTTCTTCATAATGAGAATATTATTTCGATAGTTGAGCCTCAACCTGCATGTTGCGTTCTTTCTCGGACACGCCAAAGGCTGGAAGAGATCTACGACCCTCAAAGACCGGTGCACTGCAAGGAGAGCTAGGCATCAGACTTATGACAGTCGATCGGACTTCCCGTGACATATTGAAGCCGTGAAACGGCCCTGTAATCCATGAGGCTGACTACTGAAACTGGCAAGCTCTGAGAATGTTGGCTGTACTCTTACGTTATCGAAGGACAATTAGTATCCCGTAGGCCGGCCATAATTCTGGCTTTACACGCAAGCCGATCTGCAAATCTATAAATACTTAGGTATAAAATAATGAGCATATGGCACAAAAAAATGGGCATATGCCCGAAAAATTAGACTTTATCACTCCCACGTTTATGACAATCCTTCAATTCTTCCTTGCAGACCCAATGAAAGAGTATCATGAGAGAGAGGTGGTGAGGAAGGCTGGCGTGAGCAAGGGTTCGGCGAACAAGATTTTGAGGCTGCTTGCTGACTTGGATCTGCTTAGGCGAGAGGGCAAGGGACGGATGATGTTTTACAGGCTCAACCTCAAAGAGCCGGTGGTCCGCCAGTCCAAAGTCCTGATCAACGTTTATGGATTGAAGAAATTGACAGACACCCTGAAGCAGCATACTCGAAGGATCATTCTGTTTGGGAGCTGCTCTCAGGGCACGGATGTCAAGGAGAGTGACTTCGATCTGTTAATCCTTACTTCGGAAAAGGAGTATGTGAGAAGCAAGATCAGTTCCTTCAACAGGAAAAGTGAGAGAAAGGTCGCACCAATAATTGTTGACGCAACCGAATTTGTGAGCCTCAAAAGAGAGGATAAACCTCTATATGAAAACATACAAAGGGGCATAATACTGTGGGAGATGGGGTAAGCTCCGAGTTTAGACTGCTTCTGCAAGAAAGGAAGCTGCTGAGAGCAAGAGTAACTAGGCAGATGATTATGAAGGAAATCGGGGCTGCAGAGACAGATCTGCAGGACGCCCGCGACTCACTCCAACAACACAAATTCAAGTGGGCGACTATACAAGCTTACTACTCCATGTTTCACAGCGCTCGCGCACTGCTGTATCATCGAGGTTACAGGGAGAGGAGCCATTATGCAATGCTGGTAGCTTTGAGGGAACTCTTTTCGCGTGAACTCGGAACAGACCTAATCATTAGGTTTGAAGATGGCATGGATCTAAGACAGCAAGCCGACTATGGTTTGAAATTCTCTGAAACAGGAGCAATTGAGACAATTGAAGGCGCTGAGAAATTTCTAGAGAAAGCAAGGAAGACCCTTAAGATAGAGCGATAATGCAGTTCGTTCTTTCAAGCGTACACAGCATGCACCAGCGCAATATTTAACCATGTGAATAACTGAGTCCTACGTTGTCGACGTTCTAATTCAGTCGGCCCGCGGAGAATCGTTCAAATCAATCATAGTGGAATTGAAAAATAATGGTCCACTACTTTTCCAAGGCAGAATCCTTGACGTTTCGATTGATCTGCAATAGAGCCGGTTGTTCGAACCCCCTAGGGGGCCGGCGGCCCCTTACACTTCGCGAGAGAGCCATTTTTTAGCACCAGAACGCCTCACAGCTAGCTGGATCCGACAAAATATGCAGTCAGGATATCTTATCCTATGCTGTAGTTGTAGAAGCCTCTGCTGCTCTTCTTCCCGAGGTATCCGGCAGCAACCATCTTTCTCAGAAGCAGAGGAGGATGAAATCTTGAGTCACCCGTCATTCTATACACATAATCATATATCTTCAGATACGTATCGAGCCCAACAAAATCCAACAGTTCAAACGGACCCATAGGATGGTTAAGTCCAAGTCTACAGGCCTTGTCAATATCCTCCACGCTCATCAGTCCCTCCTCGAAACATCTTATCGCATCTGCGATGAACCCGCCTATCAACCTCACAACGACAAAGCCCGGGGAGTCCTTGCAGGTAACTGGGGCTTTTCCCAGCTTGAACGAGAACTCCCTGATCACTTCATAGGTCTCATCAGAGGTAAGCATCCCCCTGACTATCTCAACGAGCTTCATGACTTGTGGAGGATAGAACCAGTGCATCCCAATGGCTCTGTCTTTCCGCCTAAGAACCGAGGCGATCTCAGTAATCATCAGGGAAGAAGTGTTTGAGGCGAAGATGGCATGGTCAGGCGCGTATCTCTCCGCTTCGACAAAAACAACCCTCTTCTCCTCCAGATCTTCTGGAACAGCCTCTATGATAATGTCGGCATCTCTAACAGCCTCAGCCATCCCAACAGCTCCCTTGATCCTGGAGAGTATAAGCTCAGCATCTTCTTCCCCAATCTTCCCTTTCTTCACCATATGACCATAGACGGACTCTCTAATCGAGTTCAGCCCACGCTCCAGAAGGTCAGAACTGATCTCCCGAATGCACACTTCATATCCATGCTGTGCACAGACCTGAGCGATGCCGCTGCCCATCAAGCCACATCCGAGAACACAAACTCGCTTGACATCGTCCAACTTCACACTACTCACCACAACTAGATCCATTTCGACTTCGCGCTGGCTCCAACAATTGTGCGAAGAAACCCTCCTTGACTAAGCCGCACAACATGCATCAAAATAGATGTTTCATGTTCTACTTTTCAATCTTCTTCCTAGATTGGTTAGAGTGCGAAAGGATTTATGACACCGACACCAGCAACATCTTCCACACGCTGCAGGTGTGAGGGGTCATGCAAATGGTTGAAAACCGCTTCTCAGCGCCGTGGGACAACCTAGTGAAGGCGGTCACAGTCGGGGTATGCCTTCTAGTAGGCTCTGTGACAGTTGTCCTAGTCCTCGTGGCGGATAGTCCCCTTCTCAAAGTTGGGCTCCTCCTCCTTTTTGGCAGCACTCTCGCGATCCCTGTTCTGTGGGTGCCGAGAGGTTACACTATTCGCAACAATACGGTTATCGTGGAACGCCTGATTGGAGACGCTGAGATTCCTATCGCCGAGAAACCTATGCTCTGGAAGTGGACATGGTGGGGAGTGAGGTTGTTCGGCAGCGGTGGCCTCTACGGGTACTATGGATACTTTGCCTTCAGAGGACTCGGAAGAGTTCTCATGCA
>CAZVKZ010000125.1:0-4917 GCA_964627775.1 uncultured Candidatus Bathyarchaeia archaeon | reverse complement strand
TCTTGATCCAAAGCTTGGTTGTGAAGTAGAATACCAATAGCATAGGTATGATAGACATTACGCTCATAGTTGGATTAATCGAATACATCACCGCAAACACAATAACAGCCGTAAATACAGCGTTGGCCAGCGTTCCAACCCATGTTCTGAGGAACATCTCTACAGCCTGCAGATCCATTGTAGCTCTCGAAACGAGGTCTCCCACAGGAGTGGAATCATAGAATCTGAACGACTTACTCTGGAGAGAGAAGTAATAGTCAGACCTTACGTCCCTTATGACAAACTGCGCGATATATCCGTGTACATATGTTATTGCGAAGTTGACTATTCCAAAGGCTACTACCGCAAACACTATGTTCAATACAAGCTGAGATAGCAGCTCATACCTACCGCCTATAATAACCTGGTCGATTATCTGCGATGTGTGGAGAGGCTCGAGTACAAACAGGTAAGACCTCAGGACAGATAGCGCCGCTATGAAAATGAAGACATGAGCATATGGCTTATGGTATCTAAGCATCCTCTTGAAGGCTCCTGTGGAACGGGAAAGCTGCGCCTCTGTCTTGATCGTCTTGACGTATTCGAGGATTGGCTTGGCTACACTCATAACCCACACCATGTAGCTCGTTGAGGCATTCCCCGACACGGTTTAGCCGTAGGGCATCCCACCAAGGGCTATAACCTTTTGCATGCACACAGTTGTTTCATGTTCTGCCTTGTGTGTGCGTTTCTGTCCAAGTTTTCCAGCTATCTCGTCGCATCTTTCTCTTGTGAGTGCATAGAACCTTAAGGACGGTAACGTCAAGGCCATGAAGAGTACTTGGAATCCGAGCATTTCCCAGCGGATGCCCGTTCCAACAAATCGATCGATCGAAAACGAGTCATCTCAAGCCGGGTCGGAACGGGTCTCTAGCGGAAACAAGGTTGCCCGGACAGAAATCTAACCTGAGTGGTTGTTGACCAAAAGATTTGCGACAAGACCTGTCCAGCCCGCGAAATGTTTCTCTGGCTTCGGCGGTGAGAACCCTTCAACGTAAGTTGGAGCGAAGGGATTATAGAACTCGCAAAAGCAGCCCTTCTTCATGTAGGCATCCGCAACCATTTCAATCGTCCTGTCGCTGAGTTGGCTAGCCACACCATCGAATCCATACGTCTTCAGGCCTAAGTACACCAAGTAATTTATGTTGACCCATACGGGGCCGCGCCAATATCTAAGAGAGAATCTCGGCTCATTAATCGCGACAGTCGGCACTGGGTAAGGCGTCCAGAACTCCCCTTCATTCATTAGATGTTGAATCAAGGCTTTGGCTTGATCTTTGTCCGCAACTTCGGCGAAAAGAGTGAGGAAAGCTGCTGGTGTTTTGACCCTAATTAGACCTTTGGGGCCTAGGTCATAAAAGAAATTATCATCGTTGCTCCAAAGATTGCTGCGAATTCGCTGACTGAGACCAGCGACCCTTTCCTTGAATATTCCCTCGTCCACCTTCAGCCGAAGAATATTCGCCATTCTCGCCAGGCAGGACATGTCGACCACCAAGAAGCAGTTCAAATCCAAAGCTTGAATGCTCCTCATGTCGAGGTTCCCGAATTCGGGGTGAATCCGTTCGGAGGGTTTTAGGTCGGGGTGCGGATAATATTCGCATGCTTGGGATTTCCTGATGCCATCAAATCTGGGGGAATCGTCCCATCCGCTTTCGTCTGGACGCACCCAGCTGAAGAGCCCGTCATTGTTGAAGTCTCTGTTTCTGCGGAACCACTCATTGAAAGCTTTCAGGTACGGGTAGATCTTTGAAACGAACTCGTTGTCCCGAGTCTGTTCGTAGATTCTCCAAGCCGCCCAAGTCAGTAGGGGCGGTTGGGTTATGGAACTCTTGTAGTCAGGTCCAACCATGTGAGGTATCATTCCGTTTTTGCGTTGGGTCAAAGTATGTGTGAGAAGAATTTCCTTTGCTACGCTGGCATCGGTCAGCAGCCAGATTTGACTCAAGAAGGCGGAATCCCAAAGCCAAGATCTCTGATATTTCCCACCGGGAACTGCGTATACTCCGTTCAAATAACCTGATGGAGACCTTAGGTTGCGTTGCAGTTCCTCGAAAATTGCCCTGTAGATCTTCTTCAAAGATGGGTCATCAGTTTTTGGAGATGATGAATTTGGGGCAGTCATGTGAGGCATCACTGGACTGATCTCTTCAGGAAATCGCCAGATGTCCCTTTTATTCGGAGAAGCCGATTTTTGGGAGCTCGTAGACCGATTTCCAGCCCGGGCTCTGAGGCTCTTTCAAGTAGGGCTTCATCTCCTCGGCCGATCGGAGGGTAACCTTCTCCACCGGAGGGAGGGTTCCTGGGGGGAAGGCTTCCAGAATCTGGTCATGAACCAAGGTGAGGTATCTTAGGATAGCTGCGATTGGCCTCTTCGCCTTTCGAGCCGTGGCGAGTGAAGATTTTCCTACAACTCCTTCCGGGGTGGCCCTGAGTTCGATTGCGAAATGTCCCTCTCCCTCCGACCACCGGTGAGGTCTCCGGAATGGATCTACCGCTTTGTCGAAGTGTCCCTCGGGTATGTAAGATTCACCTTCTGTATCCTGGGCCAGGCTCATATCAACCATCTCTTGTGGAAAGAGGAGTAGGGCGATGGACGTTTCCGCCTCGTCGGCGTGAACAAACTCGGTCTCCATGGCGTCCTTCTTGCCGCTGGGTCCGAAGAACTCCCTGACGGCGCGGTGCCAGTCCAGAACCTGGAAGATTCCGGGGAGCTGATACCGCTTCATGAATTCCTGTAGAGCAGATTCCAAGACCCAGAGCTGCCCATGGTTGTTGATTACGATCTGTTTTCTGAAACCGTCGTTCCATAGACCCAACATCACGTTGATCATGGTTTCCCTGACCACCGTTTCCGGCATGACCACTGTGCCGGGCATCCCCAGATGATGATAGGGATGGGCTCCGTAGTTCAAGGGATTGAGAGCCAGGTTTACTGGGGCCCCTCTCCTGGCAGTGTACCGTCGGACCGCCTCAACAATCTGGGTCACCATGAAGCTGTCCAAACCGGAAATGGTGTGTCGCCCATGGTTTTCTGTACAGCCTACAGGGATGAAAACTATGTCGTTCTTTCTCCGGTTCTCGATCACCCTTTGCCGTATCGTTGTCTGCAGATAGCTTCCTGGTCTCCCCAGCTCGGGTGGGGACGGGATTTCGTACTCGGCGAGAATGTTGTCGATCTGCTCCTCGGAGGCGTCCCAGATCTTCTTCTTCAGCCTCCCGACACCGGTATCCTCAAAAACGATAGCCGGGTTCTCCGTCGCAATCCACATCCGCTTTCCCATTTCTTCTTTCATTCTCCTAGTTCTGTCTTGTTGTTTCTTCACCTCGATCTATTGCTCTCTCTTTTAAAGTTGACTTGGCGTAATCGACACTTCGTTTTGATGGATGAATGATTCCCTGCGGCTTTCCTCTGGCATGCCGGCTTCAGCAGAGTGCATTCACAAGATCGGTCGAAAACGTTTTTAGGGCCAAAGATCTGTGAGTGAGGAAGGAGGTAAACAGATGGTCAAGAAGGTGAGGTTTGGTGTTGTGGGTCTCGGCAATATAGGCGCTTTGCATGTGGACAATATCCAGCGGAGCATGGACGAGGCAGAAGTCATCGCTCTTGCGGAAACTAGGGAAGATGTGCTCAATCGGATATCTGATAGGTATGGAATTGAAAGGAGGTATAAGGACTACTCTCAGCTGGCCAAGGATGAAGATGTTGATGCGGTCATAATAGCGTTGCCGAATTTCATGCATTGCGAGGCTGTAAAGACCTTCGCCGAAAGCCACAAACACATCTTCTGCGAAAAACCCATGGCGTTGACGCTCGAGGAGGCCGATGACGTAATATCGATGATCGACAAATATGGGATGAAGTTCCAAGTAGGATATAACAGAAGGTTTGATGAAGCATACATGAGGGCCAGGGAGTTGATCGAAAGGGGGCGCTTGGGTGCGATTACCCTTGCCAGATCGAACACACGGGATCCGGTTCCTCCAGGTGGATGGGAGAAGAACCCCAAGCTGAGTGGCGGCATATTTATCGGCACATGCACTCACGATTTCGACACCCTCCGGTGGCTCATTGGATCGGAGCCGGAAGAAGTGTACGCTTCCCAAGGCTTCCTTGTTTACGAGGATCTGAAGAAGCTGGGATACCCGGATAATGTCATGGTCATGATAAGATTCAGGTCAGGAGCGATGGCTGAGGTTGACGCAAGCAGGAATTGTGCCTACGGATACGACGTCAGGACTGAGGTGTTCGGAACGAAGGGAGCGGTGAGGATAGAGAAAGAGAAAGAGCTCGACTTGCTCATCTTCGATGAAGGAAGGGCCAAGCATGACTACCCTTATTGGTTCGCAAGCAGGTTCGCCAAAGCATATCTGAGAGAGATAAGGGAATTCGCGAAGTGCATACTTGAAGATACAAAATCTCCAGTATCCGCTGACGATGCAAGAGCTGTTCTAGAGATGGCAATGGCCGCCAGAAAATCCGCCGAGAGCGGAAAACCCGTGAGATTGCCTATGGATCGTGGACAGGGTTGATTTCGATCTCGCAACTGCCTGCTTTGCTCTCATCCTAATAATGGGTAGTTAAACGAGAGAAACAAGAAATTTGGAGCTCTGTCTCCCTCGATCGAGCCGCAGAAAAGGCGATGGAAGGTCAGATAAGTGGACAACGCTTCCCCCCGCAGCCTGACCGATCAACCGAGGAGTGCCCGCTGGGCCACCTTTACTGTCTGTGTTGAAACGGTCGTATACATGACAGCCGTAGCAGCGGCATGGTGATAGTTGGAGCCGTGGTGATGATGGCGATTTCCCTCGTTGCAGTTACCATGGGTATCTCACTACCCGGGACATTTCCGGTAGGTTCAAGCCTTGTAGATACGA
>CAZVKZ010000124.1:0-4929 GCA_964627775.1 uncultured Candidatus Bathyarchaeia archaeon | reverse complement strand
CCTTCTTTATATGTTTATTTGGAAAAAAAGGCCTCGGAACGAAGGAAAACAGTTTGATGAACTCCACTAAACGAACAATAGCCGGTCGATACCCATTTATCTCTTTCAGAAATCTAAGATAACTGTGAACACAGTTTGAGAGGCGAAAAATCATTCTTCAAGAGCTCTGTCAAGCTGACTCTCGAAGGTGCCAAGATCATGCTAGCCGCGGCTGAATGTAAGGCAAAAGAGATAGGGGTACCCATGGACATAGCCATAGTTGATGAGGGTGGAAACCTCCTCGCTTTCGAACGAATGGATGGCGCAAAGATCACAAGCATCGACATTGCCATAAACAAGGCCTTCACGGCTGCCGGAAGTAGGAGAGGAACACATGAATATGCTGAGATAGCCTCGCCAGGGAAACCAGCCTTTGGGATCTACACCAGCAACCAAGGCAGGTTCATGATTTTTGGCGGAGGCCTGCCAATAACAGTCAAAGGGGAGGTCATAGGCGGCATCGGCTGCAGTTCCGGAACAGCCGAGCAAGACAGGCTGGTCTCCCAAGCGGGAATAGAGGCCTTAGGTGTAGAATAATCTAGATCAGAGTGACAAGCACAATCGCTTGAGGCGTCCGCCCCAAGCCAATTGCACCTACCTCGAATACTCGACTCAAATGCAAGCCGTTGCTGGCTGAGAGGGCACAGAAACCACGCCAACTTGAGGCCTTATGCTTTTCGACGAATGAGCCTCCACTGTAGTGACTGCAAGCAAGTAGACGACGATCCAGATCGTGAATAGGACCTCTCCTATCGACTCATGGAACATCCTCAAGTTCACATCTATGAATGCGCCATAATAGATTATGAGAAATATCCGAATTATATTTACGAAGAAGGTTCCTACCGCGCCTACAGCAGTGTAGATTAGCTTCCTTGTGACAGAGGTCTCCAGTTTCACCATCAGTATTATGATTACCAGAAGATATATTGTCATACTCAATATTCCTGCGCATTGCCAGTACATGTTTATGAGCAAGAAACCTTTCTGCCCCCAGACTGCAAGATTCTCAGCTCCAACCAAGTCCACTCTAACACCTACAGCACTGAGTAGAAAGACGGTAACCGCTAGTATCGGCAGCATCAGGATTTGAAGGGACTCGATGGACCCATACGGGAAGGTGGCATCTAGCAGCAAGATGAAGGCCATACCCAAGAGGAAGACTATGGGGGTGGGGAAGTATCTGAGTCTACGAACGCCAAAATAAAGTGCTACTACCGTTGAGACATAAAGGGCGTAGAGTATGTAATCCCACATTCTAGTCCAGCTCAAAATCTGTGGCGTCGTGATATAGCCCAGCAGGACACCAAGCTGGGCCACCAAGCGGTTCTGCCCAAGAGCATAGACAGCCACGAAGTAAGCCACAATCAAACCTGCCGAAGCCAATACGTAGAGCAGCCCTCTTCCTGCCAACCTAGGATCGAGCAGCCTTCTCACATCATACCACTCCATTATCAAGAAAACAAGCGCGAATAGGAAGCCGCCACCCGCTCCCTCATTCCAACCTAGTATGAACTGATTCTGATCTATTAGGAGAAGCGCGAGTACGGGGATTACGAACGCGACAAGGAACATATCTTTGGATCGCAACCGCTGTGAGAGAAGGGCTCGTACAGGCATCTTAGTTAACCTGGTGACTGCATGTTGTGGAGTTTTAAACAGCTTGCGACAGAGTACTCTTTTATCTCCCACGGACAGGCGTTGACTGAGAGATCTTGTCTGGAACGGACTACGTTTGGTAGAGCCGCACTATCTGATATAAGTATTCTTGCCTCTTCCTCAGCCCTTGAACGGGTACTGGCTAGAGGTATTGTTATCAAGTCTCGACGTCAATTCTTTAGGCGAGGATGCCGAAGCTGTCGCATAACCCATTGAAGGATATAACAGGCACGCTAGGGAAGGAACTCCTTAACAGAAAGGTGACACTGTGCGTCACCGGGAGTGTGGCTGCAGCTCAGGCGCCAGAGATCGCTAGGGAACTCATGCGAAGAGGTGCAGAGGTATATCCAGTTCTCTCAAGATCAGCCTGCGAACTTATAGGTCCCAAGATTATGGAGTGGGCCACAGGCAACCCAGTCATTACGGAGCTTACCGGACGCATTGAACACGTGCAACTTGCAGGTGAATGGACTGGAAGGTCAGATCTGGTACTAATAGCGCCAGCGACGGCAAACACCATAGGAAAAATCGCATCTGGGATAGACGACACCCCAGTAACGACTGTCGCGACCACCGCCTTGGGATCGGGCATACCCATTGTCATCGTCCCCGCGATGCATCAATCAATGTACAGACACCCTATAGTTCTCGAGAATATCAGGAAGCTGAGATCTCTCGGCGTAGAAATACTCGACCCAATAATTGTCGAGAGCAAGGCTAAGATAGCGGAAACCTCCGTGATAGTTGAGACCGTGATAAGGAAACTATATCACAAAGACCTTGGAGGCTTTAACATCCTTGTCTCCGCCGGACCTACCCTAGAGCACATAGACCCAGTTCGTGTAATCACAAACAGAAGTTCAGGCAAGATGGGGATCGCAATAGCAGGGGAGGCGGCAAGGCGAGGCGCGACAACAACTTTGGTTCTCGGCCCTGTAGGTGCAGAGCCGCCCCTTGACGTAAGAACCATAGAAGTTGAGACAACTGAAGAGATGCTTACGGCCATCAGAAAAGAACTCGAAACGAGGCAGTATCAAGTTTTCATTGGAAGCGCTGCCGTCGCCGACTTCAAACCCTCAACCTCACAGGCCGCAAAGATCCGAACAAGAGACATCAAAAGAATAATGATCGAACTCCAAGCTACACCCAAAATAATAGATTATGTTAAGAAGATCAGCCCCCAGACCTGTTTGGTCGCCTTCAAGGCAGAATACGGCCTCTCTGACTCAGAGTTGACTGAGAGGGCCAAAGAGATTCTGGAGTCGTCGGGCGCTGACCTAGTAGTTGCCAACCACTTAGGAGTTGAAGGCATCGGATTTGGTTCTGAAGAGAATGAAGTGTTCCTTGTTGATCGCGACGGGAACATCACTCATGTGCCTAGGACAAGCAAGGAAGATGTCGCAAGGCAGCTTCTCAACTACCTAGTTGATAGACTCGGTGTTAAGAAGCTGTGAAACAGTTCAAGGTAGCAGCAATCCAGATTGGTCCAGAGCCAACTTCTGGCAAAATCTCTGAAGAGTCCGTCGAGAGACTCATAAGTGAAGCTGTAATCAGGGAAGCTAAGATTCTGTGTTTTCCTGAACACTGGCTTGAAGAAGAAAACCAGAACGCTGTCTTGAGCACCTTAGATCTGATGAGAAAGCTTGCTCGCAAATTCAGCGTCACTATAATAGCCGGCGGTTTCTACGAAGAACTTGAGGATGGAACCTACGTGACTGCTCCTGTGGTGGACCCCTGCGGTCATCTCGTAGGCAGGCAGAGGAAGGTGCATCTGTTCGGTGCTGAGAAGGCCAGAGCGAGGCCTGGCTCTGAATATGTCTTGTTTGATGTGGACAGAGTGAGATTCGGCGTCATAGTATGCTATGATGCTGTCTTCCCAGAGGTCGCTCGAACTTTTGCACTCAAAGGGGCAGAGATTTTGTTTGTCCCCTCACGAATCTTGAAAGCTGGAAATGAGCCGTGGAGCGTATACCTCTCCACGCGCTGCCTTGAAAACCGTTTACCAGTTGTTGCATCGAACGTTGTATGGCCGCCTCGATACTCAGGCCACAGTATGATCCTAGGCCTAAGACAAGACAGCGATTCCAAAATAGTCTACCCAAACCCGCTGGCTACCGGTGGCGAATCTCCGGAGGCCCTTGTAGCTGACTTAGATCTTGAGACCGCAAGAAAACTTAGAGAATCAAGACTCGCAGAGAGGAGGCCTATTGCGTACAAGCTGCTTTGAGTGCTCTGTAGTAATGGGTCTCCGGGTAGGCAATCTCTGAATGGATTAGGGAAGTCATAACGAAAAAATAGGGGCACACGACCTTGTTTTTTGAATGATGCGAAAGAACCTACTTTACTCTAATTAGACGACCTCTTATTGGGCTTTTTAGGGGGCCGTGATCTTTGGAAGACCTTCCTCAAAGACGGCCTCTGTCTTATTCAGATCGATCTCGTGCGCTATCGTTTAGCAAGCGCTGCACACGATGTCTTCTCTTGGGACTCGGACACAGAATGATTGCTCGCCCACATCGAGCTCTATCTTGTCCTTTCCAATGCTGGGCAACTCTACCTCGATGTGATACTTTTTTTCTATCATGATCAACGCGAACAAGAGGGAAGTATTTCTGGTTTCTCTTTTGCCCCACGAAAGGATGCCAATTCGAGTCTGACTATCAAAGAACAAGAGTATTCTTTGTGTAGGACATGAACAGGCCAGTGGCGGATGAATGAGATAGCTGCCTACAGCCTGTTTGGACCAATGATTGCGCTTGTCAAAAATGATATAAATCATACCCGAACCTAATTTCTAACCCGAGGTATATCGAAGATGACTGTTGAAGTCAAAGGTGTAGGAGACGGAGGCCTCAACCTTGGCCCTGATAAACCGATAACAAGGGATCAATGGCTGAGAGATGTCTTCCCCGAATGGGGAACAATACTAAACAAAGAAATCGAAGAAACGAAGCTAGAGCGCAACTCATTTGCTCTATGGTGGCTTGGGGGCGCCTCATGGTGGATGAAGAGCGCTGGCGGAGCAAACATCTGCATAGATCAATACAGCGCTTCAGGAGGGTGCCTAGGCTACAACGACGTGTCGAAGTACTCTGGAGTGGTCAGGATGACAGGGGCTCAAAAGATGTGCTGGATAAGATGCATCCCACATGTCCTTGACCCATGGGCTATCAAAGAGTGTGATGCATTCCTGTCCACTCATATACACACAGACCTGTCTCTTATACACAT
>CAZVKZ010000123.1:0-4964 GCA_964627775.1 uncultured Candidatus Bathyarchaeia archaeon | reverse complement strand
TCTTGTTCTTGCATCGCCCAGCCTTGACTTCGCAGCTTGGGTGATCTCAGGCGCAATTGCTGGCATCACCAATTACTGTGTCTTTCGCCCTCGGTCAAAAGTGATCTCAAGAATAGGCTTGGCAGTTGGCCTGGGATCCGTCTTGACAGCAGCCTCAATGATCATTGAACCGTCTCCGCCTGCGTCGATCACGATCATGCTTGGTGCCGCTCTGATGTCTGGAGGAACCATCGTCGTCACGTGGCTTCAGCTACAGATATCTCGACAGCTGCTTGGCGTCGCGACTGAACACGCAGCTCTGCGATTACTGTCATCCCTTTTGTCACCGTTACTAGTATTAGAGATGTGGGCAGTGTGGAGCCTGCTCCCTGGCGTATGGGTCGCATCACGCACGTCGTCCTTTGACACGGTTGGCTTCATTGAAGGAGCTGAGATGAGCCTCTACCCCTATACTATAGTGCTCTTCGTTCTACTGGCAACGCAGCTCCTCTGGCTGCCTATAATACTCAAGTGGAGCAGAGCGAGTTCGAGAGCCTCTTCAGAATCGACAGCAGCCGTGGGTGTGATGTCAAGAAACCGAAGTATCCCTCGAAACGCAGCACTATTGGTATCGGCAATAATGGTTGGCATTCTAGTCTGTTCCTACCGGTTGATCTTGGGATATCCGTTGACTGGAGATGCTCGATACTACTTGTCGATACTGCGGGAGATGGATCGCCTCGGAGTAGCTCAGGCTCTATCGACTGATCGGCCTCTTCTCTTTCTAGCACTGTATTCAGTGAGAGCTTGCCTTTCAATAGATGCTGAAGCTCTCCTCAACTATCTTCAGATAGTGCTGACAGGCGCGCTCACGGCCTCAACCTACCTGCTTATAGATTCCTGCCTAAAAGATGAAAGACTCGCCATCCTCAGCGCTTTCCTAGCGTCGATCTCGCCTCACATCACTATTGGAATCAGATACTTCATAATTGGAAACTGGTCTGCATTGGTCTTGCTGATGCTTCTCTACGTTGCCATGCTGAAAAGCCAAGAAGGGAAATCTCAAAGATGGGCGATTCTGGCTGTAGTTCTCTCTTGGCTTATCTTAGGAATCCACTTTCCGACATGGCTATTTGCAGTCCTCGTCCTGATCGTTTGTTCTCTCATCTCTCCCAGAAAGGTGAGGCCCCTTTCGCAGACAGAGAGGTTTCTTCCTGTCAAAATCGCCATGGGCAGCCTCCTTGCGATTCTGCCAATATTTCTGGTTAGCCTAATCATTCCAGAGATGTCTGCAACTTTTCAAGACGCGTGGTCTAAAATAGTGACGAATCTGGTTCAACTCGGCCCCCTTAACTTCGTTCGTTTTCTCCGAGACGAGGTTCTGCTGTCAAGCTACTTTGCAAAGGGAAGCTACGCAATACCTATGACCTATGCTCTCTCTCTGCTTGGCCTTTACAGGTTGTATCGCACTCGAGAAGACCATGTTCAACTAGTATTGTCATGGACGATGGTTTCCTCCGTAGGCATCCTTGTAATACCTAGGGTCGAGCAGTGGAGGCTTCTCTACATGATGCCTATCGAGGTTCTTGCAGCTGAGGGGCTTATCTACATAGTAATCTCGGCGAAACTTCTGAAGAACTCTTGTGTTGCAGACTGGAGAGACAAGGTGTGGCTTCGAGGAATGCTGTTGATTGTCGGCCTTCTTGCGTCTGGAGTGGCACCGCCTCTGTATTCTGCATCTTCGCTTCTCGTTGTGCTATGCTTCACGATTGTGGAATGGATTCTGTTTTCCGACCTTGACCAAAGCGAAATATCACAGATGTTAGTGATCGAAATCGTTCTGCTCTATGTGCTTGCGGGCACAGCCCATGCACTCTACAGTTTAAGATGACCGGGGTTTCCTCTGAGTCTTATCATGTTATTGAGGCGGAGCTTGAGGCGTATGTTTCGTCGCCTGCGAACGTAACCGTTGCAGAGCTCCAGTAGAACAGGAATTCTAGGCTCCAGTAGCCATCAAGCCTTGTCTGCAGCTCATACGTCATTGTGTACCATGTTCCTGCGTAGAGGTAGGTAACCGTTAACTTGATCGGCTTGTATCCGAGGTATGCGCCAGTGTCCGCACGTTTCAGATATCCTCCGAATTCTCGGTTTCCGACATAGCTTATTGTGATGACGGTCGGTATCTTCGCGATGACCTCATAGCTTATTGTTGCTGAGCTTCCAGTGAGTTCCTGATCCTCATAGAAGGTCGCTGTGATCGAATGTGTGCTTCCCGTTGATGGGCAGTCTGTCGTGACAGAGAATTGGCCATCAGGGCCGGTCACAACAGTGGCTGAGAAGTCCCAATTGACAGTTATCCTAATAGGCTTGCCTAAGACCACGCCGTCCTTGATGGAGCACCAAGAACCATACAATACACCTGAAATGGTCACGGGTCTATTCACATAGCCGGGCTTCGGCGAAGCATCCAACGCGATCCGTGTCCTACCCTTCACATCCTGTGAAGTGATGGTCAGCGTGAACGAGGTTGTGCGTGTTAATCCTCCTCCCGTGCCGATCACAGTGATCGGGTATGAGCCAGGCAATACAGAGGATGAGGTTGTGATCATGCATGTGCTCGTGAATTTTGGATTTCCAGAGCCAGGATTGAAGGACACGATGAAGGCAAATGCTATGCCTGTGGTGCCAATGCCTGCGGAGAGGGTCACAGTCTGAGGGGTTCCTGAGATAAGGGTGACAGTAATGGTGTTGGAACCGGAAGCACCCGGAGCAACTGTGATCCCGTCGCTGTTGCTCAGAGAAAAATCAAAACCTGAAGCCATCCCTGTTGACGAGTATGGCAGGTAGGAACCTTTGTTTTCCGCGCGATCAGCGGAAACGCGCCAGTACCCGGCTATGGATACTGAAGAAGACAGCAGCAGTAGACACATCACCAAAAGACTACGGAAAAGTTTTCTTCTCTTCATAGAATAAGAGCGTAGCTCAATTGGGCTCATTCTCGACTCTCCCAACCATATTCGCGTATCAATGATACTTCCCCCATTTAAGCTGAGATCTTGGACAGCACAAAATCCTTCCCTTACGAAGGTTTCTCTCAATAGGTAATAAGGAGATGTATGTCAGCGGCGTATGTCTAATTCAGCTACCAGGCCTTTTGCCTAGTGGCGTTGTCTATACCTTATTTGCTCCACTTAGACCTATTCTGGACAAGCTTGTCTGCTACTTGTGATAGACATTTCTTTAAGGCGTTCGTATTTGCATGATACGGCCCTCAGATGTGGTAGCGGGAAAAGGTGTGATTCTCTTCGGAAACTCTAATAAATCGAGGAGCGCCACTATTTGGGTGTGATTCGGGGGATGGCTGACCCCAAGGCTCCTACTGCAGTAAAGGCCTGCCTCGCCATCCTGCTAGTCTTGACTCTGGGGTTCTCTTACTGCGTGACTTGGACGCGATGCTTGGAGCCTTCGCTTGCTGCCTCCTCGAAGGGTTGGGAGATCCTTGTCGGAACGAGGGGCGACCTGGAGATCAAGATAGAAACATCGGGAATAGCTGTCAGGATTGAGGTTCCACGGGAGTTCTTGGCTGGGAGGAGAGAGAACGATAGCTCCTTTGTCTCATCCGACCTTTGCAGGGACTATTACTTCTACTCGGTACTTGACGAATCACTTCACTACTCGTATCGTCCTGAGGCGCTGGGAAGCAAACCCAATGCCTCATCGTATGATCCCAACGCGCCCTATCTGGTTGAGATCTGGAGCCATAACGGCACTGCATTTGTAGGATTTGCGCCGCCCAAGTTTGTCTGGGTGAGAAACCTTACTGCTCCCTCAGTCGCAGGAAGATATGACTTGACGGTCTACGTGGCAGAGACGGTTAATGCTACAACTGGGCAACCTACTTATCCCGTTACGCCTAGCGCTGTCATTCCAGTCTACGTAAGTCTGAAGCCAAATCCGGGGAGGATCAGCGGTTACGTTTTTGATCCACTGATATTTCCTGGAGTTGTGATCAAGGCTAAGGGTATCGTGTACGCTCTGACGACGAGCGGAAAGGTTGCTGCGAGGAGCTTTGTGAACGAGACGACAGGTAGATATTCGCTAACAGGATTGGCTGAGGGGGCATACATGCTTGAAGGGTCGGCTGGCTTCTGTAACGGGACAGGGTACGCGTATGAGTTGACGCGGTACGTTGATGTCGTTGGCATTCGGGCGAGAGGCAATGTGACCCTCGACCTGCCTTTGAGAAGGGGCTGTGTCATAAAGGGTCAAATCAAGTACACGAATCCTGACGGAAGCCCAACCGCTTCCCTGGACCACAAAGGTTTCAGGGAGCTCTGGCATCCTTGGAGCAATGGTCGAGATCGACTGACTTCGCTGAACTACACAGTCGAAGCTGTCGATGAGAGAGGTGTGGTTGCAGCTTCATTCACAGGTTCGAGCACGGGATCGGACAAGGATCCATTTGTTCTTTTTCAGAGAGAGGAGTTTAGGTACGCGGGTTATCCGTCAACTGGAACAGCTTACTCGGGGCTTCCAGCTGGAACCTACCAGATAAGGGCCTGGGTTTTCGGATACATACAGAGAGAGCCAGGCAAGATAACTGTCGTCTCCAGCTCTGTGGGGAATATTCAAGTGACATTAGTGACAGGGGGCCTGATCAGCGGAAGATTGAGTTTCTTCGATCCGACGAACAAGAAGTCTGAGACACCTCGATTTGGTGAGATTCTGAACTTTGGGACAGCGACTGGAACTCTTTATGGTGGCAATATTCTCGTCTCTGCCTACAACGGAAACGGCCAGCTAGCGGCGCTCTCCATTATCGGGGGAACTATGCCGAATGGGACAACGGCGTACGCAGACAGTTCCGCGGTCAGGTTCTACTTGACAGGGTTCAGTGAGTCCCTGAACCGGACCTTTTCAGGTGTCTGGCGAAAGAAGGACTACGGATTGCCGAGTGGTGTCTACGCGCTGAAGGTGCAGGTTAG
>CAZVKZ010000122.1:0-4994 GCA_964627775.1 uncultured Candidatus Bathyarchaeia archaeon | reverse complement strand
GAGACTATGGAGAGACATGTGCAAACACCCGAATTATTGACACCAATCAAAGGCGACTTTGTCATACCTGTAGCTGCGCCGGGAAACTTGGAAGACCCACAAGAAACTCCAAGCGTGAAAGATGTTGAAGCCTTCTACGTGCACGAAGAGCAAGCTATCATGATGGACAAAGGGGTCTGGCATTGGGCACCCCTACCAGTTGGGGAAGAAGCCTCCTTCTTCGTGATTTTCAAAAAGGAAACAGCCAAGAGAGACATGACCATTAGAAAATTCAAGGACGGAAAAAGAATAAGCTTACGCTGGTAAGAAATCAGAGGTTATGTTCTTCACCTAAGGGGCGCTTACCAAGGTATATCTCAACTGTTGACCTGGGGTCGCCCCCTTGGTGATATTTTCCGCGATGCGTCTGCACCCAAGGGGTCTGTGGTCTTTTTGGAATGCCCCACTTTTCTATGGCTGCTCTCAGTTCAGGTTGTCTCTTTGCTGCTTCCTCTAAGGATATGCCTTGTGCAACTGCCTCAGCCGCCTGCACCATAGCCCTCGCTCCGGCGGTGTAACCCTGAGGGTGACCAAGTATTCCGCCTCCAGCTGGGACAACAATGTCCATGCCAAACTCTCTGGCAACGATAGGTAGGACGCCGGGGTACATGCCGCCAGCAGGCATTGGCCAGTTCTTTCTGATGTGGAAGAAGGGTGCTAGCTGAACTTGTGCAGAACGGATACTCTCTTCTAGGGATACCACAGGAATGCCGGACCAGTAGGTTGGCGTCAACATCATGTCTGCTCCACACAATCTGCAGAGTTTTGCCATAACGGGCCAACCTATCCTGGCAATCATGGATAGCATGTGAGACGGGTGAAGAAGAATGGGAGCATTCATTTCAGGATCTTCAGCCAACACTCTCAGGATTGAGGGACTGGCGGAGTAACATAACAGAAATCCATTTGCGCCGGCTTCGATAGCTCTTTTTGCTTTTTCAACAATCTTGTTGACTTCGTCCGTTATGCTGATGAAGTAAAGCATTTTCTTTCCTGTCTCATCTTCGGCCTTTTGAAGAGCAGCCATGACGGCATCTAGTCTTTCCATGAATTTGCAGTACTCTGTGTCGCTGGTCATTTCGTCATCCTTCACCATGTCGACTCCGCCTAGCGCTGTTTGGTAAACCTGTTGGGCTGTTTGCTTGGGGGTCATACCCATCTTCGGTTTTATGATCTGTAACACCAACGGTCTATCCCTTACGCCTAGAATTTTTCTAATGCCTTCTATCCCGAACTTCGGACCCCTAAAGGCCTGCACTAATTTCTTGGGGAAACTCACATCTAGTAGTCGAAGTCTAGAACAGTAGGCAAAGCAGTTGCCTGCAAACGAAAGCAGCATCATAGGAAGATTCGGTTCCCAAGCCTCTATGGGGAAACCCACCTGAACTATAGCCTTCTTGACTCCTAGAGGAGCTGGAATTTCGTAGTAGCCAAGCAATTTTCCTGAGAGCTTTTGCCTGACCTCTGGGCTTTCCTCTTTGACCTCTGTCCATGTGCCAGTTGATCCTTCTAGGATCATTTCTTTCAGAAGGTCAAAATGGTCCAAAAAATCTTCGCCAGGTATCGTGTCTTCCACGTAGTAAGTGGCAATTATGTGGGTGCCTAGATCAACGCTGTCCAGAGAGTTGTTAAAAATAACTGGGTCATAGAAGGGTTTGAATTGGTCCATCCTAAGTGCCTCCAATTAAGCAATGCGGTTATTGATAGCCTCCTATGTCGTTTAAATCTTGTGGTCTATGGAGGCTCTCGGTTCAGATTTAGCAAGTACATTACTGAGGGCGGAATCTGCGGCGAAAAGGCTTATATAAAAGAGGAGAACTATCGAAGGAAGATGCAGAATGAAATTTTCCATTCCTACAGTTTGTTTGGGAAAACAAGCAGATCGCTTTGCCACCTATAGGGACGACATAGCTTTCGAAGAAAAAATCGAGCTAGCTTCCAAGATCAAAGGGCTTGAGGGAGTAGGAGTATTCTACCCAACAGAAGCGAAGGACGTCGACAAACTCAAAACACTGTGTTCCAAATACAGACTGAAAATCTCAGAGATAATTGTTGACGTCTTCACCAGCCCAAAGTTCAAATACGGATCATTCTCGAATCCTTCCGACGAGATCAGAGAAGAGGCTATAAGAACTGTGAAAGAGGCAATGGATGTTGCGGAAGAACTAGGCTGTGTGGTGAATCCATGGCCGGGACAAGATGGGCACGACTACCTCTTCCAGGCAGACTACGAACAAGCGTGGAAAAGGCTAATCAGCGGGGTGAAGGAATGCGCTCAGCATCGTCCAAAAGTGAGGCTTGCTGTCGAATACAAGATAAAAGAACCTAGGACCCATATCATGTTGGGTACAGTGGGTGCCTCTCTCTACCTATGCCAAAAGGTCGGGATGCCTAATGTCGGCATTACTCTTGATACTGGACATTGCTTCATGGCTGGTGAGAATCCAGCGGAATCATCTGTTCTCCTCGGAATGGAGAACAAGCTCTTCAATATTCATGTGAACGACAATTACGGAGACTGGGACTGGGACCTGATACCTGGCACAATATTCGCTGCTTCCCAGGCGGAGTTTCTGTTCTGGCTGAAAGCTATGCACTACAACGACTGGATACTGATAGACGTATTCCCCCAGAGAATGGATCCTCTCAGGACTTTTGACCGTGCGATACGAAATATGAAAAGAATCGAACAAGCGATAGACAAAACGGGAATAGGAAAAATCAAAGAGAAAATCGGGAAAGGGGACATTTTCGAAACGTTCAACCTGCTGGAAGAAATCTGACGCAGAAACTTGCTCGGGAACAAAGAATGTATCTGTTGGGCATAGATATCGGCACATCTGGATGCAAGATAAACGTCTTCACCCTAGAGGGCAATATCGTCTCATCAGCCAGTCGAGAATACTCTGAATATTCCCCAAAACCGGGGTGGACAGAGCTCAATCCAGACGAAGTATGGAACGCCTTGAAAGCGAGCATCAAAGAAGGCGTATCAAGGACTCCATCCGATGAAATCAAGGCATTATCTTTCTCTACGTTAGGGAGCGAAGTCATGGTCCCCGTCGACAAGAAGGGGAAATGGGTTTATCCAGCCATCTCAGGCTATGACGCAAGGGGAGAGGGCTACCAAGATCAGCTAAAGATGTGGAACGAAACGTTGGGGGCTCTCAGGATCTTTCAGATAACCGGGATGCCCATGCAATACAACGTTGCTGCCAACAAGATATTATGGCTGCGAGAAAATATGCCTAAGGTATTCAACAAAACCTACAAGTTCGTTAGTTTTCAGGATTATCTCGTCTGGAAACTCACGGGCAATTTTGCGATTGACTATTCCATGGCATCGCGTATGATGCTGATGGATATTCACAAGAAAGCATGGTCTGCTGAGATGCTCAATATAGCCAACATAAGTGAAGACATGTTATCTGATCCTTGTCCATCTGGTGTCGTGGTTGGCGAAGTTAGTGCCGAAGTTGCAGAAGAAATTGGGCTGAGCGGAGGGACAGCCGTAGTCTCCGGGGGACATGATCAAGCATGCGGCGCTCTGGGCGTAGGGGTGATTAATGAAGGACCAGCTATGGATGCAACCGGATCCGTGGAGTGCATCGCCGCAGCCATGGAGAAACCCGTCCTGACTGAGGACATGCTGGAATCTAAGCAATGCTGCTACTGCCATGCTGTTGAGGATATGTACCTGACTCTAGGTTTTCTGCCCTCTGCCGGGCTTGTGTTGCGGTGGTTCCGAGACACGTTCGCCGAGAAGGAAAAAGAGGAAGCAGGAAAATCGGCGAGAAACGTTTACGACATATTGACTGAGGAAGCCTCAGCGTCTCCGCCAGGCTCCTCAAATCTCTTCCTGCTGCCACATTTCCTTGGGAGCGGTACTGGTCGTTCTCCAGCTCTGTATGCCAAGTCTAGAGGGGC
Organism: uncultured Candidatus Bathyarchaeia archaeon; assembly: GCA_964627775.1. GTDB lineage: Archaea > Thermoproteota > Bathyarchaeia > 40CM-2-53-6 > RBG-13-38-9 > CAZVKZ01. The sequence goes on along the minus strand of CAZVKZ010000122.1, from coordinate 1,028 downwards.
TCTTATTGGTCTCTCCATCTTCCATACGAGAAGCGATGTTATCCGATCGATTCTCGAAGGCATAACCTTTGAGATAAGACAAATCATCAGTCTCCTAGAACACACTGGAATCAGAGTCTCAGAGTTGAGATCCGTAGGCGGAGGGGCCAAGTCCAGTTTCTGGCTGCAGTTGAAGGCTGATATGGTAAACAAGAGAGTCATAGTTCCAGTCATCACGGAAGCTGCTTCTCTAGGAGCTGCGATTCTAGCAGGCATTGGCGTCGAAGTTTTCAAAGACTTCAAATCCGCAGTAAGAGAAGTTTTCCGGGAACAAAGCGTATACGAACCGCGAATGGAAAATGTGAAGCTATATGACCGGCAGTATCAGATCTACGAGATGGTCTATCCCACGCTAGTCAGGATCTTTGAGAAGATCTTCGATCTCTAAGTAGTGCACTAGGCATCCACAAGTCGAGACTCTGGATTAAGCAAGTTAGGAAAGCCATCAAACATGAAAAGCATGCCGATTCTGGAGCGATCTAAGCCCCTATTCGCTATGGGAGACAAGCGGTTGCTAGTGTCTCACCTCTAGTACCAGTACCCAGTCTTGGACCATAGGAGCCTTTGGTGGCTGCCACTCGCCTTTTTCATCCGGAACCACTTTGCCCAAATCGTATTCCCTTCCATCCCTTGGGTCGAAATAGAATGCGTGATAGGTAACCTTCGGCTCAATTCCCTTTACCTTTGACAGAAGCCGCCAACCCATAAGCCACGGGACATAGATAAAGCGCACTTCTTCCGGGATTCCGGCTGCACAGGGCTGCGAGTAATCCTGTTTGCTCCAGTGCGGTTCAATCCATTCGAGGTGTGGCTCAAACCGCCACCAAGGATATCGTTCTAAGAGTCGCTTGCCGATACCTAGCTGCTGGGAACCCGGAAACTGGTAAGCATCTTCCCAGGGGGTATCCCCGTAAGATCTGCCGTGTGGTGATGGGCCGAAGGGTCTGGACCGCGTGTTGAGCTGCCAGATTCCGTTCGCGCCGTAGGTG
>CAZVKZ010000121.1:0-5002 GCA_964627775.1 uncultured Candidatus Bathyarchaeia archaeon | reverse complement strand
AAGCGAGACTCTTGGCCTGGAAGGTCAGAGAAACCTCGGATACCAAGTCAAGGGATTGATGGAGTCGGATCTACTTCAGTTTCAAGCTGAGAAAGAGGCTTCTGAAGTGCTGAATGGCATGATCCGGTCACGCAAAACCTACGCTCTAATCACGGTTCTGGATATGGTTCAGGGAATAGTCACTCCAAGAGATTACATCAAGCTCGTTGCTGAACCTGAAGTTAAGCCTGAGATCCCAGTCTACATCGTTGGTCTGCCTGAGGACCCTTTTGAATCTGAGGTGGCTAAGACAAAGTTCCTGAAGGTTGTGAACACGCTCAGGAAAGGTTTTCCCGAGATCGAGGAAGCCCGCTCGATCATAAAAACCTCAGAGTCCGTCAAAGGAAAGGAGAGGAGACGATACGAGGTAGATGTTGCCATAAGAACCCCTAGTGACACTATCACATACACTCAAGCAGGCTGGGAGCTACCTAATGTCTATGACGAGCTCGCTGGCAGGCTCAAACGCCTCTTGACGCAGAAGAAGAAAGACAAAAAGAGATATTTGAGAAAGGGGCTGAAAAGCAAAAGAACACGTTGAAGGATACTTTAGAAGTGCAGGCTAAGAAGTCTCGTAGTTGAGACTCTCCCTGAAGTGCTCGTAGCCTTTAGGCACAATCTCACGAACCACGCCACCTGACTTCAAGATAATCCCGCGGTCAGAGGTAACTCTGCCTATCGCTGTTAGGTCACTGACTTTCCTCCTCGCTCTATCATAGTTGCTAGGTCTCATGGTTACAACCAATTCGTACTCCTCACCACCATAGAATGCAAGGTCAACGGGATCGAGACCGCTCTTCAAGGCAAAGTCTTTCACGCCAGAATGAATCGGGCTATTGTCTATCTCGAAACCCACTCCACTTGATTTTGCCAATTCATGGAGACTCCAAGCGAGGCCGTCGCTTGAGTCAATAGATGAATTGATGAGACGGCCCTTTGCGAGAGCCACTCCTTCAACCAGTCTCGCCTTGGGCATGTATACGGCATGGGTGGCCTCCCCCCTTAGCTTCTCAGGAGCTGGTAGATTCTCTTTGACTATTCTTAAGCCGAGGCCGGTCAATCCGAATTTTCCCGTAACAGCCACAATATCGCCCACTCTTGCGGTGTCGCGACGAACGAGTTCCTTCTCCAGACAAACGCCAAATGCAAAAATGTCAATTGTCAGATCTGTGGATTCATTCGTGTCTCCGCCGAGAACAAAAGCGCCATACTCTCTCGCACCTGAATTGAGTCCTGAGCCAATCTCGCGGATTCTATCTTCGGTGACTCTTCTTGGCAAGCCTAGGGAAACGAGTATAGCCTTAGGCTGGACGCCTTTTGCGGCGAGATCGCTTACGCTTGACACAATGGCTTTTCTTGATGCCTGCCAGAGGCTCATACCGTGAGGGATATCTGTGAGCCCGACTAGCATGTCGCATTTCAAGACAGCGAGCTTGCCTCGCCCAAGACGAACGGCTGAGGCATCGTCTCCAAATGGTAGGGGGTTACCTCGCATTTTCTCTTGAAGGCCGACTAGGATCTCAATGATTCTTCTTTCTCCAAGGTCGTATTGGCGTGACATCAGCTATCTCCTCCTGCTAGATGAAGTATTGAATTAAACCTAGTTGAGATGTCTCTGAGAATGCTTATGAGCATCACTATTGAAGATCTGTAGGCCCCGGTTATTTCCGCCCCGGTTCCCCATGAAATCGCAAAGGCGGGAGAGCTCAGCTAGGCAGAGCGACGGCTTCGTAAGCCGTAAGTCCTGGGATCGAAGCCCAGCCGGGGCTCCACAACAATAGGCTTGCCCGTCAATTGATCTTTCCACGTTTTGACTGGAAAGTCACGTTGTAAACCTTCTCCCCCTCCTTTCATAGATTCACAAGGCGCAGATAGTATATTGTTCTTCCAAGGTACCGTTCCCCCACTCTTTTGAATCGCTCTGGATTGTCAGTGACCATGTAGAGTTGTCTTGATGATCCCCTTGATGTCTCAAGATCCCTTTCTCGAAGAGTCTTGATGGTCATCTCAGCTACCGCAGCAGCCGGGTCTACTACCCTCACGCTCGGAGGGAGGGCTCTCCTTATCGGTTCAATGAGTGGTGGATAATGGGTGCAGCCTAGCACTAGCGTGTCAATATTCTCTTCAACAAGTGGTTCGACATACTTTCTAGCAATCGTATAGGTTTCAGGTTCCTTGAACCATCCTTCCTCAGACAGTGGCATTAGCAAGGGGCACGACTGGCTGAAGACTTGAACTTTTCCTTTCTGTCTCAATCTCTTTTGGTAAATGTCACTGTTAATCAAGGCCTCCGTTCCTATCACCCCAATTCTCCGATTTCTTGTCTCTTGCATGGCCAGACCAACAGTCGGCCCAATTACTTCGATGAGGGGAATCTCCACTTTGCTCTTCAAGTATTCATAGGCCACTGCCGAGATTGTGTGGCAGGCTAGGACAACCAACTTCACGGAATAGTTTCTCAATAGGAAGTTGAGGCTCTCCTCAGAATATCTAAGGATTGTCGCCTCACTTCTGGACCCGTAGGGTGCCCTGCCAGTATCGCCTAAATATATTGTATTTTCACTCGGGAGATAGTTCAGAATTTCCCTCTGGATGGTCAGGCCTCCTACTCCAGAATCGACAAGTCCAATCGCTTTTTCTCGCTCAACTGGGCTCAACTGAAATCACGGGAGGGTCGTCTCAGTCCAGACTGGAGCATCCAATCTGGCTTGGCTGAGTCTTTTCGGGTCCGCTTAAAATATAAGATCAGCGATCATTCGCTCTAGTACGCGCCCGGAGGCCACGAACGTGACCAAGCTACTCTACATGGAGGATCCCTACCTCAAGGAATGCGATGCAACTGTCACCAAGGTAAACGAATCCAAATACGTCATCTTGGATCAAACGATCTTCTACCCGAAAGGCGGAGGCCAACTCAACGATATAGGAGACATGACAAGAGACGGCGATGTCTTCAACGTCAGCTATGTTGGAAAATTTTCAGGCGAGACGTCCCATGAGGTTGACAGACCCGGTCTGAATGTTGGCGACAAAGTGCATTGCAGGCTCGATTGGGACCGAAGATACAGAATGATGCGAAGCCACACAGCAGCCCATGTTCTCATCACAATACTCTGCAACAAGACTGGCGCACTAGTTACAGGTAACGAGCTGACTCTAGAGAAGACTAGATTCGATTTCAGCCTGGAGAATTTCGACCGAGAGATATTTATGAGCTGCATTGAGGAGGCCAATCAGTTCTTCAAGAAACATGTGCCTGTGAAAACCTACGAACTGCCACGTGAGGAAGCCCTCAGCATTCCAGGTGTAGTCAAGATGGCTGAGGCCCTGCCGCCCCAAGTATCGAGGTTGAGGATCGTGGAGATAGAAGGCATCGATAGGCAGGCTGATGCTGGAACTCACGTCCGAAATCTAAAAGAAGTTGGACAGATAGAGTTTTTGAAAGCCGAGAACAAAGGGAAGAACAATAGAAGGGTCTACTACAGAATCCTTCCATAGAGTATGGGCAAAATGTAAACTGCGACCTGCAATAGCAAGCCTAGCATATTCTAAGAATTCGATATCCAATAGAACTGACCTAGTGTCTTAGATGCACTGGGAGGCGACCGTTGACGCAAATGAGCAATCGCAGTGAACAGGGCAAACCAGCCAGCAAAGAGGCTGAAACGAAAAAGCTTAGGATACGTCTGGCTGAAGCCAAGGGCTTCAGTGAAGTCTACGAGATCGTTAAGGAGACCGCTAGGAGATCCCTTGGTGCGTACAGAGTTGGATTGATGCTGTATCTGGATGATCTACCCCTTCAGGTCGGGGCCTATCATCCTATGGGATCCAACACCATCGTGATGAATCGAACCCTGCTGCAGATTGTCGAATCCACAGCCAAATCGAAGAATGTGGTTAACGCGTTCACATACACAATCCTGCTTCACGAGTATCTACATGCCCTAGGACACATGGAAGAGCAGACCGTGAGGCCGTTGGTCTACAGGATATCGAGTGAATCATTCGGAGAGGAACACGTAGCCTCACACCTTGCAAGACTCGGCCCCTGGTCCATTCTGAAAGGACTGCCTCTGGATGAGATTGAGGCACCAAAACGTGTTATTGAGATCGTGAAGGATCTTGAGAGGCAAGACCAGAAATACATCATCTAATAAAATTCACGTATTCGAGATGTGAGCTGAGGGTTCACCAAGAAATGGAGATGGTGGCTCAAACCAGGCCAGACGTAGACAACCTCGCGTGAGAGAATTGTCGATCACAGGTGAGTACCGGGACAGAATATACATCCGCAAAGACATAATACTGAGACTCGTCCAGTACGGTTCTCTGAACCAGACAGCGCTCCTCAGCTATTGCGGACTAAACCTGCAGAAACACAAACCAATACTTGATGAGATGGAATCTAAGGGCCTCATAACCAAGGCGGAATCCTATCACGGACGAAAGAAGGTAACCCTGTACAAGGCGACTGAGACAGGCGTAGCATTCTGCAAGAGGATACTTGAACCCTATGAGGCAATGTTCCCGAGACTGAGGAAGAATATGTGAACAAAGTTACGGAACCGATTTATTACCCTGATTGGTTGAGTTTGTGTTGACAGGGAACATGAGTCAAGAAGAGAAAGATGAACGAGGAGAAGAAAGCCTCCTAGAAATGATAGATGCGCTAATTCTTCACATAAATGAGGAGAGAACCTGGTTCAACATCCTTGTGGCGACGTCGATCTTTGCTGCACCAGTATCCCTTCTATTCACGGTATTCCTGCTCCTTCACCCTAGACTGGTGGCATTCATCTTCAGGGCCGACCCCTTCTTAGGTATGGTAGCCGTTGTCTACTTTGTGGTGGTCTTGATAGTCGCCTCGCTTTGGCTCATCGTCGGCGCCAAAGAGTTCACCTTTCTGTCAAAGTGGAATAGCAGGTTCAGGAAGTACTTCTCTCTGAAGGAACGGCTTGACAGA
>CAZVKZ010000120.1:0-5007 GCA_964627775.1 uncultured Candidatus Bathyarchaeia archaeon | reverse complement strand
GAGATCTAGTACGGTCTCGTGGGCTCGGAGATGTGTATAAGAGACAGCTAGTGGAGCCTCCCCTGTTGCCAGGGTCCAATTGCCCCATCCGTAATTGAAGAATACTTGGAGGATGACTGACACTCCGACGATCCAGAGTATGCCCATGCCGTACAGTAGCATCTGGGAAGGCCCCAAAAGGAATTCGCCACTTCCAATGGATACGCCCAATGCTATGACCCCGGGGCCGAAGATCCTGAACAACTTGCGAAACGGGGTTACCTTTGGTATGTTGAAGTGTTCTTCAACCGATGGGAGCGTATCGAACCTCTCCAGTGGCGGGCCTTTCCCAAGAAATGCCTTTTCTTGATCTCCGCTGCCGCTCATAACTTGCAACGCTCTGGGAGACATTTTGCTTGCGGGGAGGTGTGTTTGCCTAACGGTCGTGAGGTAACTGATTTAACCGTTTTGATAGAGCTGCTACGAAAAGCCAACCTCACCGCAGAGGTCTTCACTTCCTTCAGGAGCCGAGTGAGCATTCAGTCTATGCTGAGTTAATGATTTCACCCGCGCAGATAGACGTGTAGATTTGTCGCAGGCTTCAGTGATTCTATTCTTGTGACCTCTCGCACTTCGGGCAGAAGACATTCGTTGCCGACATCGTGTTCCCACAAAATTTGCACCGCTTAAGGGATCTCACGCTTACTTTTCCATCTCCAGAGATGTCAAGATCAAGTTGCTTTCCCACTTCATCCATTACCTTTTTCTCGAACAGCTTAGAGAGCCATGACCAAGACATCGTGGCGATCACACATAAGAAACTGGCTGAGTTTGGTTAGTCTTAATCATCAGAAGCCTTAGGCGGCGATTCTTAAATATATGACCCTGCTTGATAAATCGAGGAAAAATCCAATGCGTCCCGCTCTCCCATCCCTGCTCCTATTACTGGTGAGCACATTTCTCACCGGTTATGTCAACTGTGAGACAAGACCGAGTGCGCTCTTGACTGAAGGAACATACTGGACATATTCCATCACAAACAAGAGTTTAGCGCAAGGAGTGGGCAGTTACAGTGGCAAGTATGAGTATCTTGAGAACTCAAAGGTACAGGCGACCGTAGCGAAATCAAACCCCTCTACTTTTGTCATCGAAGAGAGAGTGGAATCCTATGTCACAGTGCGAGGGGATGGCTTCTTCACTCAACGTCAAGACTATCACACCTCTCTTGTCATCACCTCGACAATAGACCGACAAACACTCACATACACGACATACAAAATAAGAGATGAGGCAACTGGTGAGATGCGCGAGAACCCCTCCAAGAAGGGGAAACCGGCGACGCATTTTGTCCCACCATCTCTCTCTGAAAGTCGAGATACATCCTACCTTTGGAGGGGGGAAGAGCTTTCATGCACAGTCTCAAAGAAGAACGAAGATTTTCAAGACTCAACAATCTCAGTAATCGTATTGCGCTACTCAGGCCCAAAAAAACTGACGACACACCTTGGAGTCTTCCGGTTCGAGGAATACGGTACCGCTGAGGGAGTCTTCACATTCGAGGGAATTACCGGCCTCAGAATACTCTCTTCAGCCAAAGAGACGGCCAAGCGTAGCAGCGGCGCATGCTGCTCAATAACCGTCACAAACGCCGAGAACTACACTCTGCAAACAACCAACCTGCCGAGCATCTCAAAGAGTCCCCCACAGACAGCAACTCCTTCTCCAACATCCCCTCCCAGCGGGCCTGCGCCATCTCCCACTCAGACTACGCCCGCAACTACAGCGCTTAGACCAGATATCGGGCCTGCAGCATCACTGCCCGGAGGAATGTGGAGCCTCGCGATTCCAATCCTCTCACTGATAACAATAGGGTTAGTGTTCCTCTACATACGCAAGACAAAACGTCGGTCTGGGTGAAGGGAACACGCCTAGCTAACTCGTGTGCTTCGTTCACCCTTGCGTGAGGACTGTTTCAGGCTTTCTCAGATACATCCTTTTTGACTCTCTTCGTTCCGTGGAAGAGTTCGCTACCAGCACCTGGATACACTAACCAGTCTCTCTTCGGCGTAGGATGCTCCACTTCAGGCCACTTGCCAAATCGAGGCTCGGACCCTTCCTTGGTCACTGCTGAAGGCGAAGAGTCTCTCATCTGCGGGTTCTTGCGAATGCCAATACCCTCAACATTGTGACTGAACTCAATGGGTATGCCGTTAGGGTCGAAAGCGTAGATTGAATGTATAAAGCCGTGATTGATCACCTCAGAAACCCAGAAGCCCGCCGCGGATAGCTTGTCTTTCAGCCTCCATAGGTCATCCTCACGTTCTACACCAAAAGAAACATGATCGAATATGTATGGGCCAGTGACTGGTCTGCCATGATCTTTCTTGGACACTGGTTCTACGCCTGGCCACTCGAAGAAAGCAATAAGGTCGTTCTCCGAAATCTCAAAGAAGTAATGTCTGTAACCAGGTTCACCCAATCCCGCGACCAGCCTCATACCCAGCAAGTCTCTCCAGAAACGAATTGTCTCATCCATGTTCCCTGTTGCCATCGCCAAGTGGTTGACTCCAACAAACTTCATAGCTGATCTACAGAGTATTTTGGAATCGTATCTAATAAGACTCTTGAATGAAGAATTCCAACCATCCGCGCTCTGTTCTTAATGAGGATTGAAAATATACGAGAAGAACATGAAAGCTATCCAGAACATGTTGATAAAAGACATGACGCCAATCCAACACAGGCTGAATATGAGTAGCTTGAGACCATCGCTTCTGCTCCTGGGTCGAAGTCTCGGAGCAAAACCTACCAGAAGCATTCCGAAATTGAAAAGCCACAGCATTCGGTATTCATGTCCGCCAGTGAAACGCGGCTGCAGATAACCCGCCACTCGACTCACAATTAACTCCACAAGGGCCAATGAAACCAACCAGCCCATGGGTATCCAGACTGCAATCCAATAGTGGCCGGAACTCAAACGCCTCACTAGCACTACGCATAGTCCAATGAGGAGAAACGGGGTGAGTATGCTCAGCGTTAAGATCGCGATTACGCTCCAGAGATTTTGAATCATGCTTTATGACCCTGAGACCTTCCACCCATCTGAAGCCTCAACACCCTATATACATAAACTTCTTTTAGCAAGACCAAAGAAAAAATGGCGAAGTCAATTGGATCCAAGGATCGTACAGCATGCAAAGATCATAGTTGACTACTCTACCGGCATCAAAAAAGGAGACAATGTCCTCATTCAGATAAGTGACTTCGGCGTGGATCTCGCGACAGAGATCCACAAACGAGTTTCCAGACTCGGTGCGTCATGTCTGATCGTCACTTCACCAACTGAAGCAGCCGAGGCATATTACCAATTCACACCAAATAGGTACCTCAAGATCTTCCCTGACCACCTGTACCAGTTGGCCAAGGCCTCCGATGTCTTCATATCGATTAGAGGTGAGAGCAACACAAGAGCGCTCTCGAATGTAGATCCTTCCAAGATCAGTCTAAGATCAACCGTCCTGCAGAGGATACAGGAGGAGAGGATGAAGAAGAGATGGTGCCTAACTCAGCATCCAACGGCGGCCTATGCTCAAGAAGCTGAGCTCTCGCTCAATGAGTATCGTGACTTTACATATTCTGCGATCCTTCTCGATTGGAGGAAGGAAGCGCTCAAAACCTCCAGACTAAGGCGCGTTCTCGACAGGGCCGACGAGATAAGAATTGAAGGGGAACGTACAGACCTCGTGATGTCGGTTAAGGGTAGAATATTCGTTCCAGACGATGCGAAACACAACCTTCCGGGGGGCGAAGTTTTTACTGCACCAGTCGAAGGCTCAGTCAACGGGCGCATCTACTTTGACCTGCCAGCGATACAATCAGGAAAGGAGGTACGTGACATAGAACTGGAACTGGATGACGGCAAGATAGTATCTGCAAAAGCCTCAAAGAACGAGCAGCTTCTTCAAACAATGATCAAGACTGATCGAGGCTCAAAGAGGATCGGAGAATTCGGTATTGGAACAAACATGAGAATCAAGAGATTCACGAGAAACATACTCTTCGATGAGAAGATCGGGGGAACGATCCACCTGGCAATCGGGAGAGCCTACAAGGAGTGTGGTGGCCGAAACAGAAGCGCCGTCCATTGGGATATGATAAAGACGATGAAACCGGGTAGGATAATCGTCGATGACATGGTCATGCAGGAGAATGGCCGATTTCTGTGGAGCAACGTTACAAGAATGCGGTAGAGCCCCGGTTCAATCCTCACGAGACTAGCCTATCGACTCCACTCCAAAAAGCGATGTCAGTCTGACGAGAGAGTCTGATCGCTGGGCCCTGAATTCTCAAGGACTAGATGTCCCGACTGTTGAAAGTGTCACTAACGGTTTCTTTTTTACCATAAGCACATGATGGGACCTGCAAATACCGTCTTACTTCTTGATTGTGTACAGGTACAGGACTCTGGTGCCAAGATCCATAGTCTTCGTGGGTTCCCAACTGGGGACTCTGAAGCAGAACGATATCACGCGTGCTCCCGCTCGCAACTCCTTCTCCAGCTTGGGAGTTATCTTCTCATTTGCGCTTGTGGTCAGGTACAAAGTCACAACGTCGGCATCAGCGATGTCGGCCTGCATCAGATCGCCATGGATGACTCTGACCTTTTCTGTGAGACCGAACTCCTCGATCTTCTTTCGTGTGAACTGGACTAGATCAGCTCTCAGTTCAATCCCTACCGTCCTTGCTCCAAAATCCTTAGCGGCCATTATGATTATTCGTCCGTCACCTGATCCTAAATCATAGAGCTTCTCTCCGCTTTTCAGTTCAGCCAGTTCAAGCATCTTCCTGACAACCTCTTCAGAGGTTGGAACATGAGGGGCTAGCGATGACACATTTCACACCGGCGTATCTTGTGTTCATATTGATAAGAAAAACATATTCCTAACCGTTAAGATAGCTATAGGACGTAGCAGATCAAGTCCTTTTGGCTTCCGGAGAACGCTTCTGCAATTGACATTGATAACACCT
>CAZVKZ010000119.1:0-5046 GCA_964627775.1 uncultured Candidatus Bathyarchaeia archaeon | reverse complement strand
CCCGGATACACAATGAAGAGGTTTGCGGGCAATCCTGCTCCGGAGAATGAGGCAAAACACTTAAGCATCATTCTGTTGGAGACCTTGCGATACTTACATAATCCTCCATTGGACATTCTCCACCGTGACATTAAACCTGCAAACATCATTGTAGAACCTAAGAGAGATCTTGTTCTAATTGATTTAGGTGGCTGCAAGAAATCTTACATGATGTCCGACAGTGTCCTCGTTACGCCAGGTTGGGGCGCCCCAGAACAGTTTACCACGGGAGTTTTGACCCCTGCTTGCGACATCTACGCAACGGGAGCACTGCTATTCTTTCTGTTGACAGGTGAGGAGCCACGACTCCATATGAAGAGTACTGGTGCACTCATGAAGCTGCCGAGTGACCTCAACCCATCCGCGAGCCGCGAGATTTCCGACATTGTCGCAACTGCTATGCAGCCAGATGTTGCTTCGCGTTACCAGACGGCTGACGACATGATAGACATGTTGACCAAGGGCAGGTCAGTAGCGTTCGGCGTACCCCACATCATAGTCGGAAGCATGAAGTACAAAATCAAAGACAGCCTCACAATCGGGCGGACACACAAATGCACACAAGAATGCACGAATAAGGGCTTCCGTCAACCTCCTGATGTCAGCATAGACGACCCGCCACCGGGAGCACGCATCAGCAGGCACCATGCAAAGGTGTTTGTTGACAACAGGGGAGACTGCTGGGTGGAGGATCTGCACAGCTTAAACAGTACTGCAGTAGGTCGAGGAGGTTCTTGGTTCCAACTTCCAACTGGCCGGTCGGAGAGGCTACAAGATAGTGACGTAATAGCCTTAGCTTACAAAAATAAAAAAGGCCCTTATAGAACTGTTACGTTCAGAACATCATAGGGAGGCGCGCGTGCTAAATCACAATGTTCGCTGGAGCAATGATAACAGATATGTTGTCTCTGCCCCCTCTGCTGTTCGCGAGTTCAATGAGTTCGTCGCAAGCCTTCTGAGGATCTGTATGGCCGAGGACTATCTGCTTTAGCTCATCATCCTCCACGTGAGCTGTCAATCCGTCAGAGCAGATAAGCACGAGATCATTCTCATCCAGAGACGTGACGCCCATGTCCGCTTCGACTACGCCATAGTATCCGACGACTCTTGTGATCTCATTCCGTCTCGGATGGGTTTTGGCCTCTTCGCGGGTAATCTGCCCTTGATCAATCAATTGTTGCACATAGGAATGATCCTTTGTGAACTGCCACACGTACTCTTCGCTTATTATATAGCACCTTGAGTCACCAACGTGAGCAGCATAAAGCTGTCCGCCGTCGATTATTGCCAAGGTGATTGTTGTGCCCATGCCCACACTCTCAGTAGTCTGAATAGATGCTTCTAAGATCTTTTGATTCGCCAATGAAATGGCTGCTCTAAGTGCTTCATCATATCTGGAAGCATTTTCACCCTTGGAGCTCAGCAGTTGTGCAAGAGAATTGACTACGGTTTCGGAACCTATCCGGCTTGCTATCTCTCCCGCGTTGTGGCCTCCCATTCCGTCGGCCACGAGAAGTAGAACACGCTTCCTTGTCTTCGATTCGTATGCCGCCGTAACCTCCATAGATGCCATGCTGTCTTCATTGAGTTGCCGCCGCATACCCACATGGGTGGCAAAGCCGATCCTTTTTTCGGAGCGAGCGGCTGTTTCTGTTATCTCTTTCACTTGTCCAAGGGCTTCTCCAACAGCCTCTTGTAAAGGCGACCTCTTCGGAATAGTGTTCACATTTTCTATAGAGTTATTCCTGCTCACTTGCTTACATCGTCCTGAAGATGAAGGTCATGTAGGCTCCCCAGCGATCACTGTAGACAATCGCCACAGTGTCTCCATCATGAAGCCGACTCCTACCATTTCTTGGTATCGTCTTGAAAGTTCTTCCACCATCGCGTGAGATTGCTGCGCAATTCAGGCTGCCAAGATCTTCGATCCAACATGCTCCAGAACGATCAATGAAGAGCCTTGCATGGTGTCGTTCAATGTAATTGCGAGGGTCGCTTACGGAAAGATCGGGTGGAGTATGAAAACCCTTCGAGCTGCAGTCGGAATCACATTTGTGTGCCCGTCCTATCTCCAGATCTCCTTTAACCTCATATCTCCTATTTTGAAATACTATGTGCGGTTCACCGAAGGAAGCCATATGCCCATTCTTGATCAGGCTTATCATCTCATCTGCTGTTTGAAACCTTTCTGAAGGGTTAGGGTCCATGGCGATCTTGACAATTCTGGATAGCTCACGGCTCACAGAGGGGTTGATCTGGTGCGGTAGCCTAGTCAAAATCTTTCGGTCCATCAGGTATTTCCTTGGTTCCTCACCCGTGAGCAGAAAGAACATGGTCGACCCAACAGCATAGATATCATTGCAAACGCTAACCAGCCCTGTAGTGAACTGTTCAGGAGCCGACCAGCATTCAGTGCCTTGATATTTGCCGAGTCCTGTTGCTTGGCCGTATCCTTGTTTGGCTGCTCCGAAATCGACTAGGACCAGTTGCCTGTAGGGTTCCAAAATCAGGTTCTTAGGATTGATGTCGCGATGTACAATTTGGTGTCCGTGTAAGTATCTTAGGGTTTCGAGAAGAGTCAGAGCATATTTCTCTACAGTCGATTCAGAAGCAGGTCGTCCTAGGTACATCTGTTTCATGGTTTGGCCGCGGATCATCTCTGTGACAAGGTAGAATCCCCATCCGTCATCTCGATGGTCAACGTACCGGACAATATTCCGGTGGTTTAGGACGCTCAGTATTCTTGCTTCTGTCCTGAGCCGTTCAAGCCTCACTTGATCGAGTCTGTCTCCGTAGAATCGGGGTGTCTTGACAATGACTTCCTCCCCGGAGTTGGATCTAGCTGCGTAAACGTAACCCATGCCTCCCGCCGTGATCACGCGTTCTATTCTGTATAGATTCTTGTTTCCTATGACGAAGCGGCCTGAAGACAAAGGCACATCCATGCACTAGATTACGAATTATTGGATACTGATTTTCAGCTTGATCAATTCTGCTATTTCGATCTCGTCGCCGTTCTGGAGTTCACGTTTACCCTTCTCTTTAATCTCTTCCCTATCTCCACCTCTCAAAAGTGCAGTACCGTTTAGACTAGCTTTGTTCTGAACATTTGTCACACCATCCTCAATGAAGAACTTAGCCTGTCCATCTGGTGTAGGTTCGGACCAGACAGTTGCGTGAGCCCTTGATATCTGGTTAAGCTCATCGGGCTGCGTTACAAATTTGGCGAGATCAACTCTGCCAATAGCTCTCTGGGAGAGAGTAATTTCAATCTGTGAACCATCCGGGAGCGTCAGGTAACCTCTTTGAGCGGGTGCGGCTGGAGGGGGAGTTGGAGCAGCCGCTGGCGCAGCCAACTGTTTTCCGCATTTCTTGCAGACCTGCGCGTCGGGCATGTTCTCTTCACCGCAACCCTCACAAATGATCTTCCCCGGAGTTGGGCTTGGCGGCTGAGCGGCAGGTTGAGCAGGTTGGCTCACAGCTGCACCACAGTTCTCACAGTATGCGTCTCCAGGTCTAACCGGCATGTTACATGAAGGACAGTTGACCAGTGCCCATCAACTCACTGTCTCTGTCTTCTTCTTTCCTATAAAAGTTGATTCCTGCATCATCTGTTTCTTGTCAGACTCGCTGATTGGACCTTTACTCATCTTGAGCTTGGTTCCCTGCAATACTGTCAACACGTCACCAACTACTGGATTCTTCTTCACAACGGTTGACAGTTTCCCATCAGCAGTGATTTCTCTCAATATCGTTTCGGCGTTTCGAGCAACCGTCAGGTCGTTGCTCGCAATCCCGCTTCTCATAACTACAGTTGCCTCACTTAGTCTGAGCAGAGTTCGCGGATAAGGATCTGATTCAGGCTCATACAGCTTCGGATCTCCTGTGTATGTTACCGTAAGATCCTGGGCTGTATTCTGCAGCTCCGCGCGGATCAGCCTGAATAGCCCCACTTGTCTTGGAGGAAATCTTATTTTGAATACGAGATTCTGATCTTGGCCTGAGATGAGATCTTTGACTGCAATTTGGTATTGGTTGTTAACGCCGGGGGGGTTTGGCAGTTGCGTCAACATCGGTTTGACAGCGAAAACCTGTGAGAACTCTGCCCCAGGCATGAGCGACACCTTCAGGACAGGATTCCTGACAAGGGTTCCTATCATCTGGGTAACTTGTTCCCTGAAGATCTCTCCAAGATCCCTACTGGGATCTCTTATGTGGTACCAGAGTCCACCGCCAGTTTGAGCAATCTTAGTTAGCAAAGCGTCATTATAGTCGTTGCCGATACCCAAAGTTGTCACCGTGATCCCGCTAACCCTGATCTTCTCCGCAAGTCTGACAAAATCATCCTCGCGTGTTTTTCCCTCAGTAGGCTGGCCGTCTGTTAACAGTAGAATCCTGCTAACGGTTCCAGCGTTGCCGGAATTCTTGAGCGTCTCTTTGTATGATAGCTCAAGACCGCCATACATGTTCGTGCCCCCTCCCAATGTAATCTTCTCGATAGCCCTATGTATGGCCGAGGAATCAGAGGCTTCCGTTGCCTTCAACCCGACCTTCGCGTGACTCTCAAAGGATACAATGGAGATGATGTCGTTTGGACCTAGTTGTTGGCTCAATGCTAGGGCTGAGTCTTTTGCTTGGGCTAATTTCTGCCCTGACATCGAACCACTGCAGTCAACAGCAAGAGAGACATTCATATCCTGTCTATAAGCGCTCACAACATGGGGTGGCGTCAAGTCTACTGCTACAAACACCACCCCGCCCGCATTAGCCTTCACATAGGAACGATTGGCTGTGCATTTCATTCCAAAAGAAGCAGTCACCGTGAAAGCCTCAAGCTAGATCTGCTATGATAAGAGTATAAGAGTTTCTAAAATAATGGAAAGCGTTTGATAACAACGTGCGGGCATTCACTCAGACACCATCATAGAGCACTGACCGACTGAGTCACGCCGAGATCTTAATAAATCACCAGAGCTAATTCGCACAAGCTGAATTTTCAAAAACGAC